>DASZKF010000420.1:0-11768 GCA_035947355.1 Pyrinomonadaceae bacterium | reverse complement strand
CCCCGCCGGGAACGACAGAACATCCGTCGTCCCCCGCCTCCCCCGCCAGCGCCTATTCAACTCCCGCATCGCCCTATCCGACACGAACGCCACCGTCACCCCCGCCCCCCCCGCCGGCACGACCTTCAGAGCCTTCTCCGCGAACGCTCGCCAGCGCCCCAACTCTATCGGCATCATCCGCTGGCGGTTCACGACTTCAATCATATCTCAACGGCGGGAGCCAGACCGTCAGGGAGGGCGCCTCAGCATAGCCCACGCGCTATGCCACCGAGACTTGACGCGCCCTCCCTCAAGATCGGCCCCCCGCCCCTTCGGCGCCCAGTGGCGGGGGCAGGTACAAACTGTTCAGCATCGCCTTCTTTTCGTCGCGGGGCATAAAAGCCAGTTCCAAACAATCCTGCAACAGGATGTTAGCGACGAGGTAATCCGCCAGGCGCGCCTCTTGTGTTTCCGTTAAGTTCCATTCATGCCGAATGTCCCGGTGCCTTAACATTAAGGCCCGCAGCCGATCCGCGAACAACTGCCACTCGGCGGGGGCCACCCTGTTAGTCGGTATCTGAAGGGCAGCGATCTCTTCCGCGAGGCGATCCAACCCTAAATCGCGGGCGCGATCGAGGGCGAGCGCGCGATCACGAGCGCACCGGCCGGCGGGGTCACGGATGAATGACTCGCGGGTGCGGTCGAGCGTGTTGACGAGGGCGTGGTCGAGCGCGACGGTCAGCGCGTGCTCGCGGCCGATGTCGCGGGCGCGACCGCCGGAGCGCGCGAGGTCGAGGGCGAGCGTGAGCGCGCGGGCGAGAATCGGGCTCCGGCTCGTGTAGTGAAGCTCAAGAAACAGGTAGTTGGGCCGCACGAACCAAGGCTCGGCTTGAATCGCAGACGACTTCCGGGCCGCCCAGCCCAACAGCGCCCTCAGCTTCGCATCGCCGCCGAGCAACTCGTCAACACTGCGCCGGAAAGTCGTCATGAAATGGCCGGCGTCCGGCAACAAGCTCGCTGTCAACAGGAACACCTCGCGCCAACGGCCGTCCGTGCAATGCCCCTTAACCAGCCTCGACAGCGTGCCCTTCGCCGCGTTGGCGACGATGTATTTGGCCGTGAAGTATTCCTGGAAGGTGAGGTGCGAGAAGGAATAAACCTTCTGCGCGCGCTCGACGAAGATGCCGTGCTGGGCCTCGACGGCTTTGAGGATGGCTTCACCGTCGGCCTCTTCGCCCGCGTCGTGCGGCGGGATGTTCTTGACGTATTCCGTAATCCTCCGCGCGAGTTCCGCCTGCGGGATGAAGTATTCGTTGTTCTCGAACGTCTCGGCGGCGATGCGGGCCAGCAGGTTCTGTTTGTGACCGAGCGAGAGCTTGCGGTAGACCTCGTCGCGCTTGATGCGGCGCGAGGAGTCCCACTTCTTCAGCAGCGCGTCTAAAGCCTCCTCGTAAATCTCGACCCGGCGCTGCGGGAAGGTCAGCGTCTCGTTGAAGGCGAGGCAGAGCAGCGTCAGGAGGAGCGGCGTGCGGGCCAGGTCGCGGAGGCCCTTGTTGTCATACTTCTGAAACTCGGCGAGGAATTTTTTGCGCGTCTCTTCGTCCCGCTCGCCCTCGTTGTCGCGGAACCAGTTGCCGACGAACCTTTCGATTTGCCGCTCGTCGAAGTCGGCGATCTCCACGTAGGTGAAGGGCTGGAAGGAGTAGTCGCTGGCGGCGAGGCGGCAGGTGATGAGGCACTGCGTCTGGTCGTACTTCTCGACGAAGTTGTTCATCGCGCGCGTCTGCGCGTCCCGCTGGCCCCCCTCCTGATTGACTTCGTCCAGGCCGTCGAAGAGGACGATGGCGTCGCCCGACTTCAGCAACTCCTCGACGAACGGCCGCGCGTCGGGGAAGTCGCAGATGTCGAAACGCTCCCCGGTGAAGTCCATCAGCTTGGAGCCGGAATCGGCCCACTCTTTGAGGGGGACGAAGACGGGAATCTTGTCGACGTTCCGTTTGGCGGCTTGTAAGGCGATGTACTTGAGGAAGGTCGTCTTGCCCGCGCCCGGCTTGCCGAGGATGAAGAGGTTGATCTTCTCCCTGACCAGCGCCAGGCCGTTGACCCGCTCGGCCTTCTCCGGCGGCTTGTCGGGGTCGGCCGCGAGCTGCTTCAACTGCTCGATGTCGAAGCGGCCGAAGGCGGTGGGTCGGTCGAGCATGTAGACGTCGGTGAAGATGTCGTCTAAGGGCACGGGCTGCGCCATGCCCATGATCTGCATCGTGCCGTAGAGCTTTTTGATCTTGGCGCGGTAGTTCTCGGCCGCCCTCCTCCAGCCGAACTCCTCCCAGCGGCCCCGGAGCGCGCCCGCGGTCTTCTCGGTGAGGGCCTTACCGTACTTGTCCCAGACCCACGCGACAGCGGTGATGGCGGCCGAAGAGGGTTCCATATCAGATGTTGGTGTTCTTGCTCGTGTGCTGCTCGTAGGCGCGGATGATCATCTGGACGAGGCGGTGGCGGACGACGTCCTTGTCGGTGAAGTAGACGAACTCGATGCCCTCGATTTTGGAGAGGATACGCTCGGCCTCGATCAGCCCGCTGCGCTTGCCGGTCGGCAGATCAATCTGCGTCACGTCGCCCGTCACCACGCACTTCGACCCGAAGCCGATGCGCGTCAGGGCCATCTTCATCTGCTCGCTCGTCGTGTTCTGCGCCTCGTCGAGGATGATGAAGGCGTCTGCAAGCGTGTTGTGCGTCAGGATGAAGTCGTCCGTGACGTAGAGCGAGTCGGGGGCCTCGACGCTAATGCACCGGGTCTCGTGCACGCCGGCCGGCTCGATGCTCTTGACGAAGCGCATCGGGCGGCCGCCGCCGCGCTCGCGGTAGACGGCGGCCTTGCGTGCGAGGCGGAAAGGCTCGAACTCCCGCGGCAGGCGGATGTCCATCACGAAGGCGTCGTGGCAGTAAGGGACTTGCCTTCCGTTCGCGAAACCGGGCTTGCGCCCCTCGGCCCCGCGCCTGCGCCAGTAGGCCACGCCGCCGAGCGAGCGTACGAGGAACAGTACGTCGTCCCTCAATCTTTCCGAAGTGGTGGTGTATTGAACCCGGCAGGTGCGGCCCGCCTGCGTGACCGGGCCGCCGTCGGTGTCGAGCAACCCTTGCAAGACGGCGTGGCGGACGCCGGCACTGTTGTAGAGATAATCTTCGGGGACGAACTTGGTGGCAGAGCGCGTCCCGGCTAGGCCGAGGTCGCGCAGAGATTGCGTGAGCGGGTTGCGCACGATGCGGCCGCCGCGCCCGGCCGCGGGGTTGGCAAGCACGTAGTCGATTTCCGACTTGCGCCGGAAGCCCAGGGGCATGTCCGCGAAGGCGAGTTGCAACGACGACACCAGCTCCGTGTCGGAGGTCGAAAAGCTGGGCGTGGTCTTGTCGGTGATGCAGCCGTCGCCGATGAGCAGCCCCAACGCGTAAGGCTCGAGCGGGACTTCGCGGCGCGTCCACGCCACCGGCGCGGAAAGCAGAGGCAGCTCGTAACGGTGCTGGTGTGCGCGGCGGAGTCCGCCGAGCATCTCCCTCGTCTCCAGCACGCGCGGGGGCTTGCCGTCGCGCTTGTCCTCCGGCGTGCTCACCGCCCAGAGGTGTTCGGCGCAGGCCAGCGCGCTCGCGCCGTCCGTCATCGTCAGGCGGTACACCTCTTTCGGCCCCTGCGGGTAGACGCCGAGCACGCGCGCGGGGCTGCCGTCGGAGCCGACGACCTCGTCGCCGGGCCTGAGTTCACCCATCAAGCGCCAGCCCGACGGTGTCAGCACGCGGCTGTGCAGCGGCTGTGCCCTTCCGCGCATGAAGGCCAGCGGGGCGACCTCGATGATGCGCTTTTCGAGCATGCGGGTGACGCGGTCGGCCTCGATGAGGTCGAAGAGGGCGTCGTAGAGGGGGCGGAGGTAGGGGTCAACTTTCTCCTGGAGGTCGCCGGGGAGGAAGCCGAGCCGCTCGCCGGCCTCGACCGCGGGGCGGGCCAGCACGATGCGGCTCACCTGCTTCTGCATCAGCGCCTGGATCGCCATGGCGACGGCCAAATACGACTTCCCGGTGCCGGCCGGGCCGATGCCGAAGACGATGTCGTTGTTCTGGATGGCCTCGATGTAGCGGCGCTGGGTGGCGGACTTGGGGGCGACCTGCTTCTTGCCGGCCGGGTTGAAGCGGGCCTTGGTGAAGTAGTCGCGCAGGGAGTAGGCGCGGTCTTCGGCGATCTGGGCGAAGGCCTCGCGCAGCTCGCGGTCGGTGAAGGTCTTGCCTTCGGTGAAGAGCGCGGCGAAGTCTTCGATGATGCGCTCGGCCGTCTCCACGTCCGCCGGGTCGCCGTCTATCGTCAGGTCCTGGCCGCGGGTGTCGACGCGCACGCCGAGCAGCGATTCGAGGTACTTGATGTTCTGGTCGTGGACGCCGAACAGCGTCTCGACGGCCCTTGGCGGCAGCTCGATCTTCTTCAAAAGTCGCTCTCTTCTCCTTGTCGCGGGGGGCGCGTGGCGGGTCGTCCGAGGGTGGCGGTGTCGGGCTGTCTCATCTTGCCTTTGCACGCTACAACATGGGCCGCGCGGGTGTCAACGAAGGTGGGCCGGGGCGGGCGGCGCGGGCCGCCCGCCTTGACACTCCGGGGGCCGGCCCCTATACTTTTTGCTTTGCGCACAGGGCCGGATCGCACGCTGTGCGGGGCCGCTTTAACACCAAGCCAGTTACGACGGAGTTTCGAAGGATGCCGAATCACAAATCCGCAGAGAAGCGCATGCGCCAGAACGAGAAGCGCCGCCTGATCAACCGCGGCAACCGCGGGAAGCTGCGCACGGGGATCAAGAAGCTGCGCGCCGCGCTCGAAGGCGGCGACGCCGGGGCCGCGAAGGCGCTGCTGCCCCAGACGGTCTCGCTCATAGACAAGGCCGTGCAGAAGGGGGCGCTGCACCGCAACGCCGCCGCGCGCTTCAAGTCGCGGCTGACGCTGCGGGCGAACGAGTCGAAGTAGACGGATTACAGCAACAGACAGTCTCAGCCGGGCGGGGCAGGTCGGGTGTAAACGGCCTGCCCCGCCCCTTTTCTGTCCGCGGGCGGCGAAAGGAGGCGGCGATGGGCGGCAGACTTTACCGGGGCGACGAGGATGTGGAGGCGGTCTTGAGCGGCTTCGAGTCGTGCGGGCTGCCGGCGGCGGAGTTCGACCACGGCCGACACCTGACGGTCGCGCTCGCCCTGCTCGTGAGGCTCGGCGACGAGCGGGCCGCGGCCGACCGGATGCGCGAAGGTCTTACGCGATTCATCGCCGCGCACGGCGTAGACCCGCGCAAGTACCACGAGACGCTGACCCTCTTCTGGGTGCGGCGCGTCCGCGCCTTCGCCGCGCGCGCCGGCACGGGCCGCCCGCTCGCGGAACTCGCCAACCAGCTCATCGAAGAGTGCGGCGACTCGCGCCTCGTCTTCGAATACTACAGCAAGGCCGTTGTTGACTCCGACGAGGCCCGCGCCCGCTGGGTCGAACCCGACCTGAAACCGCTGGACTTTTAGCGAAGAAAAATAGCCACAGAGACACAGAGAAGAAGAAACAAAAAACCCTTGCCGGAGGCTTGAACTTTGGATGCTTAGCTCAACTCTCCGGCAAGGGTTTTTATTTTGTTCTTAATCTCTGTGCCTCTGTGGCTGATTTCTTTCACGCCGACAGCTCGCAGACGAGCATTTCGAGCTGGAGACGCGGCGTGGCCTGCGAGGTCTTGATGGCGAGGTCGGCCTCGGCGATGCGGCGGATGCGGCGGGCGAGATCGTCGGCGTCGGCGCGGCGCGCGGTGGCGAGGAATTCCTTGCGCTGGTGGTAGGGCATCTTGACGACGCCGAAGACCTCCTGCTCCGGCGCGCCGCGCGACATCAGGTCTTTGGCGAGCGCGAGGCGGTGGTAGCTGCTGGCGAGCAGGCCGATGAGCATCAGCGGCTCGGCCCCGTCGTCGAGGAGGCGCGAGAGGGTCTGCAGGGCGCGCCGCCGGTCGCGCGCGACGAGGTGGTCGGTCAGCTCGAAGTTCGAAAGCTCGCGCGAGCGGCCGACGAGTTCCTCGACCAGCTCAATCGAGACGTAGCCCGACGGCAGCGCCGCCGCGGCCAGCTTCTCCAGCTCGGTCACCAACTGCCGCACGTTCGGCCCGGCCAGCGCGACCGCCTGCCGCAGGGCGCGCTCGTCGGCCGTCGCCCCGAGCTTGCGGAGGTGGTCTCTCGCCCACGCCGCAAGCTCCGCGTCCTTCAGCTCGGCGAACTCGACGCTCGTGCAGACCTCGAGGAGCGTCTTGCTGAGCCTCAGGCGCTTGTCGAGCGCGTCGGCGACGAAGATGACGACCGTGCTCTCGGCGGGCCGCGTCACGTAACGCGTGAGCGCACCCTCGTCCGCCTCGCGCAGCTTCGAGAAGTCTGTGACGCGCACGACGCGGCGCGCCGCCATCATCGGCAACTGCTCGGCGGCGGCGATGGCCTGCTGCACGTCGGCCGAGGCCAGGCTAAAGCCCGACTCGTTGAACTCGCGCAGCGCCGCGCCCTTCAGCGCCGCGTCCGCCACGGCCCGCGCCGCCGCGTCGCGCAAATACCCCTCCGGCCCGTAGAACAGGTACAGCGGGTCAACCCGCCCGGCCTTCAGCGAACGCTTCAGCTCCTCGCGCGTGATGGAAGGCATAAGGAAGTAGACAGTAGACAGTAGTCAGTAGCCAGTAGAAAGACTTTCGCTAGCGAATCGTTCGCGTGTCAGCGTCGGCGGCCATAAAGCGGAGCCTACTGGCTACTGACTACTGTCTACTGTCTACTTGTCTTTATGGCTCCTCGTTGACGCCGAAGCCGTTGACGAGGGTGGAGACGAGGCTCTCGGCGAAGCTGCGGGCGAGGCGCTCGACGGCCGGGTCTTCCTCGTTGAAGAAGCTGCGCGGGTCGTCGGTGAACTCGAACTCGCCGCGGAAGACGTAGTCCTGGTTGTCGTAGAGGACGCGGTTCTTGACGCGGTCGCGGACGGTGACGGCGGCGTTGATGTTGACCTCGAAGATGCGGGCGCGGCCCCGCGTGTCGAGCAGCACGCCGTAGAAGAAGAAGCTCTTGATCGTGCCGTCAACGACGACGTCGGCGCCCGCCGGCTCGCTCTGCACCCGCAGCCCCTTGCCGCGCCGGATGATCTCGTTCATCACGGCGTCGGTGAAGCGGTGCTCGATGCGGTAGCGCAGCGCCTGGTTCTGGAAGGCCGGCACGGCGACGGTGCGGACGTGCGCCGGCAGCCCCGACTTCCGCACCGGCTCGTAGCACTCGCGGAACCCCGATGCGAAGAAGACCAACACGGCGAGCGCGCAGGCGCGCCGGAGCGGACGACTCAAGAACATTTTTCCGAAGATTCCCTCACGAACGATTTCCGAAGCGGGACGAAGCACGATACAACAAAAGAAGTCCGGAGTCTAAAGTCTGAAGTCCGGGGTCCAAAAGCGGGAGAGTGTTTTTGACTCCGGACTTCAGACTTTAGACTCCGGACTGTTTTTAATCGCGTCGGCGACGCGCGCGGTCTCGACCGCGGGGCGCACGTCGTGGACGCGGACTATTGAAGCGCCGCCGAGGATGGCGGCCGTGACCGAGGCCATCGTGCCGTGCAGCCTCTCGGCGGGCGCTTCGACGCCGGCGAGCGCGCCGATGAAGCGCTTGCGCGAGGGGCCGACGAGCAGCGGGAAGTCGGCGAACTCGCGCGCGAGACGGTCGAGTCGCGCGAGGAGTTCGACGTTCTGCTCCTGGCTCTTGCCGAAGCCGATGCCGGGGTCTACGGCGATGCACGAGCGCGCGACGCCGCGGCCGACGGCCTCGGCGATTGACCGCCGCAGGCCCCGCGTCACCTCTCCCATAACGTCCTCGACGGGCGGGAGCGCGTGCAGCGTCTCGCGCGTGCCGCGCGAGTGCATGAGGACGAGGCCGGCCCCGGCGCGGGCGGCCTCGTCGGCGAGCGGAGGGTCGAAGCGAAGGCCCGAGATGTCGTTGACGATCTCGGCCCCGGCGGCGAGCGCGGCGCGCGCCACCGCCGCCTTCGTCGTGTCTACCGAGAGCGGGACGGCGAGCCGCGCGGCGAGGGCCTCGATTAGCGGCACGACGCGCCGCAGCTCCTCCTCCTCCGAGACCGGAGCGCCGCCGGGCCGCGTGGACTCGCCGCCCACGTCTATGATGTCCGCGCCCTCTTCGGCCATCTCCTCGGCGCGGGCGAGCGCGCGGGCCGGGTCGAAGAACCGCCCGCCGTCGCTGAAGCTGTCCGGCGTCACGTTCAAAACGCCCATCACCAGCGTCCGCCCGCCGTAAGCCAACTCCCGCCGCGCGAGTTTCCAAAGCATAAAAGAAGTAGTCAGTAGACAGTAGTCAGTAGCCAGTAGAAAGACTTTCGCTCGCGAACCGTTCGCGTGTCAGCGTCAGCGGCCGTAGTGCGGAGCCTACTGGCTACTGGCTACTGACTACTGTCTACTATCAGGCTCATGCAGGTGAGTCCGCCTTCGGCCTTGGCGAACTCGGAGACGTCGAGTGTGCGCACGTCGAGGCCGCGGCGCGCGAGGGCTTCGGCGGTGCGGGGGAAGGCCGCGCCGACGAGGAGAGAGGCGCCGACGCGGGCGGTGTTGGCGGCCCAAGGCTCCGAGGGGTGGACGGCGACCCGCTCGTAGCCGCGGAAGGTCTCCCCGCCCACCCACTCGGGGTTGAGCAGAATCGTCCCGTCGTCGGCCGCCGTGCAGGCCGTCTTGAGGTGCAGGCAGTCGCGGAGCGCGACCGGCACGACCTCGTAGCCGCGGGGTGCGGCCAGGGCGCGCAGGGCCTCGACGCCGGCGCGGTTCGTGCGCGGCGAGAGGCCGACGAAGAGGCGGCGGCCGACGCGCAGCACGTCGCCGCCCTCCAGGGTCGCGGGCGGGGAGATTCGCGCGACCTCGCGGAGGCGCGCCACTTCGGGTTCGATCAGCTCGGCCTCGGCGCGGCGCGAGGCGACGCCCGGCGAAGCGATGACGGCCAGCTCGTCGAGCACGACGGCCGTGTCCTCTACGAAGACGCTGTCCGGCAGCCCCTCGACCGCGGGCAGCAAGACGACCCGCGCGCCGCAGTCTTCGAGCGCGCGGCGGTAGCCGCGGTGCTGCGCGGCCGCGCGCCCCGTGTCAATCGTCTGGCGGCCGACGTAGGTCAGCTCGCAGCGCCCGAGGCTCCCGGCCGGCTCTCTCGTGATGGCGGTAAGCACGACGACTTTCTATAACAGATTAGAGCGCGCTGTTGAAGCGGTGCGGCGTCCGCTGAAGTTGAACGTCGGGCGACGCCGGTCTCACACAGAGTTCACAGAGCAAGCACAGAGGCCACAGAGAAAGACATCTTCTTCTCTGTGACCTCTGTGAACTCTGTGTCCTCTGTGTTGAAACTAGCCGCCGCCAAACTCGACCGGCGGATGAAATAGCGAGGCGGGGGCGGAGAACTCGTCCCCGCCCCTGCCTTGTAATTTCCGCCTGCGGCGTTACGCCGTCGCCGGGTTGCTGCCGGTGATGGGCGGCAGGATCGGCTTGAGCGGGTTGGTCGCCGGCTCCTTGAGCTGCGGGCGGCCCTCGTCGTCCTTGGTCGAGGGCTGGTCGTCGTCGAGCGGGAGGCCCGCCACGATGCGGCGGATCTGCACGCCGTCGAGCGTCTCGCGCTCTAAGAGCGTCTCGGAGAGGCGCACCATCACGTCGCGGTTCTCCTCGATGATGCCGCGGGCCCGCGCGTACTGCTCGTTGACGATCTTCTTGACCTCCTGGTCAATCTTGATCGCCGTGTCCTCTGAGTAGTCGCGGTGCTGCGCGATCTCGCGGCCGAGGAAGATCTGCTCCTCCTTCTTGCCGAAGGTCAGAGGCCCGAGGTCACTCATGCCGTACTCGCAGACCATCGCGCGTGCCAGCTCGGTGGCGCGCTCGATGTCGTTCGACGCGCCGGTCGTGATGCTCCCGAGGAAGGTGTCCTCGGCGATGCGCCCGCCCATCAGGATGGCGATCTGGCCCAGGAGGTAATCCTTCGAGTAGTTGTGGCGGTCGCCCTCGGGCAGCTGCTGCGTGACGCCCAGGGCCATCCCGCGCGGGATGATCGTCACCTTGTGGACGGGGTCGGCGTTCGGAACCTTGAGGCCGACGAGCGTGTGGCCGGCCTCGTGGTAGGCCGTGACGCGCTTCTCCTCGTTGGTGATGACCATGCTCTTGCGCTCGGCCCCCATCAGGACCTTGTCCTTCGCCAGCTCGAAGTCGCCCATCCGGACGATCTTCTGGTTGTAGCGGGCCGCGTTCAGGGCCGCCTCGTTGACGAGGTTGGCGAGGTCCGCGCCGGTGAAGCCGGGCGTGCCGCGCGCGATGACGGAGATGTCCACGTCCTCGCCCAGAGGAATCTTGCGCGTGTGGACTTTGAGGATGCCCTCGCGGCCCCGCACGTCGGGGCGCGAGACGACGACGCGGCGGTCGAAGCGGCCGGGCCGGAGCAGGGCCGGGTCGAGCACGTCGGGCCGGTTCGTCGAGGCCATCAGGATCACGCCGTCGTTCGACTCGAAGCCGTCCATCTCGACGAGCAACTGGTTCAAGGTCTGCTCGCGCTCGTCGTGTCCGCCGCCGAGTCCTGCGCCGCGATGACGCCCGACGGCGTCAATCTCGTCAATGAAGATGATGCAGGGCGCGTTCTTCTTGCCCTGCTCGAAGAGGTCGCGGACGCGGGAGGCGCCGACGCCGACGAACATCTCGACGAAGTCCGACCCCGAAATGGAGAAGAACGGGACGTTGGCCTCGCCGGCGACGGCGCGGGCCAGGAGCGTCTTGCCCGTGCCCGGCGGCCCCATCATCAGGACGCCTTTGGGGATGCGCCCGCCGAGCTTCTGGAACTTCTGCGGCTCCTTGAGGAACTCGATGATCTCCTGCAGCTCTTCCTTCGCCTCGTCTACGCCGGCCACGTCCTTGAAGGTGACGCGCTTCTGCTGGTTGTTCAGGAGCTTCGCGCGCGACTTGCCGAACGAGAGCGCCTTGTTGCCGCCCGACTGCATCTGCCGCAGCATGAAAATCCAGAAGCCGACGAGCAGGAGCACCGGCCCCCACCAGGCGAGGATTGACCAGAGGATGCCGCCCGACGCCGGCTCGATATTTACTTTCTTAACGCGCTGGACGCCGTTCTGGCCGCGCTCGGTGGCGAGCGCGACCAGGTTGCCCTTGATCTCGTCGCCTTCAATGGTCGTGCGCCACTCCGTCTTGTCCTTCTGCACCGAGACCGCCTCGGACTGCTTGACGGTGAGTTGATCGACTTGGCCGTTGCGAACCTTCTCGACCAGTTCGGCGTAGTCCAGGGGCTTCGCGCCGCGCCCGTCCTTGTTGACGACGAACTGGTAGAGCATGACGGCCCCGACCAGGATGAGCACCCAGAAAATCAGTTGTCTTGCCGTGGAACTCAAAATCTTCTCTGCCTCCGGCGCCGATGATAACCCAACTCGGCGTCTTTTGTCGCTCCCGCGCCCGCCCCGGCTCGTCCCCTGTCCCGGCCGCCGCCCCGCGGGAGCGCATACGAATTTACGGGGCGGCCGGCCCGAATTGGATGCTTTTCGGCCCGCCCCAGTTGTGCCTCCCGGCCCGCTTGCAAGGGGCGTGCAGCGGCCCCCGCACCTTTGATTGTAAGTTTCGGCCCGCCCTTTTTCAACGACTTTCCCGAAAATAAAAACGCCTGTCCGATATTGGGATTAAAAGCAGTTTCGGGTTACGGGTTTCGGGTTTCGGGTTCGGGCCGCGCGCGTTGCGCCTCTCAGCTCACGCAGA
>DASZKF010000419.1:0-15952 GCA_035947355.1 Pyrinomonadaceae bacterium | reverse complement strand
CCCGCGCCCACGCCGCGGCCTTCAGGTGGCAGAAGGGGCCGGCGACGCAGTCGAGCCGCAGGTCGTCCTCCGACCAGTCGGCCCGCTTGAGCCAGGAAGTCCAGCCGAGCCGCGCGCCGCCCGCCGCGCCGAGGCGCGCCGCCGGCACCTCGGCCGCCTTCAAAGTCAGCCGCACGCGGAACTCGCACTCGTCGCCGGCGTAGAAGCGCACCAGGTCGCAGAGCGGGGCGAAGGCCCAGCCCGTCGGCAGGAAGTCGAGGAACTCTTCGAGCGCGAGCGGGCCGAGTTCCAACTCGAAGGCGGCCTGCTGATCCCAGACCCGCCCGCCGACCGTCGCGTCCACGCCGAGCCGCGCGTTCCTCCCCGCCAGCCCGATGGCCGTCCGCTGCTCCTCGTCGAGCACGAGCCAGCGCCCCTCGAACTGCCGGCCGCGCGCGCCGACGCGGAAGTAGTCTTCCAGGAGCCGTTCGAGGCCGACCATCGAGCGCGGCTGCTGGCCGAGCAGGCCGGCGTAGAAGGCGAGCGAGCGATCCTTGACCTGCATCCGCCCGCGGAGGCCCGGCGTCCCGAGCCCGAACGCGGCGTAGAGGTACGAAGAGAGGCGGTCGGAGCCGGGCGGCGCTCCGCCCTGCCCGACGCGGTGGACTTTGCGGATGCGGTAGAGGAGCGAGACGAGCCGGTGGTTGAAGATGTCGAGGAAGTCCCGGAGCGAAGTGTCCCTGCGCCAGACGCGCTCGATGACCTGCTCGGTCGTCGGCGCGTGCAGCGGCCCGAGCGCGCCGGCCAGCCCCATGAAGTTGACGGTCATCTCGGCCGCGCCGGCCTCGCCCTCGGGCGGGCGGACTTCGGCCACGTCGCTGGCCGGGAACGAGAGGCCGACGGCCGACTTGAAGCGGACGGGCTCGCGGGCGGGCTCGGCCCCCTCGCCGACGGGGGCGAGCGCGGGCCGGCTCAGCTCGAGGAGCTTGACCGCCTGGAAGAAGTCGAAGCGGTAGCCCTCCTCGTAGAGCCACTCGTCTACAGGACGATCTTTTCCCCAACCGTGGGCTGCCACTGTTTCCAGACCCCTTCGCGCTGCCGGCTCCGGATGCGGAGCTGCGTGAATGAGTTGACCGAGGCGTAGAGCGCGAGGAAGCGTTCGAGCACCGCCCCGAGGAGGAACGCGCCGCTTCCGACGTACATGTCCTCGTCGAACTCGAGCGTCACCTCGGTGCCGCGGCAGAAGCCGCGCCAAGCCTCCCGCCCGACGCGGCGCACCACCGGGCGGCACTCCATCGAGACGAGGCCGGCGATCTGCTGCTCGGCCGAGGGGCGGTTCGAGAAGCCATAGAGCTTCAGGATTTCGCGCAGGGCCGGCAGGCTGTCGCGCCCCTCGGCGAGCGACAAATGGTTGAGCGACAGGTGCGAGACGAGCCGCCAGAGCGTCTGGCCGCGCAGCGGCGGCTGGACGGGGAAGGTCGGCTTGGTCAGGCACGAGATGCCGAAGAGCGGGGCCTGCTCCTCGATTTGGAGCAAGGCGCCGGCCGGCAGCTGCGTCGCCAGCTCGCGGTTCGTGCAGAGCGTGTGGGCGTAGACGGTCTGCGCCGGCGGGAGGCTCGGCCGGAAGTCGAGGTCGAGGAAGGTGAGGAACATCTCGGTGCCCGAGACGTCCCGGTCAACCGACTCGGCGCGGCGCGCGTGCCAGAAGGCGTTGTGCCCGCCGCCGTCCATCCCGTGCGTGTAGGAGTAGAACGGCTCGAAGCGGCGCGTCTCGTCGTCGGCGTTCGAGGAGGCCGAGACCGAGAGAATCGAGTGCACCTCGGTCGTCCGCTCGCGCCGCTTGTCGGGGACGAGCCGGTACTCGGGCGCGCGGTGGTCGAGGCGGATCGGCTCGGTCGTCTTGCGGAAGAGGTTGATGATCGGCGTGCACCCCAGGGCGAAGGTCTCCGCGCCGACCGAGAGGTGCTCGGCCGGCCGCCGGTCGAGCAGGAAGAGGAGGTCGAGCGTCGAGCCGCGCAGGGCCCGGTCGAGGTGGTCGAGGTCGAAGAAGTGGTACTTCTCCGGGAAGGCGAAGTACTCCTGCAAGAGCCGGTAGCCGGGGTGGGCCTGGCGCGGGTAGGGCAGCACGTCCTCCTCGGGGCCGAAGCCGACGGGGAGTATCGAGTCCTGCGGCAGGTGGACGGGGCGGCCGCCGTCGGTCGGCAGCGCCGCGACGCCGAGGACGTGGCAGAAGAGCAGCTCGTAGAGGGCGCTCGCCAGGCCCGGCTCGCCGTTGAGGTAGAAGCGCAGCCGCCTGAGTTCGAGTTCGGAGAGGTCGCCGCCCGCGCAGTGCAGTTTCAGTCTGAGCACGGAGGCGACCTTCGCCGAGGCGTCGAGGAAGTCGAACTGCCCCGTGTCCTCGAAGCCGGCGTAGGTGACCCGCAGCGGCCAGAGCGTGACGGGGTAGCAGGTGCGGAAGCGGCACGGGTGCCCCTGCCGCGTGAAGGCCGTCAGCGGCGTGTGGCGCGCGACGGGGAAGCCCGTGGTGAGCTTGCCCTGGTCGGGGTCTACGTCGAAGCGCGCGACGGCCATCGGCGGGACCGGCGCGGTGAACTGCGGGTAGAGGACGCCGAGGAGCGCCGTCGTGATCTCGGGGAACTCGGCGTCGAGGTCGCGCTGGAGGCGGGCGGTGAGGAAGGCGAACGACTCGATGAGCCGCTCGACCTGCGGGTCGGCGCACTCGTCCCGGCCCAGTTCGAGGCGGGCCGCGACGCGCGGGTAGAGGGCGGCGAACTCGCCGCCCATCCGCCGCAGGTAGGTCAGCTCGCTCCGGTAGTACCGGAGCAGCTCTTCATGCTGGCTCGTCTTCATGCACCTCCGCCTCCCCCGTCTTCGTGCGGACGAGGACGGGGAACGAGACCGGCTCGGCGACGAGGCCGACCGAGAGCGTGGCCTCGACCCGGAGCGCGAGCGCGCGCTCCTCCCGCTCGGCGCGCTCGACGCGGACGCGCACGTCGCGCAGCCGCGGCTCGAAGGCCGCGACCGCCGCGGCGACCGAGGCGGCGAGCCGCTTGCGGTCGTCGCCCGACGCGGCCGAGAGCGACGAGAAGTCGGGCAGGCCGTAGTCGAGGACGGTCATCCCGCCGCCGGCCTCGGCGCCGGGCCGCGCGTGGCGGCGCGTGTTGAGGAGCCGCGCCAGCTCGCGCCGCACCGACTCCCTGAGCGCCCGCACGTCGAGCACGCGGAAGGGCTGCGCCTCCTCTTCGGGCGACCACGGCTCGGCGTCCGTCAGCCGCTCGAAGAGGAGGGCGCGGCCGCCCTCGACGGGTTTCGGGTCGCGCATCAGGCTCCTCCCGCGCGCCCTACTCGGCCTTGTTCGTCGAGAGGTTCCACTTGCCGTTGACGTTCCCCTCGCTGCCGACCTCGGGCTTCTGCGAGGTGAAGTTCCACGTCATGTGGTTGTAGTTGAGCGTCAGCGTCTCGACCGGCTTGTCGCCGCCGCCGCCGCCGACCGAGATCGACGAGATGAGGCAGTTCTTCATCGTGTAGCGCATCAGCTCGACGACCGCGCCGCTGTCGTTGCGCCCGATGATGATGTCCACCTTCGGGTACGCCTTGCCCTCGCAGCAGCTCTGGTTCAGCACCGGCGAGGCCGCGTCGAGGTACTTCGTGACGGTCATGTCCTGGTGGTTGGGCTTGCCCGAGGTGCGCTCGGAGTTGCTGATGTCGCCAGTGATCTGCATGGCGACGCCGTGGCTGAACGAGAGCAGCTCGATCTTGTCCTTGTAGCCCGCCAGGTTCGACTCGCCCGTGGGGGTGGCGCCCATGTCCAAAATGATTACGTCCATCGTCTTCCACTCCTTCTCTCAAAAAGTCTCTGTCCGGGCCGGCCCGCGCCGGCCATGCCGGGCGCGGGTCGCGGGTTTCGGATTGCGGATTGAAGAGGCCGCAGCGCCCCCTAATCCGCAGTCCGCAACCCGCCACCCGCCGCCCGTCAGCCGGCTGCCGGGGGCGGCAGCTCCGCCACCAGGCGAATCGAGGCCGTCAGCTCCTCCAGCTGGAAGTGCGGCCGCAGGTAGACGGTCGCCCGGTAGCAGCCCGGCTTGCCGGGGATGTCGTAGACATCCACGCGCGCCTCCCGGAGCGGGAACTGCGCCTTTGACGACTGCGACGCATCGTCGTTCAGGAGCACGTAGTTGGCGACCCAGTTGTTGAGGTACTTCTCGACGTTCTCGCGCGTCATGAAGCTCCCGATCTTGTCGCGCATGATCGCCTTGATGTAGTGGGCGAAGCGCGACGCGGCCAGGATGTAGGGGAGCTGCGAGGAGACGCGCGCGTTGGCGGTCGCCTGCGGCGTGTTGTAGACCTTCGGCTTCTGCGTCGTCTGCCCGCCGAAGAAGGCCGCGTAGTCGGTGTTCTTGCAGTGGATGAGCGAGATGAAGCCGAGGTCGTTCAGCTCCTTCTCGCGCCGGTCGGTGATGGCGATCTCGGTCGGGCACTTCAGGGCCACGTCGCCCTCGTCGGTGCGGAAGGTGTGGGCCGGCAGCCCCTCGACGATGCCGCCGCCCTCGACGCCGCGGATGGCGGCCGTCCACTTGTACTTGGCGAAGGCGTCGGTGATGCGCGCGGCCAGCGCGTAGGCGGCGTTGCCCCACAGGTACTTCGAGTGGTCTTTGCCGTCCACGTCCTCGCGGAAGTCGAACTCCTCGACGGGGCTGGTGTCCGGCCCGTAGGGGAGGCGGAGCAGGATGTGCGGCAGCGTCAGCGCCACGTAGCGCGCGTCCTCGCTCTCGCGGAAGCTGCGCCATTTGACCAGCTCCGTGTTCTCGAAGATCTTCGCCAGGTCGCGCGGCCTGCCCAGCTCGGTGAAGCTGTCCATGTCGAAGAGCTTCGGGCTCGCGGCCGCGATGAACGGGGCGTGGGCGGCCGCCGCGACGTTCGACATCTTCTCGAGCCACGCCAGGTCCTGCGGGTGCCGGCCGAACTCGTAGTCGCCGACGAGCACGCTGTAGGGGTGGCCGCCGAAGGTGCCGTACTCCTCCTCGTAGAGCTGCTTGAACTGGACGCTCTGGTCGAACTCGACGGCCCGCTCCAGGTCGCCGAGGACTTCGGCCTTCGTCGCGTTCAGCAGCCGGAGCTTGAGGGTCGTGCTCGTCTCGGTGTTCATCACCAGGTAGTGCAGCCCGCGCCACGCCGCCTCGAGCCGCTGGAACTCGGGGTCGTGCATGATCTCGTTGAGCTGGTCGGTGAGGAGCTGGTCGATCTCGGCGATGCGCTTGTTGATCATCATCACCGTGTCCTCGCCGACGGCGATGGACGAGTCGAGCACCTGCGAGACGAACTCGCCGATGAGGTCGCGGGCGTAGGGGCGCTGCGACTCGTCGCGCGCCATCTTGCCCTCCTGGATGATGGTGTCGAGCAGGCCGACGGTCTCGGCCGCGCCGGCGGGTTCCGCCTGGGGAGTCTTCTCATCCTTTTTCGCCATTGCCGTTCCCTCCAATCGAGGCCTTGATTTCCTGCATGCCCTCGGTGTTCTTCACCACGTCCTTCAGGAGGGCGTCGAGCGCGTCGTTGCCGTCGAGCTTGGTGAGCAGGTCGGCGAGGCGCGTCCGGGCCTCGTAGAGCCGGGCCAGCGGCTCGATCTGTTTGAGGACGTTGATCGGGCTGAAGTCGTCGAGGGTCGAGAAGTTGAGCACGGCGCTCAGCCTCTCCTCGCCGTCGCCGTTCTCGCCGCCGACCAGCTTGTTGTCGACCCGGAGGGCGAGGCGCGGGGCCGTCGCCTTCATGATGTCGTTGAAGTTGTCGCGGTCGATCTCGACGTACTTGCGCTCCCTCAAGGGCGGGAGCGGCCGCTCGGGCTTGCCCGAAAGGTCGGCCATGATGCCGACGACGAGGGGCAACTCCTTCATCACGATGGCGTCGCCGATCTCCACGTCGTAGGTGATCTGGACGCGGGGCGGGCGCACCCGGTCGAGTTTGTGTTGCGTGCTTTCTGGCATTCCTGCCTCCTTTCCGACAAGCGGACTTTGGGGTTGCGGTTAGAGCTATTCGGTCTGCTCGGAATGACGTTCGTCTTAAAACGGGGTCACTGCGTGCGCCCGCCCGGCGGGCTGAGCCGGAGCAGGCGGTTGATCTCCTGCATCTCGCCGTCGTTGCGGACGATCTGCTGGAGGACCTCCTGCAGACTCATGCCGCCCCACTCGACCGCGCGCCTGACGAGGTAGGGCGTGGGGCTGTGCGGCTCGGTCCGCAGGAGGTAGTCGGCGGCCTCGGCGAGGCGGCGGTAGGCCTCGGCGCGGCTGCGGATGGGGCCGGCCGTCCAGACCCCGCCGCCCGCGGCCTCGGGGTCTTCGGCGTAACTCATCTCCTCTTCCTCGGCGGCCGCCACGTACCCGCCGGCCTCGCCGGGGCGCGACTGCAACACGTCGGCGGCGAGGCGCTGGACGGCCAGGAGCGACTCGCGGAACCGGTAGAGGCTCGGGGCCTGGCGGCCGCACCGCTCGTCGAGCAGGCTTTCGAGGGCCGCGCACGCCTCCAGCGCGCCGCCCAGCTCCTCGTAGAGCGCGTCGTAGAAGTAGCCGTCGGTGAGCATCACGCTGGAGCTGAACTTCGAGACCGTGACGCGGCCGCGCGCCTCGGCGGCCTGCGCCGCCTTCGGGTCTTTCCGGGAGACGTTTTCGAGGTGGCAGGCGCTCTCCCAGTCGGCGTAGGAGTAGGCCGCGGCGTCCGAACCCTCAGGCGAGGTGACGGGCACCTGCTTGAGCTTGACGGCGAGCTTCTCGTTGATCCACTCGAAGGGCGCGACGCGGGCCTCGACGCCGCCCGCGTCGAGCTGCGGGTGGAGGCCGTCCCAGAACGTCTCGCACAGGGCGGCGAGCAGGCGCAGGCCCTCGCGCGCGCCGGCGAAGCCGTAGCGGTGGAGCCAGGCTTCGAGCAGCCACGCCGCGACCTGCAAGTCCTTCGTGCGCGTCTCGAGGGCTTCGAGGCAGGCGGCCTCGACCGCGGCCCAGTCGGCCCGCTTCAGCTCGGTCTCGTAGATGCCGCGGCTCAGGCGCGGGTCGTCCTCGCGCCGCGCGTCGCGGATGCGGTCGTAGGTGCCCTCGTAGCGGAGGCTCTCGCCGGCCGGGCGCTCGTTCGAGACGGGGCGCAGGAGGGGTTCGAGGTCGAAGGCGGATGGGGGTGCCGTGCTCATCTCGGGGACTGGTCTCGGGGGTTAACGGCTCAGAGCCGCGGCGCGCCCGCGGGGAAGCGCGGGAGCTCGAGCGGGTCTTTCGCGCCGGGCGCGAGCAGGGAGAGGCGCATGAAGACGCGCGCCTCCTCGGCCCGCAGCGGCTCGGGCTGCTTGTCGTACAGGTTCCCGCCGGCGCGCGTCGGGATGTTGAAGCGGAGCGAGTACACGTCCTGATCCACGTCGTACGGGGCGAAGTCGGCCGCCGAGGGCTGCTGCCTGAGCAGCATCGTCAAAAGCGACCAGCGGTTCTTGTACTCGAAGACGGCGACGCGGTCGCGCGCCCTGAAGTGCGCCGTCTCGGGGGCGGCGTAGGGCACGACGGGCGAGTTGTTCGCCCAGCGCAGCGTCAGGCGCACCGGCTCGCCGAAGACCCAGCGGCCCGTCAGCTCCTTGTCGAGGTAGCGGTACTTGGTGCGGCCCACGTCGAGCGTCCAGTCGGCGATCTGCGCGCCCCCGACCTCGTGCTCGCGGTTGACGCGGAACTCCAGGTTGAAGTCTATGGCCGGCCCCGTCTTCTTCTCCAGGAAGCCGGCGAAGAAGACGCGGACGCGATCCATCTGGTCAAGGAACTCGTAAGCCGCGACGCGCGCCGCGCCGAGCTGCGGGTTGCGCTGGAGGGCCTCGCGCGCCGCCGGCCCCTTCTTGTCGAGCAGCTGGAAGAAGGCGAGGACGGCCGACGGCTCGGCCTCGACGTAAGGTGCCGTCGGGACGCCCTCGCCGAAGGGGAAGCGGCCGGCGAGCGTGCGGTTGAAGGCGTCGGCGATCTCGAAGTAGTTGTCGAGCGCGCGCACGTCCGCCTCGCGGGCCAGCTCGGTGGCGCGGCGCGAGCGGGCGGCCGCCAGCTCGTAGCACTGGCGGCGGAGCAGGCGGCGCAGGTGGTTACGGGTCTGGATGAAGAAGTCGCGCGAGGGCCGGGCCTCGCCGCCGCCGTCCCACTCGTCGCAGCGGTCAACCTCGACCTTGTCCATCCCGGCGAGGATGAAGCTCTCTAAAGTGCCGAGCGAGCTGCCGGGCTGCTTGTTGTCGTAGCGCTCCAGCTCGGCCAGCATCTCGCCCCAGTCGAGGCGGGCGCGGGCCTGCCGCGCCGGGAGGTTCTGCGCCGAGGCGAAGGCGAAGACGGGCGCGGCCAGCTCGCGCGCGAGGTAGGCGATGCGCTTGCGCTGGACGGCGAGGTAGGCCGCGAGGTCGTCGGGGCTGTCGGCCCCGAAGGCCGGCGGCGCGACCGGCTTCGAGCCGTCCCACCAGTCGAACCGCGGCCGCGCCATCGAGTAGAAGCGCTCGGCCTCGAAGGCCGAGTCCACCGAGTCGAGCAGGTGCGAGACCTGCGCGGCGAGCGCGGGCCGCAGCCCCGCGTCGAGGCCGAGCCGGTCGGTCGCGGCGAGCAACTGCGAGAGCGGCTCCTCGGCCGCCTGGAGGTTGCGCACCTCGGCGGCGAGGCTCGCCAGCCGGGCCGACTCGCCGGGCGGCGGCGGCGCCGGCTGGTAGCGCTGCGCGCGCGCGACGAGCGAGGTCACGTTCGCGCGCAGCCGCGCCAGCGCCGCCTGCTGGAGCGAGTCGTCGAGGCTCTTCGAGTAGGCCCCGCGCTCGGCGACGAAGCGCTCGTAGTCGGCGCAGAGCGAGACGGCGCGCCGCAGCAGCTCGCCGTCCCAGACGAGCTGGCGGCGCGAGAGCGGCGGCACCCGCGCCGGGGCGCCCGCCGCCATGAAGCTCTCGCGCGACAACCCCTCCAGGGCGCGGCGCAGCTCGTGCAGCCCCGAGGTGAGCGTCATGTCGTGGAACGACGAGCGCGCGTCGAAGACGTAGGTCGCCAGCCACGTGTACTCGGGCCGCGCGAGCAGCGCCTCGGTCTGCGTGATGTCGTTGACGTAGCTGTAGCTGACGGCGCTCGAACGCTTCTCGAAAGACCGCTGGTAGAGCACCTCGACCATCTCGGCGACCTTGGCCGCCACCACCCGCTGCGCGTCCGAAGAGCGCGCGGCGAGCGGCCGGCCGCGCGCCTCGCGCAGCGCCCGCTTGTAGAGCGGGTTGTTCGTGTCGAAGCCGTCGGGGAGCCGCTCGTGGCCGAGGTAGACGGCCAGCGCCTCCAGCTCTTCGAGCGAGCCGCTGCCGACGCGGACGAGGTCTTCGTAGCGCGCGCGGTTGACTCTCAGCTCGCCGAACCGCTCGATGAAGCCGCGCAGCGTCGCGTCGGCCCCGGCCGAGAAGCCCTGGTCGTAGAGCGGCGACGGGCCGCGCTCGCCGCCGACGCCCGCCCCCGCGCCCCTGTCGCCCGGCAGCGCGTTCGCTTCGGGGTAGAACGCCGACTGGTCGTAGAGCGGCTCGGCGTGGAGGAAGAGGTCTGTGCGGTCGTCGAGTTCGAGCCGTAAGCCTTCGAGGATGACGTGCTCGAAGGCGATGACCATCGAGTCGCGCAGCCGGTTGTTGAGGTCGCTGAACCACGAGGTCGGGATGAACAGCGAGTAGAGCCGCCCGTGGCTCACCCTCGACATGGCCGTGAGCAGACGCCGCTCGTTGTCGCGCGTCGCCTGCGAGGCGGCGGCCGGCGCGGGGTCGGCCGTCAGCCGCATGGGGGCCGCGTCGGCCTCGGCGTAAACCGCCGCGGGGGCGGCGGCCTCGACGTAGCCCGCGCCGGCCTCGGGCGCGGGCCGCGCCTCGAAGTCGCTCGGCCGGTAGAAGCCCTCGTAGAAGTCTGACAGGCGCGGCCGCATCAGTCGCTCGCCCCGGAGCGCCCTGACCTCCTTGAGGTCATGCTCCTCCTGCGTGAGCAGGTCGTGGAGTTCGTCGCGGCGGCGCTCCAGCCCGGCGTGCGTCACGAGCAGGCCGACGCAGCCGACGACGGGGATGGCGACCGAGAGCACCTGCGCGGCGAGCACCGTGCGGTTGCGCGACAGGCGGGCCTTCGCGACGGGCTGGGCCAGCATGTCTTCGAGGAAGATTTTCTTCTCGAAGAGGTCTTTGGCGAAGGCGGGCCGCCGCACGAGCGGCCCGGCCGCGGCGGGCGGAGGCGGGGCGAACGGGTCGGGCGAGGCTTCGAGCCAGTCGTCTGTCGCCGAAGGCTCGGCCGCGGCGGGCAAAAGCGTCGCGGCCGCCTCGGGCTCTCCCGTGTCGCCGCAGAAGTAGAGGCCGCGGAAGAAGAAGGAGTCGTGGAAGGAACTCTCCTTAAAAATCTGGTCGAGGTAGAGCTGGAGCGGCGCGCGCAGCTGCTGCATCCCGGCCGGGAGGAGGAAGAGGCTGTCGCGGTCGCCGATCTCCTCGCGCTCGGCGAAGACCTCGACCTGCGCCTGGAAGAGGTAGCGGTGGAGGTTCTGGAACGCCTCGCCGACCCACTCGGGGCGGTAGGCCGTCTCCAGGGTGTAGGGTGAAGACCAGCCGAACATCTCGTCGCGCATGCGCGGGGGCAGCTCGCGGCAGAGGCTCTGGAAGCCGGGCACTTGGTCGCACTTGGTGACGACGACGTAGACGGGGAAGCTCATCCCCAACTGCTTCTGCGCCTGCCACAGCTTGCGGTAGAGGCAGACGGCCTTCTGCTCGATGCGCGCGCGCTGGTCGGGCGCGAGGCCCCGGCCGGCGACGAGGTCGTCGGCGGGGATGGTGAGGACGACGCCGTCTATGGGGCGCTCGGGGCGGTGCTTCTGGAGCAGGCGCGAGACCGTCGCCCAGCCGCGCGCGTTCGAGGTCTCGCAGTCGGCACGCAGGACCATGTCGCCGGCCACGTCGAGCACGACCCCGCGGTCGAAGAAGAACCAGTTGACGCCCTGGCGGAGGCCGTGCACCTGCTCGGCGGGCCGCCCCAGCGGGAGGTTCATCCCGGCGTCCGAGACGAGCGTCGTCTTCCCCGACCGCTCCTCGCCGACGAGCAGGAACCAGGGGAGGCGGTAGCGGTAGTCGCGGCGCGTGACGTGTCGGCGCAGCGTCCGCAGCGCGCGGGCGAACGACGCCTTCAGGCCGATGCTCGAAGAGACGGTCTGCTGGATGAACCCGACCTGCCCGGCGGCCGGGGCCGGCTGCGGCGCGGGCGGCCCGCCGGCCCGCCGCCGCGCCCGCCTCAACACGAGGTAGAGGACGAGCGCGGTGCAGAGCACCAGAAGGAGGATCGCCAGGAGGATGTAGGGCCAGTAGGGGGAGAACATCTCGCTAAACTTTCGCGCCGGCCGCCGGGCCTCAGCGGCCGTCCCCTAACTCTTCGACCGCCCGCGTGATGCGGTCGTTGGCTTCGGCTAACCGTCCGGTGAGGTTGACCCAGAGGCCGTGCGTGATGGCGACGTAGGCCAGCAGCACGGCGCAGAGCAGGATGACCCACGCGCGCGGGTTCGGCAGCCGCCGCCGCGTCTCTTCGCGCAGGGTGTGGTAGTAGGTCTCGGGGAAGAGGCGGCGCGTGTCGTCTTCGAGGCCGGGGTCGCGGCGGAAGACGAAGTTGAAGAGCTGGCGGCGGTAGCCGACGAGCCGCTCGGAGTCGCCGTGCCCGCCGCGGTACTTGCCGCGGAAGCCGAGCGAGAGCGCCATCAGGTAGACGGCCCCGAGGTCGCGGTAGACCGGGTCGCGGTCGGCCAGCAGTCGGTCGAGCTTCTGGAAGAACAGCTCGCCGGCCGCGTGCGAGCGGAAGATTTTGGTCTCGAGTAGGTTCGAGACCCAGAAGCGCCGCCCCTCCCACTCGGTGTTGAGGAAGATCTCGTCGGCGAGGGCGACCATCACGTACTGGGCCTCTTTGTAGAACTCGGCCCCGTAGGTGCCGCCGTAGCGCCAGGCGTGCGCCTCCTGCCGCTCGAAGAGCGAGAGCAGACGCTGCCAGACGAAGGTGCTGACGCGGGCGTGCTCGGAGGGGGCGAGCTGCCGGCCGGCGTCGGCGCCCGCCTGCGCCGCGCCGTTGCCGCGCGGGTCGGCCGCGTCCCAGGGCGCGGGGCCGCCGCCGGGCGGCGCGACCCAGGTGCTTGCGCCGGGTTCGGCCTCGACCTCCGTGCCGGGGATGAAGTCGGGGAAGTAGACCCACGTGCCGGCGGCGCGCATGTCCTCCGGCTCCGGCTCGGCTGCGGCCTGCGCGGCGGGCGAGACCCACGCGCCGGTCTTGACCATGCGCCTGAGCCGGATGACTTCCCTGTAGAACTCCCGGAAGGGGGCCAGGAGGAATGTGTCCCCGTATTCCCTCATGTCGGATGAACCTGCTCCGGGGCGGGGTAGCGCCTGCGGAGGCCCAGCGCCAAAGGGGAGGGAGGCGGTCGGGCGGTCGGGGCCGCCCTAGGCCGCGTTCCCCACGTAGAGCACGATCTCGGCGGGGCGGCCCGTGCGGCCGCGCTCGCCCGTGTTGAAAATCTGCAAGACCTCGTCGGGCTCGACGAACTCCGGGTCGGGCTTGAGCGAGAAGAGGACGACGCCCCGCGGCGGGACGAAGAGGTCGTCGCGCTCGATCAACTCGCGCCGCGCCCCGAGCACCCTCGTCTCGCGCATCCGCTGCATCCGCCCCCGCGACCCGATGACGCACTCGCGCCCCCAAGCCACAAGCTCCTGCTCGCCCACCCCGGCCTGCCCGCGCAGGCCGAGCGCGAGCCGCCGGCCCGCCCACCCGCCCTCGAAGTGGAGGCTGAAGACGCCGCCCTCGTAGCGGAACGGGTAGACCTTGTAGGAGGAGGTGATGCCCTCGTCCACCTTGCGCGAGATGAACGAGAGCGCCTGCTCGAAGGTCGCGCGCAGGTCGTTGTGGTCGTAGGGCACGAGCGGCGGCGGGATCAGCCCGCGGCCCATCACCGAGACGTGCCCGACCACGGAGCAGAGCGCGAGGTAGACGAGGAAGGGGTGCGAGACGCCCGTGCCCAGGACGGCTTCGAGCGCCGGCAGCGGCGTCACGAGGCTGCGGATCAGGCCCTCGGTCTCGAGGTCGAAGCCCGCGCTCGCGCCGGCCGCGGGGCCGCGCAGCTGCTCGGCCAGCGAGGCGGCCTTCTCGCGCAGGCGGCGCGCGGCCGCCGAGCACATCACGCCGAGCGGCGACTGGCGCGGGACGCTCAGCGCCGGCGGGATAAAGTCGGTGAGCGCGAAGGACTCGTCCTTGTAGGCGACCTTGACGAGCGGGAGGCTGACGTACTTCTTCGGCGGCTCGTCCGTGACGAGGAGCGTCAGGCGCGGGCGCAGGCGCGGGATGCGGAGGTGGCCCTCGCCCGTGCTCTCGTCGGGGACGGGGTCGCCCTCGACCGAGTCGTAGCGCGCGAGGTCGCCGCGCGTGATGGCGTCGGTGTCGCGGGCCGCGACGGCGAGGTGGACGGCGACCGGCCGCTCGCGCATCTCGTCGGCGTAGGGCGTCAGGTCTACCTGCAGCTCCTCGCCGCGGCGCGCGCCGAGCGAGACGACGAGGCAGTCCGGCATCACGGCCTCGAGTTCGAGCAGGCGCAGCGACCCGCCGACGAGGCTCGCCTGGTCAATCTTGAAGTGGCGCACGCCCCAGCAGAAAGGCGCGACGCTCGCCGAGACGTATTGCAGCAGCGTCTCCTGGCGCAGAGACATCTGCTGGAAGTGCTGCGGCGTGAGCAGCAGCCCCTCGTGCCACTGAATCGTTTCCGGTATCTGGTGTGCGTCCATGGTGCTGTCTGGGGGCGACGGCCCGGACTCTGACTGACGCTTATCTCATCTCTTGACCTGTGAGACTTCGAGCTTGCTCTCGCCGAGTCTGAGGTTGATGTGCTTGCGGGGGTCGAGCACGGCGCGGTGCTCGCCGGGGCTGAAGTAGTTGGCGAAGACGACGGCCGCCCTGACCTCGGGCGCGACCCGCTCCACCTGCGCCTTGACGACCTGGCCGGGCACCCACTCCCACTGCTTGACCACCAGCGCGCCCTCCTTCGGGTGGTCGAGGATGATCTGCTGCCGCTTCTCGAACCAGTCGGCGGCGCTCATCTCCTGGAGCTTCTTGAGCAGCTCCTTGTCCTGGATGAGCAGGAGGTCGAGCGCGACGGGGTTGCCGCCGTTGGCGTTCGGGGCCACCTGCACCCTGACCTCGATGCTGCTCTCCTTCGGCCCGCCGGGCAGCCGCTTGGTGATGACCTTCGGCCCCTTCGGGCAGCCGGTGAGCGCGGCCGCGAGCGCCGCGGCGCAGAGGGACGCCGCGGCCTTCATCCGAAAAGTCTTGCGCTCGGGCATCGGCAATCAAAAACCCCGCGGGCCGGGCGGCGAGTAACGGAGAAACTTCTGCGCTTGAGTCCGGCCGCTCAGCGCGGGCCGGCGCGAGGAGCGCAAGTGAAAGGGACGGGAAGGCGGCTGGCCGAGGTCTGCCAGGAGACACTTCTGCTCTACGGTGACGCGGCTACTAGGAAATTTCGGAAGCGACGACCCCGAACGGAATGAAAGAACTGCGACTTACTTCAGCCGGAACATCGGGGTGAAGACTTCGGATGAGAGCTACCGGCGTAGCGGCACAAGCGAACCATTCGCCACGAGAGTGGGCGGAACAATACTGGCTCGACTCCGAAATGTCAATGTTTTTGTGTTGAAGTTTACGTGAATTTCTGAGTGGCTTTGTATCACCCACGGGACGGCCAGCCGGTAGAGGCCGCTCGGCCGCCGAGGCCGCGCGGAAAAATGGACGACTTTCAGCCTTCGCGTCGCGCCGCCGCCTTAAAAATCTACGACGGTGATAAGCGCGCTGGCGGCCATGTCCCTCCTTCGCGCGAGGTTGAGCAGGCGAATAGATTCGTGGGGCGCATAGTTGCCCACGTGAATCGCCGCGTGCGCAACCACCGCCCCCGCCTGCACCAACCTCCGGTCGCCGCCCTGCCCCTCGAAGCTGTTCGAAGTCAGCGAGAGGTGTTCCATGACGAGCGAGTTGTCGGGGCTGCTGAAGACGTTGCCGTTGAGGAAACACCTCCGGTAGAGCCGTTCGAGCCTCGCCTCGGTGTTCGACTCGAAGAGTTTCAGGAGGGAGATGAGCTGTCCGGAGACGACCATGCGGTGGATAACGTTATCGCTGACGTGCAGATCCGTCCGGCAGTTGACGAACGGGAAGACCCCCTGGCGGAAAAACGAGGCGAGGCTCCGCAGGTCATCCTCGATCAGCACCTCGTCGCCGGGGTCGCCGTAGAGGCTGACGACGCCGTCAATCTGGTTGCCCTCGATCCACGCGTCGGCCGCGTCCGACAGGGTGATTGCCACGCCGGGCGCCCCGCGCAACGACGACGCCCTGATCCCGACGAGCGTGTCCCGCAGCGACGACTCATTGGGCTGGTCTTCGCGCATGACCGCTATGAAGTCGTGGAAACTGGCGCGCTGGTACGCGGGCATCTCGAAGCCGCCGAGCATCCGCTCCAGTTCCGAGGCGAAATCCTGCCTCTTCCCCGGGTCGGTGCGCGCCAACTCCAGGGAGACCTCCGGGACCAGCGCGTTGAACTCTTCCTCGCTGCGGCTCTCGTACAACCGTACAAGCCTCTGGGAGTCCGTGACCCGTTCAAAAACCCGCGCGGGCGACACCACGCCGCTCTCCGCGAGGGGCCGTGTCGCCGACACGACGTTGTTCTCGAACCGGACGCGCCTCGCCCCGGTGATCCGGATGAAGTGCGCCCGCTGGTTCTCGTTTATCAGGCGGCAGCCCTCGAAGGCGACCTCGCCGCACATGTGGAATTCGACGGGCGATTCCGAGAACAGCTCCACGTCCCGCAGCGTGAAGGAGCCCAGGTTGAAGGCCCCCCCGCCTGGGCGCGTCGTCGCGGCCGGGATGCGGATGCGGCTCCCGCGGCCGCACCCCTTGATCTTGATGTGCGTGTCGGGCCTGCTCGCTTCGACGTGCAGGCC
>DASZKF010000418.1:0-10635 GCA_035947355.1 Pyrinomonadaceae bacterium | reverse complement strand
ACAAGTTGAGCCATTCAACCGGCGCTGAACAAACTCGAAACTCGAAACTCGAAACTTTATTCCGGCGGGACGTCTTCCGGGACGCGGTCGCCGTGGGCCGAGGCGAGGGGCGGGGCGCAGAGGGCGGCGCGGTAGCTGTCGGGCAGGGAGATGACGCGGCCCGTGGGGTCGGTGACGACGTGGCCGGTCTCGCCCTCGGCGATGATGACGCCGTCGGAGACGCGGACGATCTCGTAGCCGAAGCGGACCGAGCGGCGGCGCAGCTCGGCGATGTGCGTGCGGACGATCAGCTCGTCGTCATAGCGGGCCGGGGCCTTGTAGCGGCAATAAGATTCGGCGACGACGAGGTAGGCGCGGTCGTTCTCCTCCATGTCGCGGTAGGCGAAGCCGCGCGCGCGGCAGAACTCCGTGCGGCCGATCTCGAACCAGACGAGGTAGTTCGCGTGGTACACTACGCCCATCCGGTCGGTCTCGGCGTAGCGGACGCGTATCGTGACCTCGTGCCGGTCGTCGAAGAGGGCATCGGCCTCGACGGGTTCCATCATCTGAGGGTCACAGCCTCCTCGGTCGCGCCCCCGCGGGGCGGGGGCCGGGTTCAAAAGGGTTCGGACGTGCCGCTGGGTGTGTGCGGACTATAAAAGCGAAGGGTTCAGCATGTCAAAGAGAAACGGTCGGCGGCCCGGCACGCTGCTGGCTCTCGCGGGCCTGGCCGCGGCCCTCGCGGCCGCCACGTCCGGCGCGGCCGCGCCGCAGCAGTCGCGGCCCGTCATCGTCAACCCGAAGACGGCCGCCGTCCGCGAGGCCACGGCCGAGGTCTTGCAGGAGACGAGCGCCATCCGCAGGCTCGCCGTGCTGAGGCCCGTGCGGAGCGGCGCGCAGACGCGGGCCGAAATCGAGCAGATGCTCGTCCGCAACCTGCACGAAAGCTCCACGCCCGAGGAGCTGCGCGCCACCGAGCTG
This sequence comes from Pyrinomonadaceae bacterium, assembly GCA_035947355.1. GTDB lineage: Bacteria > Acidobacteriota > Blastocatellia > Pyrinomonadales > Pyrinomonadaceae > QHXN01. The sequence continues at coordinate 9,675 of DASZKF010000418.1, read as the reverse complement.
ACGCTCAAGAAGCTCGGCCTGCTGCCGCGCGACTTCCAGCTGCGCGCCTTCCTCGTCAAGCTGCTCGCCGAGCAGGTCGCCGGCTACTACGACCCGAAGGCGCGCGAGTTCTTCCTCGCCGACTGGATAGACCTCGACGGCCAGAGGCCGGTCATGGCCCACGAACTCACCCACGCCCTCCAGGATCAGCACTTCAACCTCCGCCGCTTCGAGAAGTGGCCGCCGCACGACTCGGACGCCGAGGCCGCCGCCCACGCCCTCGTCGAGGGCGACGCGATGCTCGTGATGATGCAGTACGTGATGCGCAGCCCGTCCCGCCAGCTCGCCATGCTGAAGTCGCTGGTGATGGGCGCGGGCGGCTCGACCGAGGTCTACGACAAGGCCCCGCGGGTGCTGCGCGAGACGCTCGTCTTCCCCTACTCGCAGGGGGCTACGTGGGCGGGGCAGGTCTACCGCCGCGGCGGCTGGGAGCTGGTCTCGGCCGCGTACAAAAAACTCCCGCAGTCGACCGAGCAGATCCTCCACCCGGAAAAGTATTTCGCGGGGGAGGCCCCGCAGAGGGTTCAGCTCAGAGACGTCTCGGCCGCGCTCGGGAGGGGCTGGCGGATGGCGGACAACGACGTCAACGGCGAGTGGTCGTACTACCTCATCCTCGACGAGTTCTTGCAGGCCAAGGCCGACTCGCAGCGGGCCGCGGCCGGCTGGGGCGGCGACCGCTACGCGCTCTTTACGGGGCCGCGCGCCGGCGATACGGTCGTCGCGCTCAAGACCGTCTGGGACACCGAGGCCGACGCGCGCGAGTTCTTCGAGGCCTACGCGCGCCGCACGACGAAGCGCTACGGCGTCGAGCCCGCCGCGCCCGAGGCCGCGGGCCGCCGCGCCTGGGCGACGCCCGAAGGCGACGTCCTCCTCCAACTGGCCGGCCGCACGGTCGTCGTCGTCGAGGGCGTGCCCGAAGGCGTCAGGGCCGCGGCGCTGGTCAGAATGCTTTAGCAGCACGGCCGCGCCCGTCCGCATTCCGCCGCGCCGTAATCACCCGCGGGGGCCGGCAGACCATTGACACCCCATCCGCTCCCGCTGTATAGAAACTCTTGCTTGTCGCGCGTTCGGTCGCCTGCTAGCTAACCCTTGACGGCTAGCCAACCTTTACTTCAGCCGGGCGCCTCACTGCTCACCTTTTTGCGTCGAGGGAATCGCTCACGGGAGGTCTCCATGAACTCCGGCCCCTTCGAGTATGACATCTTCATCAGCTACGGCCACATTGACGACGAAGACCCCGGCGGCGACGTGAAAGGCTGGGTGGACTTGCTCGCCGAGCGGCTGCCGACCGTCGTCGCCGGCTACCTCGGCTACAAGCCGAAGGTCTGGCGCGACGAGCGGAGCCTGCACGGCAACGACCGCCTCAGCGGGGCCATCGGGAGCGGCGTCTCGCGCTCGCTCCTGCTCGTCCCCGTCGTCTCGCCCCGCTACGTCCTCTCCGACTGGTGCCGCACCGAGCTCGATGCCTTCTGCGCCGCCGACCCGCCGGCGGGCACCGACTCCTACAGCTCGCGCATCTTCAAGGTCGTCAAGACGCCGCTCCTGCTCCCGCACCTGCGCGAACGCGAGCCCGAACAGCTGCGCGACCTCATCGGCTACCCCTTCTACGAGATGGTCGGCGACATGCCGCGCGAGTTCAGCCCCGACACCTTGAACGGCAAAGACCAGAAGTACTGGGACACGCTCCGGCGCCTCGCCTGGGAGATCACCAACAAGCTCGTTAAGCTCAAGACCGAGCCCGCGCCGCAGCCGCGAGCCAACCCGGTCAGCACCCCGCGCGAGGCCGCCGCCCCGGCCCCTCCCCCGGCGACGCCGGGCAAGTGCGTCTACCTCGCCGAGACGACCTCCGACCTCACGGACGAGCGCGAGCGCGTGCGCGACGAGCTGCGGCAGCGCGGCCACACCGTCCTGCCTGAGCAGAAGCTCCCGCTCGACGAGGTGCGGAACACCGAGGCGGCCGTGCGCGCAGACCTCGCGCGCTCCGTCCTCTCAGTCCACCTCGTCGGCGCGAAGTACGGCCTGACGCCGGAGGACGACGGGCGCTCGGTCGCGCGCATCCAGGAGGAGCTGGCCGCCGAGCGCGAGGCGGCCGACCCCGCCTTCCGGCGCCTGCGCTGGATGCCGCCCGGTCTGAACTCGCCGGAGCTGGAGGTGCGCGACGAGCGCCAGAAGGCTTTCATCGCAGACCTCCAGCAGCACGTCACGCCGCGCGCCGAGCTTTTGCAAACGACCGTCGAAGACCTCAAGACGCGCGTCATCGAGAAGCTCAACCCGCCCGCCCCGGCGCCCGCGCGCGACCCGCGCCACTCGAGGCTCAAACACGTCTACCTCATCTGCGAGAACCGCGACCGGCCGCTCGTGCGGCCCATCCGCGAGTACCTTTTCAAGCACAAGTTCGAGGTCATCACCTGGTTCGACGACGCGGCCGGCGAGAAGCTGACCGAGTACCACCGCAAGAACCTCAAGGAGTGCGACGCCGCGCTCATCTACTACGGAAACGCCGACGAGCCGTGGGTGCGCAAGAACCTCGAAGACCTGGAGAAGGCTTACGGCTACGGGCGCGAGGAGGACTGGGACGCCAGCGCCGTCTTCGTCGGCGCGCCGCCCAACGAGCAGAAGGAGGACTTCCTCACGCACATGGTGCCGCTCGTCATCCGCAACGTCAGCGGGTTCGACCCCGAAGACCTGCGCGAGTTCGTCAGCGCCGTCGAGCAGGCCGAGAACGGAGGGCAGTCATGAGCCAGTCGCGTAGAGACGTGAACCCCTTCCCCGGCCTCCGCCCCTTCGAGACGGAAGAGTACCTCCTCTTCTTCGGGCGCGAGGGGCAGTCCGACGAGCTGCTCGCCCGGCTCGGCCGCGCCCGCCTCCTGGCCGTCGTCGGGACCTCCGGCAGCGGCAAGTCCTCGCTCGTCCGCGCCGGGCTCCTGCCGGCTCTGCGCGGCGGGCTGATGAAGGGCGCGGGCTCCGCGTGGCGCATCGCCGTGATGCGGCCCGGCCACGACCCCGTCGGCAACCTCGCCTGCGCGCTCGCGGCGCGGGGCGTTCTGGCCGAGGCGGGCGGCGGCCTGCGCGGCGCGGAGGCCGAGGCGCTGGTCGAGGCGACCTTGCGCGGCAGCTCGCTCGGGCTCGTCGCCGCCGCGCGCCAGGCCCGGCTCGGCGAGCACGAGAACCTGCTCGTCGTCGTGGATCAGTTCGAGGAGTTGTTCCGCTTCCGCGCGGCGCGCGCCGGCACGGGCGACGACGCGGCCGCCTTCGTCAAGCTCCTCCTCGAAGCCGCGCGCCAGCGCGAGCTTCCGATCTACGTCGTCATCACGATGCGCTCGGACTTCCTCGGCGACTGCGCCCAGTTCCAGGGATTGCCCGAGGCGATCAACGACGGCCAGTACCTCATCCCGCGCATGACCCGCGACGAGCGGCGCGTCGCCATCACCGGCCCCGTGGCCGTCTCCCGCGGCCGCGTCGCCGAGCCCCTGGTCAGCCGCCTCCTCAACGACGTGGGCGACAACCCCGACCAGCTCCCGATTCTCCAGCACGCGCTGATGCGGACGTGGGACTACTGGAAGCAGCACCGGCGCGACTCGGAGCCTTTAGGCGTCGAGCACTACGAGGCCATCGGCACCATGGAGGGCGCGCTCTCGCGCCACGCCGACGAGGCCTGGGACGAACTGCCCGACGAGCGCAGCCGGCAGATCGCCGAGAAGATGTTCAGGGCGCTCACGGAGAAGGGCGCCGACAGCCGCGAGACGCGCCGCCCGACGCGCCTGCGCCAGATCGCCGAGATCGCCGGGGCGAGCGGGGCCGAGGTCGCCTCGGTCGTCGAGGTCTTCCGCCGCGCCGGCCGCTCGTTCCTGATGCCGCCGCCGGGCGTCGAGCTGACCGGCGATGTCGTCATAGACATCTCGCACGAGAGCCTCATCCGCAACTGGCAGAGGCTGAAGGATTGGGCGGCCGACGAAGCGCAGTCGGCGCGCATCTACCGCCGCGTCGCCGAGGCCGCCGTCCTGCACCGCGACGGGCTGGAAGGGCTGATGCAAGACCCGGCGCTGCAACTCGCGCTCGAATGGCGCGAGCGCTCGCGGCCGAACGCGGCGTGGGGCCGCCGCTACCACCCCGAGTTCGAGCTGGCCGTCGCCTACCTCGAAGCGAGCCGCGAGGCGCGCGACGCGGCCGCGGCCGAGCGCGAGCGCCAGCGCCGCGAGGAAATCGAGCGCGAGCGGCGCGAGCGCGAACAGGCCCAGCAGTTCGCCGCCGAGCAGGCCCGCTCCGCGCGCCGCATGCGCCGGCTGACCTACGCCATGATCCTCCTCGCACTCCTCTCCGCCGGCACCGCCGCCTTCGCGCTCTACGCGCGGGCCGAAGCCAAGCGGAGCCAGGGCGCGGCCGAGGAGAGCGCGCGCGTCGCGTCCGAGGCGAAGGGCAAGGCCGAGCGGTCGCTGGCGGGCGAGCGGCGGGCCCTCGCCGACCTGGCAGAGCAGACAAGGGCGGCCCGGGCGAGCGCCGAGGAGGCGACCGCGGCCAACGAGCGGGCGCAGGTCGCGCTCAAGCGCGCCGAGGCCGAGGCGACGCGCGCCAACAAGCAGGCCGCCATCGCCGCCGAGAACTTCAGGAAGGCCGAGGCCGCGCGCCAGCAGGCCGTCGAGAACGAGAGGCAGGTGATCGCCGCGGCCGAGCGCGGCGAGCTGCTCCGCAAGGGCATAGAGGATTACCGGCGCGAGGAGTACGACGACGCGCTAGAGAAATTCCAGCAGTTGCGCGCGCAGCTCGAAGCCCTCCAGCCGAACCCGTCCGCCCCGCCGGACACCCCGCCCCGCAGGTACGCCGAAGACCTCGGCTGGACGCTCACCAACATTGGGGCTGCGCTCCAGAAGAAGAGCTCTTACGACGACGCGGTGAGGCGGAAGCAATACGAGGAGGCGATCATGCATTACGAGAAGGCGCGGGCCATCCTCGAACAGACCCTCCCGCCGGACTCCAACGATCCGATCCTCCTCGACACCTACCACGGCCTCGCCGACTCATACCACTTCGTCGGCCGCGGCTACCTGCTGGACGGGCCGTCCCGCCCCCTCCGGGCCGACGCGCAACGGGCTGCCGGGGGCGGGCGCGCTCTGGAAGCTTTCGCGAAGGCGGAAGAAAATTTCCGGCGCGCGCTGTCGTTCCAGTTGAAGCACCGGAAGGAGAAGCCCTCGGAGGCCGCGGCCGGGCATTTGAACCTCGCGCGGCTCTACGCCGACAGCGGCAAGCCCGCCGAGGCCGAAGAGAATTTCAAGCGCGCGGTCGAGCTGCGCCGGCTGGGCAAGCCGAGCGCCGAGCTTAACGAGGCCGAGCGCGCCGCCCTCGTCGCCGCGCTCAAAGACCTCGCGGAGTTCTACCAGGCGCAGGCCGACCGCCACGACGACGCCGCCCGCACCTTCGGCGAGATGATCGTCGTCCAGGAGGACATCACCGTGGGCGAGCTGGTCGGCCAGGGCCAGGCCATCGCCGTCAGCTACAGCGACCTCGGGCAGATGCACGAGGCGAGGCGGGCCGCCCTGCTCGCCGCGGCGCAGAGCGCGCCGGGCGAGAAGGAGCGCAAGGCCGCCGAGGAGGAGGCGAGCCGGTACGCGCGCGCGGCCGAGAACGCCTTCAGCGCGGCGAACCTCCTCCAGCGGACGGCCCTCAAGCTGCGGCAGATGGAGAAGGGCGCGGCCTCGCTCGCAAACGCCTCGGGCCTCGTCAAGGGCCTGACGGCCGACCTCGACGAGCTGGGCGACGCCTACGTCAGGCTCGGAAAGCTGCCCGACGCCGAGGCGCTCTACACGACGGCGCTGGGCTACAGGCAGGGCACGCCCGAACAGTTCGCCAGCTACTACAAGCTCGCCAGGTTCTACCTCGAGCACATGAAGGACTACGCGAAGGCGGAGGAGTTCAAGCAGCACCTCAACGCGGCCTTCCAGGAGGACATCTACCGGGGCGACTCGGCGCTCGCCGCGCAGTACGCCGCCGCGCTCGTGCAGCTCGCCGCCACCTACGCGAAAGAGCCGGACAAGCTCGCCGACGCCGAGTCGGCCTACCAGCGCGCCCTCGACATCTACGCCACCCAGGAAGACTGGATGAACGAGAACGCCGTCCTCTACTCGCTCGACGAGCTGTACCGCAAGCAGCGGAAGACGGCCGAGCGCGAGCAGGTCGTCCGGCGCAGGCTCGAAACCCTGACCAAGTACTTCCGGCGGCTGACCGGGCTCAACGCCGGGCGGCCGAAGAGCCCCATCCTGCTCGTGACCGAATACCTCAACGCGGTCGAGCGCGCCGGCATCATCCTCGCCCGCAACAAGAAGACCGCCGAGGCCGAGGCCGCCTACCGCGGGGCCTTCGAGGCGTCCGACCTCATCACGGGCAGCTACTCGAGCCTGAAAGTCCTGACCAGCTACGCCTCGACGCTCGAGAGGTATCAGGCGCTGCTCGACGAGCAGGGCAAGAAGCCGGAGGCCGAAAGGGTCGCGGCGAAGGCGATGGCCGTGCGGGATAAGGAGCGCCAGTTCGGCCGTTTCGAGGAGCTGCGCAACCAGGAGAACGCCCAGAAGTCTTCGTACGGCCCCTCGCAGTCGTCACAGCCGGCCCCGGCGACAGCGCCGCAATAAGAAGAAGTGATGGGTGATGGGTAAAGACAAGTTGCTTCTACCTATCACCTATCACCCTATCACCCACCACTTCTTCTTCAGTACGCTTCGACCTCGACGATGCGGCCGTCGCCGGCGTCATAATTGTTTCCCGCGCGCTCCTGTGCTATGTTCCAGGCACACTCTAGCTCTGAGAATTCCAACGGGGGACGGGCCGCGTCTTCGTGTGTGACGGCGCGGACAAGGGCGACGGTCGAGATGAGTTCTGAAGCACCTCCGGCTTCCGTCGAGCGGGGCGGGCGTCTGCGCGCGCTGACGGCGGAGCTGCGGGAACTGGAGGCGCGGCTGCGCGAGGGCGGCGGCCGGGACAAGGTCGAGCGGCAGCACCAGCAGGGCAAGCTCACCGCGCGCGAGCGCACCGGGCTGCTCCTCGACCCCGGCGCTTACGCGCAGGAGATCGGCCTGCTCGTCGCCTACGACCAGTACGAGGGCGGCGCGCCGGCCGCCGGGGTCGTGACGACCGTCGGACGGGTCGGCGGGCGCGAGTGCGTCGTCGTCGCCAACGACGCGACCGTCAAGGCCGGCTCGTGGTGGCCCGAGACGATCAAGAAAATACTGCGCGCGCAGGAGGTCGCCATGCGCTCGCGCGTGCCGATCATCTACCTGGTGGACTCGGCCGGCGTCAACCTGCCTTACCAGGGCGGCGTCTTTCCGGGGCAGTACGGCGCGGCCCGCATCTTCTATTACAACTCGATCATGCGCCGCTACCTGCACGTCCCGCAGGTGGCGGCCGTGATGGGGCCGTGCGTGGCGGGCGGGGCCTACCTGCCCGCGCTCTCAGACATCATCGTGATGGTCGAGGGCACCTCGTTCATGGGCCTCGGCGGCGCGAACCTCGTCAAAGGGGCGACGGGGCAGACGATTGACAACGAGACGCTGGGCGGCGCGCGCGCGCACAACGAAATCTCCGGCGTCGCGCACTACCGCGTCGCCGACGACCGCGCCTGCATCGAGAAGCTCCGCGAGCTGGTCGCGGAGCTGCCCGCGGCCGACAAGGCCCCGGTCTCGGTCACCGAGCCGCGCCCGCCGGCCCGCGCGCCCGAAGACCTCTACGCGCTCGTCCCCGAAGACCACCGCCACCCGTACGACGCGCGCGAAGTCCTGCGCTGCATCCTCGACGACGGCCACCTCGACGAGTTCCAGGCCGACTACGCGCGCGAGATGATTACGGGCCACGCGAGAGTCGCCGGCGTCCAGGTCGGCGTCATCGCGAACAGCCGCGGGCTGGTGCGCGAGCCGGGCCGCCCGCCGAAGTTCGGCGGCATCATCTACACCGACTCGGCCGAGAAGGTCGCCTACTTCATAGACGTGTGCAGCCGCCACCGCACGCCGCTCCTCTTCATCCAGGACGTCTCCGGCTTCATGGTCGGGGCCGAGGCCGAGCACTCCGGGATCATCCGCGCCGGCGCGCGCTTCGTCGAGGCGATGGCGACGGCCGTCGTGCCCAAGATCGTCCTCACCGTCAACCACGCCTCGGGCGCCGGCTACTACGCGATGGCCGGGCAGGGCTTCGACCCAGACTTCATCTTCAGTTGGCCGACCGGAAGGATGGGCGTGATGGAGGGCGACTCGGCCGTGCAGGCCATCTACGGCACGCAACTCGACCGCCTCCGGCGCGAGGGGCGCGAGCCGGACGAGCGCCTGCGGCAGGAGATGGAGCGCGTCCGCGAGGACTACGAGAACCAGCTCGACGCCAAGTACGCCGCCGCCCGCGGCTACGTGGACGCCGTCATCGCCCCCGAGGAGACGCGCGACGCGCTGGAGCTGGCCCTGCGCGTGAGCCTCAACTACCGGGGGCCGCACCTCGGCCAGTTCGTCCTCCCCCCGGCCCTGGCCTGACGGGCCGAAATTTTTCGTGCAACAAAACCCTTGTTGTGCGACACTAGGGCCACACCGCAAGCTTTCTCAGATGTTCCCCTTCCGCCGCACCGCGCCGCCCGCGGGGACGGCCCGCCGCGGCGGAGACCTCGGCAAGGTTGTCAAACACTTCGCAGGCGCGCGCCGCCGATCCTTTTGGCCGCGCGGAGTCTTGAACAGGAGGAGAAACATCCGTGAGCAACAAACTCAGCGTGCGATACCTCGTCGTCCTTCCAGTCTTAGCCTTCCTAGCGTTCGCGGTCGTCGTCGCCGACTTCGACGCCTTCGCGCAGAACACCAACACCACCACGAATACCGGGGAGGAGGCGGCGCAGAACGAGAACACGACTACGAACACGAACACTGGGCGCCGCCGCCGCGGCCGCCGCGGCCGCCGCGCCACGCCACCCGCCAACGACAACACCGGCGGTGAGGTGGACGCCAACGCCAACGCGGCCGGCGAGGCCCAGGCCAACGTGGCCGGCGAGGCGCAGGCGAACGTCGCGGGCGAGGCCGACGCCAACGCCAACATGACCATGGGCCGCCGCGGCCGCCGCGGTAGCCGCCGCACCGCCGGGCAGGAGACCGACACCGGCGTCACCTCGCCGGGCGAGCGCAGCGACCTCTCGGGCACCTACACGGGCAGAGTCCGGATGACGGGCGGGCACGAGATGAGCGGCGACGGCACGCTCACCATTACCGGCGACCAATTCACCCTGTCGAGCGAAGGGATGTCGCACACGGGCCGCATCATCGCCATCACCACCCGCGGCTACACCGGGGCGACGCTCTACTTCAGCGACATCACCGACTCGGCGACGAACACGCCGCTGGCCGCCTCGGTGCGCGCGCGCCACGGCGGCAGCCGCCTGACGCTGACGCCCGTGCCCGGCGAGAAGAACCGCCTCTGGTTCAACTCGGGCGGGGGAGGAGGCGAGCGCCGCCGCCGCGGCCGCCGCGGGCGCAGGCCGGCCCCCCCGGCCACCGGCACTGAGCCCGAAGGGGGCACGACCCCGTAGCGGCCCGCCGGGCGGCGGCCCCGCGCGCCGAGGTCGGGGCGCCGCCCGATTGACGACTGGGTGACGGCCGTACCGCGGGGGGGGGGGGGGGGGGGGGGGGG
>DASZKF010000417.1:0-4828 GCA_035947355.1 Pyrinomonadaceae bacterium | reverse complement strand
ATTTAGTCGTCAGTCATGGGCGGCGACGAAAACTAAAACTGACGGCCGACGGATGATAACTTCGAATCGCAAATCGCAAATCAAAAATCAAAAATCAGCTCACAGCGGCCGCCTCCCGGCGAAGCCGGCCTCGGGGTCGTGCCACCACTCGATGCGGTCGCCCTCGCCCCACTCCCAGCAGAGCAGCACGAGGCGGCCGTCGCGCAGGGAGGGGAAATCAACCAGCCCGCGCTCGTAGTCCTTGAGCTGCACGCCCATCTCTTCGAGCTGCCCGACGCGGCCGGCCAGCGCCGTCAGCGCCCTGAGGTAGCCCGCTCCGCCGGGCATCCCGCCGCCGCCGAGTTGCGCCCCGGCCGCCGCCGCCCGCGCCGCCTCCTGCGAGGCCGCGACCTGCGCGTGCGCCGCCCGAATCTTCTCGACCACGCGCCGCACCGCCGGCAGCAGCGCGTTCGCCTCTTCGACGGTGAAAAGCTTCATGGCGGGTGTCGGGTGCCGGGTGCCGGGTGTCAGGTACTCGTCTTTAACCGGCACCTGACCCCCGGCACCCGGCGCCAGAATTTTTACTGGTCGTCGGTGACGCGGATGAAGTCGGAGTTGGCGGCGAAGAGCGTCTCGTCGTCGAGGCCGGCGTTGGCGACGGCGCGGGCAACCGTCTCCTCCATCTCCTCTTCGCGGCGGCGGGAGCGCGCCTCGTCGTCCGCGTCGGCGGCCTGCGCGAGCGGGGCCGGGGCGGGCGCCTGGCCGGGAGCGGGCGCGGCCTGCTGCTGTTGCTGCGGCTCGTGCGCGTGGTGGTTGTTGTTTTCGAGGTAGCGGTGCGCGTGCGAGTTCTCCTTGCGCACCTTGTCGGCGATCTCGCCGAGGTCTATGAAGTAGTCGGCCACGTCTATCAGCTTCGGCGCGGTGTTCGAGCGGAAGCCGGCGACCTCGACGCGGCAGCCCTTGTAGGCGACGGCGTTGACGGCGTAGACGAAGTCCTCGTCGCCGGAGACGAGCACGGCCGTGTCGTAGCGGCCCGCGAGCGAGAGCATGTCCACGGCGATTTCAACGTCGAGGTTGGCCTTGCGCGTCCCGTCGTAGAAGGTCTTCAGCTCCTTGTGGACGACGCGGAACCCGTTGCGGCGCATCCAGAGCAGGAACCCTTGCTGGCGCTCGGCCCCGACATCCACGCCCGTGTAGAAGAAGGCGCGCAAAAGCCTGCCGTCCCCGAGGAGGACGCGCAGGAGCTTGTTGTAGTCAATGTCGATGTTGTGGAACCGGGCCGCGTGAAAAAGGTTGTTGCCGTCGATGAAAACCGCCACTCTGCCTCTGTAACCCAACTGCCAGGAGATGTTGTTGGTCGGATCAAAATGCATGCGAAAAACACCCCGTCAAGTTTCTTCCACGAGATTTCAAATATCGCCCACGGCCTATTCAACCACAACCGGGCCGGGAGGACAAATCAAGTAGACAGTAGACAGTAGACAGTAGACAGTAGCGCTCCGCGCTGAAGGCGCTGACGCCGACACCTTTAAGGTACGCTGACGGAGGGTTTTCTACTGTCTACTGTCTACTGTCTACTGTCTACTTGAGTAGTTCAGGAGTCCCGTGTGCATCGTCATCTTCCACTCGGGGCCGACGCGGGAGTAGACCTTGCAGGCGCGGCCCTCCCAGTGGAAGAAGCGGCCCTCGCGGTCGCGCCAGAGCGTGTCCACGTCGACGACGGCGAAGGCGCCGTCGCCCTCGGCCGTGACGACGATCTTGCGCAGGCGGCGGACGTTGTGGACGAGTTCGTGCGTGTCGAACAGCTCCTGGAGAGAGCGGCGCCAGCGCTCGTAGTCGTAGCGGCCCAGGACGAAGACCCAGCCGGCGGGGTCGTGCGCGTCGGCGTCGGGCGGCCACGGCCAGGTCATGTCCGGGTGGAAGACGGTGAGCAGGAGCCGCGCGTCCTTCGTGTCCCAGGCGCGCGTCTCGCGGTTGACGATCTCTTCGATCTCTTCTTCGGCGCTCATCTTCAGGCGCGGGGCGCGGCGGCGAGCTGCTGGCCGTTGACGGCGTCTATGTAGACGAGGAGCGGCGCGCCCGCGCCCCCGACCTCGAACTCCCAAGCGTAGTGCAGCTCGATGGCGGGCGGCGGCCCCTCGCGCCGGACGGGGAAGATGACCAGCTCGCGCGGCGTGACCTCGGAGGCGGCGACGGCGCGCGTCTGCGGGTTGCCGGCCGCGTCGGTGTAGGTGACGCCGCGGCCGGCGAGCGAGGCGGCGGCCTGCTCGGCCGTCAGCTGGCGGGTGACGCTGCGCAGGAGCGGGCGCAGGCGGTCGGCGTCGGGGATGGCCGTGCTCGAAAGGGCCGTGACGCGCAGGTCGGGCGTGAAGGTGATCTCGACCTCGCCGAAGCCGCCCCGCAGCGGGTAGTGGAAGGGCCGCTGCTGGTAGCGCGCGAGCTTCGCCCCCGCGCCGCCCGGCGCGTCCACGATCTCGACCAGCGAGAGGTGGCGGAGGTCCGAGCCGATGAGCGCCGGGGCCGAGGCGATGAAGCGGCGCAGCGACTCGCGCGTCTCCTCCTCCGACTGCTCGGCCTCCTCGTCTATGATGACGCGCGGCATGCGGGGCGGGGACGTGAGGCCGGCGGGCATCGAGACCGGCGTCGCGGTCACGGGGCGCAGCTCGGGCGTCGGGCTCGTGGCGGCCGCGTCGCCGAGGACGGCGGCCCAGCCGGCCAGCGCCTGCGCGCGCCGCTCGTCGCTCGCGGTGAGCAGCACGGGGTAGGGCGCTTCGGGGCCGCGCGGACGCCCCGGCCCCGAGGTCGCGGCGGCGCACGCCCCGAGCAGGAGCGCGAGGGCGGCGCAACCGGCCGCGGCCAGGAGGCGGCGCGACGGCGATAGGAGGGCGCTTGACGCCATGACGGTCGAAAATAAATCTCAGGTAAAGTCGCGGGAGGGATTATACTCAAGAAAGCGGCGCGGGCAATCACGAAGATAAGAAACGATGAACCGAAAGAGGGTGCCGGGTTCCGGGTGTTAGGTGCTGGGTAAAAGCGACTTGTCTTCCCCAGCACCCAGCACCTAACACCCAGAACCTTTCCTTCGTTCGTCGTTTCCCGCGAGGGAGCTTTGGCGCGCGAAGAAGAGTCGTCTGAGGTCGGGGAGCTTTCCGGGGCGGAGGCCGGGGCGCGGCCGTTCGCGCCCGGCGAGATGGTTGCGTGCGAGAGGTGCGCGCGCGCCAACCCGCCGACGCGCATGGGCTGCCTCTACTGCGGCGCGCCGCTGCCCGTCACCGAGCGGAGCGCGCGGCTGCGGAGGCCGGCGCTGAGGCCGCCCGAAGAGTGGGAGACGGGCTTCAACGTCATCCTGCTGCCGCGGGCCGCGGGCGCGGGCGCGGCCGGGGCGTTGGGGGAGGCCGCGTCGCTGTTGCGGTTAGAGACGGAGTTGCTGCGCGAGTGCCTGACGGCGCGGCGGCCGCTGCCGCTGGCGCGCGCGGCCTCGCGCGAGGAGGCCGAACTGGTGGCCGAACGCCTCGCCGCGTTCGGCCTCGCCGTCGAGGTCGTGACGGACGAAGACCTCACGCTCGGCACGCGTCCCTTCCGCGTCCGCGCGCTGGAGTTGACGCCGGACGTGCTGGTCGGCCTCGGCCCGCCGGGCGAGGAGCCGCGGCGCTGGGGCTGGCCGGAGGTCGGGCTGCTGGTGACGGGCCGCGTCATCAGGAAGCGCGTCGAGGTCGAGGAGCGGAGGGAGAAGTCGAGGCGCGACGGCGAGGTCGTAGACGCGCGCGAGCTTTCGGAGGACGAGGCGGTGCTCGACATCTACCCGACCGGCGACGACGCGGCGGGCTGGCGCGTCCGCGGCGACAACTTCGACTACTCCTGCCTCGGCGCGGGCAAGTCCCTGCTCGCGCGCGAGAACTTCGTCTCGCTCGTCGGACTCCTGCGCGAGCGCGCGCCGCGGGCCGTCTACGACGACGAGTACGCGTCTTCTCGTCGGCTGCTCGCGGCCGCGTGGCCGCCCGCCGCGCGCGACGACACGCTCGGGTTCCGGCGCGAGGGGGCCGGGCGCTACAGCACCGGGGCGGTGACGACCGTCAGCAACGAGGCGCAGTTCACGCGCTACTCGCGCCTCCGATATTACTTCGCGCGCCGCCGAGGCGTCTGAAAACTTATGAAGCAACGCGGGCGGAACAGGCCGTTCTGGGACAGGGGCGGCGGCGGGGGGCGGGGCGAGCGCGCCGCGCGCGAGGCACCCGGCGAGCGTCCGCCGCGCGAGTCGCCCGGCGAGCGTGCGGCGCGCGCCTTCGAAGAGAGGGCGCCGGGCCGTAAGCCGCCGAGAGACGCGGACGAGCGCGAAGGCCCGCGCCGTCACTACGACGCGCCGCCAGACGCGCGCGACGGGCAGCGCCGCCGCCACGAAGACCCGCGCCGCCCGCACGCCGAGACGCGCCGGCGTCAGGAAGAGCCCCGACGAGGCGGCGAGGAGCCTCGCCGCAAGACCGAAGAGTTCCGGCGGCCACGGGAAAAGTCCGGCCCGCAGCGCGACACGGTCTACCGCGAAGGGCCGCGCCGGCCTCGTGGCGAGCCGCCGCGCCGCGAGGAAGCCCGCCCTCAAGAAGTCCGCCGCCGTGAAGAACCCCGCCGGCGCGAAGGGCCGCGAGCCCCCGAAGAGTTCCAAGGCCGTGAAGACTGGCACGGCGAAGACGCGGGCCGCTCGCCCGCGCACGAGGGCGACGGCTCGCTGCTCTTCGGCGTGCAGCCGGTGCTGGAGGCTCTGCGAGCGGGGCGTCGGCCCGTCGAGCGGGTCACCGTCGTCGAAGGCGCGCACGAGGCCCGCCTGCAAGAGATTCTGGAGCTGGCGCGCGCGGCG
>DASZKF010000416.1:0-2653 GCA_035947355.1 Pyrinomonadaceae bacterium | reverse complement strand
GCGGACGGAAGGGGGTTCCGTCCGCGACTCTTTCTTTCAGGCGGGGCCGATGCCGGGGGGTTTTATCTTGCTTCCGACATGGCGGCGATGTAGCAGCCGTTGGCGGTGGTGGTCAGGGGGTCTTTCGCCATCCGGACTTCGGCGAGTTCGACGGGGAAGTCGCCGTCTGAGTGGAGCATCTGCTGGAACTTCTGGAGGAAGCCGGCCGGGCGGGCGGTGCCGCCGGCGAGGACGACCTTGAGCGGGCGGTCTATCTTCGGAAGGCTCGACGAGCGCTTGAACTCGGCGCGCAGGCGGTCTATGAGCGACTGGAGCATGTCGTCGTAGAAGATGTGCAGCGCGCGCGTCATGTCGTCCTTGGGCTGGCGCGAGAGGTCGAGGTTCTCCTCCTTGAAGAGGCGCACCCGCGTCGAGTTGCGCTCGCCGAGGACTTCGGCCGCGTTGCGGTCTATGTAGTCGCCGCTCTTCGGCACGCTGAAGGTGATCATCGGCATGGACATGAACGAGACCGAGACGTTGCACATCCCGCCGCCGAAGGAGATTCCGATGCCGGTGAAGTTCTCGTCCTGGAGTTCGGAGAAGACGACGGCCTGCCCCTCGTTGATCGAGCGGGCCTTGTAGCCGAGGCCCTGGAGGAACTGCTTGAGCACGGCCTCGTGGTAGACGAGGTTGCCGTGGGCGTTCTCGCCCCGGCCGGGGACGCTGAAGCAGAGCGTCTCGCCCTTGCGCGCGCGCGGCACGAGCAGCTCGATGATGCGCTGGATCATCTGCTGGCCCATCTCCTCCTGCGGGTTGAGCAGGCCGGAGTGCATCGGGCGGCGGGCGTCGGTGTCGAGGAAGCTGGCGAAGAAGTCGGAGTCGTTGCCGTAGACGTAGAGGTTCTTGCAGTTGCGCTCGTAGACCATCCGGCGCTGCCTGAGGACGTTCTCGGCCATCTCCGACGAGGGGACGGCGACGAAGGCGTTGAGCTGCGAGCGGGTCTCGCGGCCGGGCGTGCCGTCGGCGACGACGATGCGGCTCGTTCCGATGTCGAGGCCGACCGCGCCGGGGCGCACGACGGTTTCGAGCTTGGGGGCCGCCGGGTGCGGGGTCTTCTCTTCCATGATCTCTCCTTAAATGTTCGGGGGACGATTCAGTCCGCTCGCCCCTCTCCTTGAGGTTCGGCCGACAGGCTCGGCGCGTTGTCCGCCCGTGGCCGGAGCAAACACCGTGCCTTTTCTGGAACCGCCCCGGCCGGCTTCCACTTCTCGTCCACGTCTGAAAAGGGAAATTAAAAAGCCGCGGATTTACGCGGATAAAACGCGGATCAGACCTTCATTGATCTTGATCTGCGTTTGATCCGCGCGAATCCGCGGCCAATTTTTGTTCCCCGCGGGCTACAAATTTTGTCACTCGCCCGCCGGCGCTTCCGCCTCGTCCGCCGTGGAGGCGCGCTCGCGCCGCTGCCGCTCCATCCGCTCGCGGAAGGCTTCGCGCGCCGCGCGGCGGAACTTCTCCGGCTCCTGCCCGGCCCGCGCGGCCCGCTGCGCGAACTCCTCCTCGGCCGCGGCCACCCCCGGCCAGAGCGACCCGCCGAGTTTCCCGACCGTCTCCTCGTCGTAGGTGAAGCCGAACTCGGCGACGCTCGCCGGCGCGACCCGGTACTTGTCCGACAGTCCCATCGCCTCGAACGGGAAGCCGCGCGCCCAGTCGTGGTGGAAGCAGATGAGCATGTTCGACGGGTTGACCGAGACCAGCCCGTGCGTGACGCAGTTGGCGTCGTCTATCTGGTGGCGGCTGCGCAGGACTTGCGTGAGCAGTCGGCCCGCGACGAGCTGCGCCTCGGTCAGGCGCTCCTCGCCGGCGCCGCCGTCCTCCATGCTCGACTCGAAGCAGACGCCGAGGAAGCTGTCGTTGAGGCCGACGTAAGTCCCTTGCGCGTCCGACCAGACGGAGTTGCCGGCGTGGTTGGCCGCGTCCTCGTCGCGGACGATGCGGTAAATCTGCCCGAAGCGGTCAATGACGTAGTTGTAAGACTTGTTGCGGCGGACGTATTCGAGCAGGCCGCGGCTGCGCGCCTCGATGGAGGCGCTGTTGTCGGGCGTGAACGGCAGCATGTCGTTCTCGGAGGTGTGGTAGACGATGCCGACCGGCTCGCGCTTGAGTTCGTCGCCGTCGCCCGCGCCTTCGCGGAAGACGCGGTAGCCGCGCGGCCGGTTCTCGGTGGCGAAGTCGTTGAGGATGCGCGCGCCGTTGCTGTAGCGCTCGAAGTTCTCCTTCCGCTCGACGAGCCAGACCTTCCCGGGCCGGTAATCAACGGGCGCGCGCGCGGGCGACTGCGCGTAGGCGGCCCCCTCGGCGCGCGGGCGCGCGCCCTGGCGCGGCGAGGTGCCGTAGAAGTCTGCGAGGAGGTCGTTGCCGCGGCGGGCCGCCCAGGCCAGCCCGAGGTAGGAGCCGTAGAGCGTGGCCGCGAGCGCGACGACGCCGAAGGCGGCGAGCGGGCGGCGCAGTTGGTAGCAGCCGAAGAGGAGGCGCGAGGCGAGCGGGGCGCGGCGCGTGAGGCGGAGGATGCGTCGCTTCTCCTCGTCGGCCCCGGGGAGGTGGCGGTCGAGTTGCTGGAAGATGAGGTGGTAGAGCCAGAGCTTGAGGAGTTGTTCGTAGAGGCGCGTGCGGT
>DASZKF010000415.1:0-7423 GCA_035947355.1 Pyrinomonadaceae bacterium | reverse complement strand
TTGAGACTTTAGACTCCAGACCGTTTTTGCTATATTCCCCGTACCCGAGTTTCTTCCCCTGTTCACACGCGAAGGAGTTTTGTCCATGAGGAGAACGTCGCGGCTGCTGGCCGCCCTGTTGCTGTTCGTCCCCGCGGCGCTGGCGCAGCGCGCGGCCGTCATCGTGCCGGGCGACAACCTGGTCGTCGAGGGCGTCCCGGCCGTCCCCGCCTCGCTGGCCGAGGAGGTGCGCCGCTACACGGAGTTCCGCGCCGCCGCGCTCGCGGGCTGGCACCCGGTGCGCCGCGAGATGCTCATCGGCACGCGCTTCGGCGACACCAACCAGATTCACCACGTCAGGTTCCCGGGCGGCGCGCGCACGCAGCTCACCTTCTTTCCGGAGCGGGCCGGCGGCGGCTCCTACCGGCCGAAGACCGGCGACTACTTCGTCTTCAACCGCGACGTGGGCGGCAACGAGTTCTTCCAGTACTACCGCTACGACCTGGCGAACGGCGACGTGACGCTTTTGACCGACGGCAAGTCGCGCAACACCGCCTCGGTCTGGTCGAACGGCGGGGAGTGGCTCGCCTACAGCTCGACGCGGCGCAACGGCAAGGACACGGACATCTACGTCGTCAACCCGGCGCGGCCCGACACCACCCGGCCGCTCCTCCAGGTCGAGAGCGGCGGCTGGAGCGCCGCCGACTGGTCGCCCGACGACCGCCGCCTCGTCGTCACCGAGTTCGTCTCGGCCAACGAGAGCCACCTCTGGCTCGTGGACTTCGACCCGCGCGGCGCGGGGCCGGCGGCGAAGACGCGCCTGACGCCCGAGGCCGGGGCCGAGAAGGTCTCTTACAGCGGCGCGCTGTGGTCGAAGGACGGGCGCGGCGTCTACGTCACGACCGACCGCGACTCGGAGTTCCGACGCCTCGCCTACGTAGACCTCGCGACCAGAGAGCACGCCTACCTGACCGACCACATCAAGTGGGACGTGGACTCCTTCGACCTCTCGCCCGACGGCCGCACCATCGCCTTCGTGACGAACGAGAACGGCGTCAGCCGCCTGCGGCTGCTCGACGCGCGCACGCGCAGGGAGAAGTCGCCGCCGGGCCTGCCGGCCGGCATCATCACCGGCCTCGAATGGCACGAGAACGGCCGCGACCTCGGCTTCAACCTCTCCTCGGCGCGCTCGACCTCGGACGTCTACTCGCTCGACGTGGCGAGCGGCAAGGTCGAGCGCTGGACGGAGAGCGAGCTGGGCGGCCTCGACCCGAAGAGCCTCGCCGAGCCGGAGCTGGTGAGCTGGAAGAGTTTCGACGGGCGCGAGATCACCGGCTTCCTCTACGTGCCGCCGGCCAGGTTCGCGGGGCCGCGCCCCGTCATCATCAACATCCACGGCGGCCCCGAGGGCCAGGCCCGCCCCGGCTTCATCGGCCGCAGCAACTACTTCCTCAACGAGCTGGGCGTCGCCATCATCTACCCGAACGTGCGCGGCTCTTCCGGGTACGGCAAGACGTTCCTCCAGCTCGACAACGGGTTCAGGCGCGAGGACTCCTACAAGGACATCGGCGCGCTGCTCGACTGGGTCGGGACGCAGCCCCGCCTCGACAAGAGCCGGGTGATGGTGACGGGCGGCTCCTACGGCGGCCACATGAGCTTCGCCGTCGCCACGCTCTACAACGACCGCATCGCGGCGAGCCTGCCCGTGGTCGGCATCTCGAACCTCGTCTCTTTTTTAGAGCGGACGGAGTCCTACCGCCGCGACCTGCGCCGCGCCGAGTACGGCGACGAGCGCGACCCGAAGATGCGCGAGTTCATGACGCGCATCGCGCCGCTGAACAACGCCTCGAAGATCACCAAGCCGATCTTCATCGTGCAGGGCGGCAACGACCCGCGGGTGCCCTTGAACGAGGCCGAGCAGATGGTCGCCACCGTCCGCAAGAACAACACCCCGGTCTGGTACCTGATGGCGAAGGACGAGGGCCACGGCTTCAACAAGAAACGGAACCAGGACTTCCAGTTCTACGCCACCATCATGTTCGTCCGCGAGTATTTGCTGAAGTGAGTGAGGGGAGTGCAAAGGCGGCGTGAGGCCGGGGGGTTGAGGCGTCCGGCCCGGCGGGAAATGCGCAGCCCCAGCCGGGCCGGACTGTCGTAGCCGTGAGACGGCCCGCGGGCGGCGCGTCAGTCGATGCCGACCGCCGCCAGCGCCTGCCCCCTGTGCGCCCCGCTCTCGACGTTGACGCCAAAGATGTAGAATCCGGCCTTCCAGGGCGCCGACGGCGCCACCCTCAGAACGTAAAACTTCCCAGTCGCGGCGGAGCTTTGCAGCGTCACCTTCGAACCGCCTGCCGCCACTATCAGCGCCGTGACTTTGAAGTTCGCGGCGGCCAGCCCGGAGACCGGGTTGCCGACGCTGTCCATCACCGACACTACGATGTTGCATTCCTTCTGAGTGCCCACGGAGTTGTCCTGATCCGCAGCGACGGCGCTCACCTGTAGCAGGGCCATGATGTTCTCTCCTTCCTGGTGGGTGGTTGTGTGAGGCCAACGATGAAAGGCTTTCGTCGGCAGGAGTCCCGTCTGGTGCGCCTACGGTATGCCTGCGGGCGCGCAATGTCAACGGCGCCAAATCGCCCCCGCCTTTATCATCCTTTTTACAACTCCGTGAGGAAAGTCCTCGTCTAAAGGGGATCCATGCTCAGTGAATCACCGCGGGCGTGATAAAATTGACGCCCCGGTTACTTCGGTTCGGATGATGTTTTCGCAAATTATTAACAGAAGGTTCCCGTCTTTCCCGCGGACGGCCCGCGCGCTGCCCGTGCTCGCCTGCGCCGCCCTGCTTTTCCTCACGGCCTGCAAGAGCGACTACCCGGCCGCCGGCCAGCAGCGGCCTCCCGGCGAGGGGCGCGGCGGCGGCGCGGCGCGCGACGTGCGCGTGACGCGCGTCGCGGAGCTGCCCGTCGGCGCGAGCGTCTCCGTCACCGGCACGCTCGCCGCGCAGGACGAGGCGACCTTGAGCGTTAAGGTGCCGGGCCGCCTGCGGGCGATCAACGTGGACCTCGGAAGCGTCGTCCGGCGCGGCCAGATGGTCGCGCAGCTGGAGCCGCAGGACTACCAGCTCCGCGTCCAGCAGGCCGAGGCCGCGCTCCAGCAGGCCCGCGCCCGCCTCGGCCTCGCGCCCGAAGGCACGAGCGACCGCGTAGACCCCGAGCAGACCGGCACCGTCCGGCAGGCCC
This sequence comes from Pyrinomonadaceae bacterium, assembly GCA_035947355.1. Classification (GTDB taxonomy): domain Bacteria; phylum Acidobacteriota; class Blastocatellia; order Pyrinomonadales; family Pyrinomonadaceae; genus QHXN01. The sequence goes on along the minus strand of DASZKF010000415.1, from coordinate 4,205 downwards.
GCGCCCTGATGGACGAGGCGCTCCAGAGCCGCAAGCGGGCCGCGACGCTCGTCGAGCAGGGCGTCATCGCCCGCGCCGAGTTCGAGCAGGCGGACGCCGCCTACAAGGTCGCCGTCAGCCGCTACCAGGACGCCGTCGAGGAGATACGCAACCGCCAGGCCCTGCTCGCGCAGCGGCGGACGGAGCTGGCGCTCGCGCGGCAGGCGCTCGCCGACACGGCCGTCTACGCCTCCTTCGACGGCGTGGTGCAGGAGAAGCAGGCGAGCGTCGGCGAGTACCTGAACGCGGGCGCGGCCGTCGTCACGGTCGTGCGGATGAACCCCCTCCGGTTCCGCGCCGAGGTGCCGGAGCGCGACGCGCCGAGCGTGCGGCAGGGCCAGACCATCCGGGTGACGGTCGAGGGCGACGCGGCCGCCTACCTCGGCCGGGTGGTGCGCATCAGCCCGACCATCAACGAGCAGAACCGCATCCTCGTCGTCGAGGCCGAGATCGCCAACACCGGGGGCCTCCGGCCGGGCGGCTTCGCCCGCGCCGAGATCGTCACCGACAGCGCCGACATGGCCGTCACCGTCCCCTCCTCGGCGGTCGTCACCTTCGCCGGCATCGAGAAGGTGCTGGTCGTGGACAACGGCAAGGCCCAGGAGAAGCCGATCACCACGGGCCGCCGCACGCCCGAATGGACCGAGGTCGTCTCCGGCGTGGGCGTCGGCGAGGCCGTCGTCGTCGAGCCCGGCAACTTGCAGACCGGCATGCCGGTCAACGTAGTCGAATAAAAGTTCCAAGTTCAAAGTTCCAAGTTCAAAGTTAACAACCAATCGTCTTTAACTTGAAACCTTGAACTTGAAACTTGGAACTGGCTGAAAGCCAATGCAAAAGTTAGCCGAGATTTGCATCCGCCGCCCCGTGTTCGCGGCGATGATCATCCTGTCGCTGGTGGTCGTCGGCGCGGCGAGCTACTTCCGTCTGGGCGTTGACCGCTTCCCGTCGGTTGATCTGCCGACGGTGAGCGTGCGCACGTCGCTTCCGGGCGCGTCGGCCGAGGAGATGGAGACGCTCGTCTCGCAGCCCATCGAGGAGGTCGTCAACACGGTGCCCGGCATAGACGAGCTGCGGTCGGTCTCCGGGCCGGGCACGTCGTTCGTCATCGCCACCTTCAAGCTCGACCGCGACCTGGAGACGGCCGCGCAGGACGTGCGCGACCGCGTCGCCACCGTGGTGCGGAGCCTCCCCGAAGACGTGCTCCCGCCGGTCGTCCAGAAGTTCAACAACGACAGCGCGCCGGTGATGACCATCGCCATGTCGGCCGACCGCTCTTTGCGCGAGCTGACGGAGCTGGCCGACAAGATGGCGCGGCCGCAGTTCGAGCGCGTCGGCGGCGTCGGCGAGGTGAGCGTCGTCGGCGGGCTGGAGCGCGCCATCAACGTCTGGGTGGACGCCGACCGCCTCGCCGCCTACCAGATTCCGATCACGTCGGTGCAGCAGGCGCTCGCGCGCCAGAACGCGGACATCCCCGGCGGCAACGTCACGACGGGGCGCGAGGAGCTGACGCTGCGCACGATGGGCCGCTTCACCGACCCGCGCGACTTCAACGACCTGACCGTCGCCACGGTCGGCGGCTCGCCCGTGCGCCTGCGCGACATCGGCCGCGTCGAGGACGGGACGAAGGAGCAGCGCAGCCTCGCGCGGCTGAACGGCGTGCCGACGGTGACGCTCGTCATCCGCCGCCAGTCGGGGGCCAACACCATCGAGGTCATCAACGGCATCAAGGCCGCGATGCCGAGAGTCGCCGCGCAGCTCCCCTCGGACGTGAAGTTCGAGGTCATCCGCGACCAGTCGCGCTACATCGAGGCGGCGCTGCACGAGATTCAAGTCCACCTCGTCCTGGGGAGCATCCTGGCGTGCGCCGTCGTGCTCCTCTTCATGCGCTCGTGGCGCTCGACGCTGATCGCCGGCATCGCCATCCCGGCCTCGGTCATCTCGACCTTCGCCATGATGCGGGCGCTCGACTTCACGCTCAACAGCGTGACGATGCTGGCGCTCGTCCTGATGGTCGGCGTCGTGATTGACGACGCCATCGTCGTCTTGGAGAACATCTTCCGCTTCGTCGAGGAGAAGCGGATGAACGCGATGGAGGCGGCCAAGGAGGCGACGCGCGACATCGGGCTGGCCGTCATGGCGACGACCTTCTCGCTCGTCGTCATCTTCCTGCCCGTCTCGTTCATGTCCTCGATTTCGGGCCGCTTCCTCTACCAGTTCGGGATCACGGCGGCCGTCGCCATCCTCGTCTCGCTGCTCGTCTCGTTCACGCTCACGCCGATGATGTCGTCGCGGCTGCTGCGGGCCGAGGACGCGGCCGGCGGCCACGGCGGCGGCCACGGCCACGGGGCCGAGGCCGGCTCGCGCCGAGGCTTCTACGCGCGCATAGACCAGGCTTACACGTGGCTCCTGCGGCTCTCGATGCGACACCGCCTGGCCGTCGCCGTCCTCGCCGCCGCCGTCATCCTGTCGAGCGTGCCGCTCTACGGCGCGGTCAAGCAGGAGTTCATCCCGACGCAGGTAGACGAGGCCGAGTTCGAGGTCTCGGTGAACGCGCCGGAGGGGACGAACCTCGCGGCGATGAACGAGGCGATGCAGGCCGTCGAGCAGGAGATGATGAAGGTGCCGGGCGTGCGGATGGTGCTCGCCTCGGCCGGCGGCGGCTTCCTCGGCGGCGTCAACCAGGGCGACGCCTACGTCCGCATCGCGCCGCACGAGGAGCGCACCGTCTCGCTCAGCCGCATCTGGCGCGAGACCCTGAACGGCAACCCCCTCGCGGCCTTCCGCGGCAACTACTCGCAGCAGGACGTGATGCAGGAGATGCGGCGGCGGCTGCGCAAGTTCGCGCCGCTGCGGACGGGCGTGCGCAACGCGCCGTCGTTCAACTTCGGCGGCGGCGGCCGCTCCGACATAGACTTCAACCTGCGCGGGCCGGACCTCGTGCAGCTCGTCGCCTACGCCGAGGAGCTGCGCGACCGCTCCGAGAAGATCGGCGGCATCGTGGACGTGGACACGACGCTGAAGCTCAACAAGCCGGAGCTGCGCGTCGAGATAGACCGCGACCGGGCGGCCGCGATGGGCGTCTCGACCTCCGACATCGCCAACTCCCTGCGCGTGATGGTCGGCGGCGACGAGGAGGTGACGCGCTACCACGACGCCTCGGTCAACGAGGCTTACGACGTGCAGCTGCGCGTCATCGAGAGCGACCGCAACGACCCGCGCCTGCTCGGCCAGCTCTACGTGCCCTCGTCGCGGGGCGGCCTCGTCCGGCTCGACAACCTGGTGCACATCCGCCGCGACACCGCGCCCTCGCGCATAGACCGCCTCGACCGCCAGCGGCAGGTCTCGGTGCGCGCCTCGGTCGCGCCCGGCTACGCCCTGGCCGACCGCCTCGAGGCGCTCCGCGCCGAGGTGGCGAGCATGAACCTGCCGCCCGCCTACAACTCCTACATCTCGGGCCGCGGCCGCGAGCTGGAGCGCACCTTCAACGAGTTCATCTGGGCCTTCCTGCTCTCGATCATCTTCATGTACATGATCCTCGCGTCGCAGTTCGAGAGCACCATCCACCCGGTGACGATCCTGCTTTCGCTGCCGCTCGCCGTCCCCTTCGCGCTCCTCTCGCAGTGGGCGACGGGCGACACCCTGAACCTCTACTCGGCGCTCGGCATCCTCGTGCTCTTCGGCGTGGTGAAGAAGAACTCGATTCTCCAGATAGACCACATGAACAACCTCCGGCGCGAGGGCTGGGAGCGCGGCGAGGCGATCATCCAGGCCAACCGCGACCGCCTCCGCCCCATCCTGATGACGACGTTGGCGCTCGTCGCCGGCATGCTCCCGCTCGCGCTCGGAACGGGGCCGGGCGCGGAGGAGCGGCGCTCCATCGCCGTCATCGTCATCGGCGGGCAGACGCTCTCGCTCCTGCTCACGCTGCTGGTTACGCCCGTCGCCTACTCCATCTTCGACGACGTGGCCCACGCCTCCTGGTGGCGCCGCTCCTTCGCCCGCGCCTTCGGCGCCCCGGCGCGCGCCGCCGCCGGCCTGCGCGCCGCCTTCGCACGCCGCCGAGCCGCCGGGAAGGAAGAAGAGGCCGACGCCGCGCGCCACGAAGACACCGTCAGCGCGGGCGGCGACTGATGAAAGGATGAAGGCGGAAGGATGAGTGATGAAGG
>DASZKF010000414.1:0-6996 GCA_035947355.1 Pyrinomonadaceae bacterium | reverse complement strand
GCGAATGCCGGCGGGCGGTGACGGGCGGGGGAAGGCTCGGCCTCTTCCGCGCCTACGGCAGGGCCGAGGCCGACTCGGGGCGCTGGAAGACGGCGTCCTCCAGGCGCACGCCGTAGGTCACGGTCAGCACCTGCGCCTCTTCGAGCTGCCGGTCGCCGGCGTAGAGCAGCGAGCGGTAGGGGACGAACGTGCCCTGGACGTTGCGGTAGTCGTGGAACGTCCGCTTGAACTTGGTCGGGGGCGCGCCGGGGGCGGCCGGCTCCTCGTACTCCAGCCAGAGGACGCGGAACGTCTTGGCGCTGATGAAGTAGCGCGTGCGGTTCTTCTCCTTGTCTTCGAGGTCAAGGAGCCAGAGGTCGAGGCCCTTGTGCGTCTCCTTCCCGGCCAGCGTCACGGCGGCCCCGTTCTCCTTGTAGCGGAGCAGGCCGTCGAGGCCGTGGCGGCGGTCGGACATGAAGGTCGCGACCTCCTCCTCGCGCGGCGTGAACGGCGTGCCGCGGACGAGGCCGAAGACGCTGCCCTCGTTGAAGATCAGAGAGTACTCGGCCGAGGGCCGCCGCTGGTCGAGGCGGATCTTGTCCTTCTCGAAGGTCTCGCCGCGCTTGAAGCTGCGCTCGTAGGTGATCTCCTCGGTGCGGCCGTCCTGGGAGGTGCGCGTGATGCGCCCGCGCTCCAGGGCCGTGCGGCGTATCTGCGCGAGGCGCTCGCGCACGCCGTAGACGAAGATGACCGTCTCGGCCACCTGCTCGGCCGTGAGCGTCTTGCCGTCGCCGCGGGGCTGCGCGGCGGGCGGGGCCGGCGGGGGCGTGTTCGGCCGCGTCTCTTGCGCGAGCGCGGCGCAGGCGAGCGCGTGGGCTGCCAGCGCCGCCAAACATAACCGTCGTAACACTGGGGCTGTCTCCTTCAAGTCTCGATTCTCGGGCGGCCCGCCGGGAGGGGCCGCGCCGGAGGAGAGGTCGGGCCGACTCTTTAGCCCGGATTGTAACACAGGCGGGCCGCCCGAAGCCCGCCGGGCCGCGGCCGGCCGCGGGCGCAAAACTATTGATGCCAGAAGCCTTCCGGCGGATGCCCGCCCCGCCGCGTTGACAACGCTCGGCGCGTGCGGATACATTGCTGAGTTTTCATAACGCTTCAAAAGTCAGGAGTCTAAAGTCTCAAGTCGGGAGTCAAAGACGGGCTGTTGCTTCTGACTTCGGACTTGAGACTTTAGACTCCTGACTTGAGACTGATTTGAAAGGACAACCTAGCCGTGAACAGAGTTGGAATCCTGGTCGGCCGCGAAAAGACTTTTCCCGCCTCCCTGATCGAGAGCATTAACGCGCGCGGCGGGGGCGACGTGGTGGCCGAGTTCGTCAAGGTCGGCGGCGTCCGCCTCGACTGGGAGAGGCAGTACGACCTGATCATTGACCGCATCTCGCACGAGGTGCCCTTCTACCGCGCCTTCCTCAAGCGCGCCGCGCTCGAAGGCACCGTCGTCATCAACAACCCCTTCTGGTGGTCGGCCGACGACAAGTTCTTCAACTTCTCGCTCGGCACCAAGCTCGGCGTCGCCATCCCGAAGACCGTCCTGCTGCCGCAGAAGGATTACATCAAGGGCATCACCAGCGAGTCTCTGCGCAACCTCGAATTCCCGCTCGACTGGGAGGGCATCGCCGACCACGTCGGCTTCCCCGCCATCCTCAAGCCGTTCGACGGCGGCGGCTGGAAGAACGTCTCGCGCGTCAACAGCCTCGAAGAGCTTTGGGAGGTCTACGACACGACGGGGACGCTCTGCATGACCCTGCAGGAGATGGTTGACTGGGATCAGTTCGTCCGCTGCTACTGCATCGGGCAGGAGGACGTGCTCATCATGCCCTACGACCCGCGCAAGCCGTACCTCTCCGGCGAGCAGTACGTACACGACCCCGGCTACCTCTCGCCCGAGGTGGCCGAGCGCGTCGCCCGCGACGTGCTCACGCTCAACCGCGCGCTCGGCTACGACATCAACACCGTCGAGTTCGCCATCAAGGACGACATCCCCTACGCCATAGACTTCATGAACCCGGCCCCGGACGCCGAGCTGGCCTCGGTCGGGGAGTTCTACCACCGCTGGCTCGTCGGCGCCGTCACGGACCTCGTCTTCCGCCGGCTCGGCGAGCGGCGGGCCGAGCCGCGCTACCGCTGGGACGCGTTGCTCAACCCGCCGGCCGAAGCCCAGGCCGCGACGCAGCCGCTCGCGGCGGCCGCCTCGGCCGGGCAGCCCTCGTCCCAGGGCGTCGTCGAATCTGTCCTCCCGCAGTCGGTGCGCGAGCTGCCGTCGGAGCTGGCCTCGACCGTCACCGACCTGGTCGGGCAGGCGACCGGCGTGGTCTCCGGCCTGGTCGGGGCCGTGACCGGCGGCGAGTCGTCCGAGCCGGAGGACAGGCCCGCCCGGCGCGCCCGCGCCTCCTCGGCCACGAAGAAGACCGCGGCCAAGAAGAGCACGACCCCGCGCGCGAAGAAGACGCCGCCGCCCGAGTAGCCCTGCGGGCGCGGCGGCGCGGCCTCGCCGTGACGGCCGCGCCCGCCGGCGGCGGCCTCCCCCGTTCAGAATTTGCCGCCTACGAGCAAGAGCATCCGCGACGCGGGGCTGGCCCGGTTACGGGCTGCTGAGGGGCGCGCGCCGCTTCGCCGCGAGGTCTGTCCGGAAGCGCGCTGATCTTGCCTTCGGCATCTCGGGCGAGTCCTGGCCGCGCGTCGTGATGAACCGCAAGACGCGAAAGCTCGTCCGCGCGCTCGGGCCTTCGTCCCTCTCGGTGCTCGAAATCTCCGGCACCTTCTGGAAAGACCGCGAGCCTTTCAGGGAGTACCGGAGCCTCGGCTTCTCCGAGCTCGACATCTGCGCCCGAGCCCCGCCCGGCGAGTACGACCTCATCATCGCCGAGCAGGTCTTCGAGCACCTCCTCTACCCGCACCGGGCCGCCCGGAACGTGCGCGCGGCGCTCCGCCCCGGCGGACACTTCCTCGTCACCGTCCCCTTCCTCTACCGCGTCCACAACGAACCCGTGGACTGCACACGCTGGACGGAACTCGGCCTCAAGCATCACCTGCGCGACTGCGGCTTCCCACTCGAGACCATCACCACCGGCTCGCGGGGCAACCGCCGCGCCGTGAAAGAGAACCTCCCCGCCAGCGTCCCCTACCGCCCGCGGCTCCACTCGCTCAAGAACGAGCCGCCGTGGCCCATCACCGTCTGGGCGCTCGCGCGGAACACGGACTGACCACTTTATGCTCTCGTAGAAGTGGCGCGCGGCCGAGGAGGCCGGCGGGAGTGACGGGGGCTCGGGAGGGCTCAGTTTACGCGGGGGCCTTCGGAAAGGGTAATGCCAGCTCGAAGGTAGCGTTTGTGGGGGGCACAATCGGCGTTCGAGCTGGCACTGGCGGGCACTGTCTAAGTTCGGGTCTCGGGAGGCTTGCCCTTTCGGGGCTCGCGGGCTGTTTGGCAACCAGCACCACCCTCAACGCGACGGATTATACACTTCGTGACGAAACTGTCAACGATTTTTTGTGACCAAATTGACAAAAAATGCGCCCGCCGGGTCGCGTTTGACTTGCCCCGCAGCGACGCCCTATACTTGCCCCCCTGCCGACTCGAAACTTCCCGGCCAGGTAGCTCAGTTGGTAGAGCACGTGACTGAAAATCACGGTGTCGGCGGTTCGATTCCGTCCCTGGCCATCAATCAAATCAAACAGTTACGGGCAGCCTTCCGGGCTGCCCGTCGTACGTTCGACTGGAGGGAGTCCGTGTGCCCATCTCAGATTATCTGAAGAGCCTCCGGGCTAAGGTCGGACACGAGTTGCTGCTCGTCCCTTCCGTAACGGCCATCGTCTACGACGGACGTGGGCGCATCCTCCTCGCCAGGCACGCGGAGGGCGGTGTCTGGGTCGCCCCCGGCGGGAGCGTTGAGCCCAACGAGTCGCCCTCTGATGCCGTCGTCCGCGAGACGTGGGAGGAGGCGGGTTTGCTGGTCGAGCCGGTACGCGTCGTCGGGGTCTACGGCGGGCCGGAATTCCAGGTGGCCTACGGTAACGGCGACCTGGTGACGTACCTGATGACGGTCTTCGAGTGTCGGCCCCTCGGCGGGGGCGGGGTGCGGCCCGACGGGTCGGAGGTGTTGGAGGTGGGCTATTTCGCCGAGGCGGAGCTGGCGGGGTTGAACCTGCCGGCGTGGGCGCGGGTGGTGCTGCCGGATGCCTTCAGCGGGCGGAAGGGCACTCACTTTCAAGCCGCCACCTGGCGGCCCCCGCAAGGCGGCATGGATTAAGGAAGTGAAGAATGAAGTTTGGCTCTCCGGTTGACAGGTCAGCTCCTTTCCAGTTTGTCCTCGATGAGCTACTTCCGATTCGCCCTGCCGTCAGGCGGGTGTTCGGCTTCACTTACGTCTACCTCGGCGAGAAACTCCTGCTCTCATTCCGGGAGAGCGATAAGCAGCCTCAATATAACGGCGTCTGGCTCTACACTGAGGCCGAACACATAGAAAGCCTGCGCGGCGAGTTTCAGCAGCTCCCGAGGCGCTACTTCTGGAGGTCGAGGAAGAGCGGGAGCGGGTGGGTGATTCTGCCGCGGGCGCAGGAGGGGTTCGAGGAATACGTCCACAGGGCATGCGAGATGATTCTGAGGGGAGATCGGAGGTTGGGCAGGGTGGGCCGGAGAGGTGTGCGGCGCGGCGCTCGTCCTCTTGAGCACGCTTGCCGCACGGGGCGCGGGCGAAAGGCGTGATGCGGTTCGCGAGTCCTAGGGCGGCCGTTCAAACGCCTTTTCTTTCGTGCTAGGATACGGCGCGTGCGACTGGCATCCTCTTTCAGACACAGGCTCGACAACTTTTTCGGCCGCCTGGAACGTCTGCGAGCGCGCTCGACCGTCCGACGCTTCCACCGCCTCTACTACAGTCTGAGAGAGACCACCTGGACCAACACGCGTTTCCTCGGCGTCCCCGTCGCCAAGAACCCGCTCGACCTCTGGGTCTATCAGGAGATCATCTCCGAGGTGAGGCCCGGCCTGATCGTCGAGTCGGGCACGGCGCACGGCGGGAGCGCCCTGTACATGGCGTCGGTGTGCGACCTCCTCGGCCGCGGCCGGGTCGTCTCCGTAGACATCGCGCCGGTCGAAGACCTCCCCGCGCACGAGCGCATCACTTTCATCAAAGCCTCCTCGACCGACCCGGCGACCGCCGCGAGCATCGAAGGGATGATTAAGCCGGGCGAGGCCGTGATGGTCGTCCTCGACTCGAGCCACCAGCGCGACCACGTCCTCGAAGAGCTGAGGCTCTACGCCCCTCTGGTCACGCCGGGCAGCTACCTGATCCTCGAAGACACGAACCTCAACGGCCGCCCCGTCATGTGGCGGCACGGCCCCGGCCCGGCGGAGGCGCTGGAGATTTTCCTCCGCACGCACCCGGAGTTCGAGCCGGACGCGTCGCGCGAGAAGTTCCTCCTCACCTTCAACCCGCGCGGCTACCTGCGCAGGCGCCCCGGCGCGCCCGGCGATTGAGCGTGCCGGCCGTTCATCTCAACACAGAGGACACGGAGAGCACAGAGGGCACAGAGAAGAAGGTTTTCTCTGTGCCCTCCGTGTCCTCTGTGTTGAACCGGCGTCGCGAGGCACTCAACTGCTAATGCCGGCGCGGGCCGCCAGCGATTCGCCCTGCGAGCGCGCCTCCCGGATCACCTCGCGCTCGTCCAGCGTCTGCAACTCGCCGTCGCGGAGCACGAAGCGGCCGTCTATCAGGACAGTCCGCACGTCGGCGGCCTCGGCCGCGTAGACGACCGTCGAGACGGGGTCGGGCCGCGGCGTCAGGTGGAGGCGTTCGAGGTCGAGGACGGTGAGGTCGGCCCGCTTTCCGACTTCGAGGCTTCCGACCTCCGCGTCGAGGCCGAGCGCCCGCGCGCCGTCTATCGTCGCCATCCGCAAGACCCTCTGCGCCGGGAGCGACGCGGCCCCGCGGCGGACTTTCTGAAGCAGGGCGGCCGCGCGCATCTCCGTGAACATATCGAGGCGGTTGTTGCACGGCGCGCCGTCGGCCCCGAGCGAGACCGACACGCCGCGCTCCAGCATCTCCGCGACGGGCGCGAGGCCGGAGCCGAGCTTGAGGTTCGACGACGGGCAGTGCGCGACGTGCGTGCCCGCACGCGCCAGCAGCCCGATCTCGCGCTCGTCGAGGTGGACGCAGTGCGCGAGGGCGACGTGCGGCCCCGAGACCCCCAGCTCATCCAGGTAGACGATGTTGCGCCGGCCCGTCTCGCGCTCGACCAGGGCGATCTCGTCGCGGTTCTCCGAGGCGTGCGTGTGAATCATCACGCCGCGCTCGCGCGCGAGCCGCGCGACGCGCGTGAGCAGCTCGGGCGTGCAGCTCACGGCGAAGCGCGGGGCGAAGCAGACGCGGACGCGGCCCCCGGCGCGCCCGTGCCAACCTTCGAGCAGTTCGAGCGACTCGCCGACGGAAGCCTCGGTCTCCTCCCGCAGCGCCGCCGGCACCTCGTCGCCCTTGTCCATCATGCACTTGCCGACCGTGGCGCGGAACCCCGCCTCCTCGACGACGCCGAGCGCCTCGGCCGTGTGGCTGACCGTCTCCATCGTCAGCGCGCAGGTCGTGCCGCCGCGGATCAGCTCGGCGACGCCGAGCCGCGCCGAGGCGCGCACCGACCCGGCCGTGTGCGCCGCCTCCAGCGGCCACACGCGCTTTTTGAGCCAGTCAATCAACTCCAGGTCGTCGGCCGCGCCGCGGAAGAGCGTCTGGCAGAGGTGTACGTGCGTCTGGACGAAGCCGGGCAGCACGGCGCAGCCGCGCGCGTCAACCGTCACGTCCGCCGCCTGTCCCGCCTCGCCGATAGACGCGATGCGCCCCCCGCGCACAAGCACGTCGCCCTCGAAGACGCGATTCTCCTCATCCACCGTGATGACGATGCCGCCTTTGATGAGGATGGACTGTGACATCATTTTAGGCGGGTGAAGACTCCCGGCCGCGCGGATTATGCGCG
>DASZKF010000413.1:0-1646 GCA_035947355.1 Pyrinomonadaceae bacterium | reverse complement strand
CCCGTCAGAGCCGCCCGCGCGAATGCCCGCCCCGAACCTGTGCGTGACGCGCCGCCGAGCCGGCCACGCCCCGAACAGTGAAGCGACCGGCCGCGCCCGAACGAGGCCGCCCGCGCGCGACACGCAGCGGAGTCAAACCCCCATGCAACTAATTTGCCCCCGGTGCCACACCAACAACTACTTCGACGCCGAGCACACCGCCGACCACTTCGTCTGCGTCAGTTGCCGCTCGGAGTTCGACGCCGTCATCATAGACGGCGCGCTCCGCACCGTCCTGCCGCAGGACTCGCGCGCCCTCGCCGCCTCCGGGCCGTCCGCCGCCGCGCCCGACACGGCCGAGGACTTCTTCGACATCCTCAGCATCCCGCAGGGGCCGCACGCCGAAGTCTTCGCCGAAGCCAGTCAGCCGCAGCTGCTCGAAGACGTGTTCGACGCCGAGCCGGAGCCTTCAAACGTCCGGTCGGAAGCGCCCGCCCCGCAACAACTCGTCGAGCCGGCCCCGGACAGCGACGCCGCGCACGCCGCGCAGGCCGCAGAGCCTGACGCCGCGCAGGCCGCGGCCGTCGCGACACCTGCTGCCGAGGCGGGAGCGCCCGCCCGCGTGCCGCCGCCTCCGGCCGTGGACAATTACGCCGTGGGGATGCGCGTCCTGCGCATCTCGCCGATGTGGCTGCTGCTGAGCAGCGTCGGCTTCTTCGCCCTGCTGCTGACGCTGAGCTGGGTATCGCAACCGGTCGGGCCGGTCGGCGAGGCCGTCGCGGCTGCGGGCGCCGCGGTGCCGAACCAGGCCACGCGCCCGGCGGTCAAGCCCGCCGCGGCCGCGCCCGTCGCCGCCGTCGAGGAGGCGAAGGCGACGGCCGAGAAGGCCCTGCCGCCCGCGCCGAAGGAGGCCGCGAAACCTGCCGCCGAACCCGCCCCCCAGCCGGCCGAGCAGACCGGCGCGCGGCAGTTCAGCGAGGCCGCCGGTAAAGGTAACTTCACCGTCCAGGTCGGCTCCTTCAACGACCCGTCCGAGGCCAACCAGCACGTCTCGCGACTGCGCGCCGCCGGCTTCGAGGCGCGCGCCGTGACCGTCGAACTTCCTAAGCGCGGCACCTGGTACAGGGTGCAGGCCGGCCGCTTCGAGACCCGCGAAGAGGCCGCTAAGGCCAACACACAGATGCGGGCCAAAGGCGTGGCCGCCGCGGCCATCGTCACGGAAATAAAGCAGTAGCCAGTAGTCAGTAGTCAGTAGACAGTAGGCTCCGCTCTACGAATGCTGACGCTGACACCCGGACGGTTCGCTAGCGGCTGTCTTCCTACTGACTACTGACTACTGTCTACTGGCTACTTGTCCCGGGGGCCGGACGTGGATTCGACGCTCAGTTACTCGAAGATTGTCGAGCGCTACGCGCATTTCTTCGAACGTCCCGAAGTCCGCCTCCGCTTCCTCCACAGGACGCTGGCGCGCCAGGCCGAGGCGAGCGCGCGGGCCGAGGAGGCGCTCGCGCGTTACCCCTTCCTGCTGCGGCGCAGGCGCCTCTCCGAGCAGCTGCTCAAGCTCTGGCTCTACCACCTCATCTTCCAGGAACTCTCCCGCCTCCTCCACTCTGCACAGGCAACGCCTTCGGTCGAAGCGCCGCGCCGGCGCATCCGCCGCCTCACGC
>DASZKF010000412.1:0-9483 GCA_035947355.1 Pyrinomonadaceae bacterium | reverse complement strand
CCCCCCCCCCCCCCCCCCCCCCCCCCGCCCCGCGCTGTATTCTTGCACCCCGGCGGGTCTGAAGTTTCGGCGGCCCCTGCATACTCATTAGGCTGCGGGCGCTTCGGATCGGGCCCCCTTGACGCTCCTGAGGGTCTCCTTGTCGCGTGTCGCGGGCGCGTGTTAGCATCCCTCGCACTTTCGGATTCGTCACCCCTCGGAGGTCTTCGGCTCACCCTTGCTCGGAAGTCTGCCCCGTATCGCGCCCCGGCGGACGCTCCCCTGTGTTTGCCTCTTCGGCCTGTCTCTGCTCCTGCTCTGCGGCGGCGCGCGCGCGCAGCAGACCAACCCCGTCGACCGCAAGGTCACGAACCCGATCACCGACACGCCCTCGGTCAACCCGCTCTCGCAGGATCAGCCGCCGCTGCGGCCCCGGCGGCGCGCCCCGCGCCCGGCCGCGAAGGACGGCGCGCAGACGGCCGAGCAGCCGCTCGACGAGCTGGACGTGCGCGCCGAGCGCAGCGACGTCTCCGGCCCCGAGGACGCGCGCGTCGTCGTCTACGAGGGGAACGTGGACGCGCGCGTCGGCATCTACCGCCTCCAGGCCGACAAGGTGACGGTCTACGAGGCGAAGAACCTCGTCGTCGCCGAGGGCAACGTCGTCTTCGACCAGGGCGAGTTCCAGCGCATCACCGGCTCGACCGCCCGCTGGAACTACCAGACCAAGACCGGCTCGTTCGAGAACTCGACCGGCTTCTCGAACCAGACCGACGACGGGACGATCATCTACTTCACGGCCGACCACGTCGAGAAGGTCTCGGGCAACAAGATCGTCGTCACGAACGGCGAGGTCACGGCCTGCGGCGACGACGAGGTCCCGAAGTGGAGCTTCCGGGCCGCGCGCGCCACCATCACGCTCAACGACCGCGTCCGCGTCCGCCGCCCCCGCTTCCTCATCAAGGGCGTGACGCTCGGCTGGCTCCCCTACGCCACGATCTCGATCAAACCGCGCGACCGCGCCTCCGGCTTCCTGACGCCGACCTTCTCCGGCTCGGGCAAGAAGGGGTTCCGCATCACCAACGGCTACTACCAGACCCTCGGGCGCTCGGCCGACATCACCTTCCGCAACGACATCTTCACGGGCCGGGGCCTCGGCCTCGGGGCCGACCTGCGCACCCGCGCCAACTCGCGCTCCTACTTCAACATGGGCTTCTACGCCGTCAAGGATCGCATCTTCGGCGCGAAGGCCGGCCCCGACGCGCCCGACCAGGGCGGCTCCTCGTTCTACATTGACGGCGTCCACTACTTCCCGAACGGCTTGCTCGCCGCCGCCGACATCAACATCACCTCGAACCTCGCCTTCCGGCAAATCTTCTCCGACTCCATCCAGCAGGCCATCTCGCCCGAGGAGCGCTCGCAGGTCTTCGTCAACAAGAACTTCGGCGACTACTCCTTCAACTTCCTCGCGCGCACGCAGGTCACTTCGATACCTTCGGTGCGCGTGCGCACGCGCGCCCTGCCCGGCATCTCCGTGGACAAGCGCCCGAGCCCCCTCGCCACGCTCGCCGAAAAGCTCCCGCTCTACTTCTCGCTGGAGACGAGCATGGAGGGCGTCAGCCGCAAGGAGACGGTCGAAGACCTCGCCACCTTCCTCGCCGAAGGGAACCAGAACCCGATCATCACGCCCTCGATCGTCCAGCGCCTCGACGTGCACCCGAAGTTCAGCGTGCCGTTCGACGTGGCCGGCTGGGGCGTGACGGTGACGGCCCGCCTGCGCGGCACCTACTACTCGAACTCGCTCGAGGCGCCGACGCGCCTCGTCCTCTCGCGCGACCTCGTGCGCGGCTACGGCGAGTTCAACCTCGACGTGCGGCCCCCGGCGCTCGCGCGCAACTTCCGCCGCGGCGGCTCCTTCTGGTTCCGGCACGTCGTCGAGCCGTACCTGACCTACCGGCGCGTCGCCGGCATCTCGAACTTCGAGCGCATCATCCGCTTCGACAGCGTGGACGCCGTCGCCGACACCAACGAAATCGAGTACGGCATCACGAACCGCTTCTTCTCGCGCCGCTCGACCGAGAGCGTCTCGGGCCGCGTGCAGGAGCGCGACGTCTTCGGCCGCCCCGTCGTTGACCGCCGCGCCGAGGAGGTGCGCCGGCGCGAGGAGGAGCGGCGGCGGGCGCAGGAGCAGGAAGACGAGGAGGAGGGCGAGGCGCGCTCGCCGCTCACGCAACAGCCCTACGAGTTCCTCTCCATCACGCTCCGGCAGAAGTATTTCTTCGACCCGACCTTCGGCGGCGCGCTCGTCCCCGGAAGGCGGAACCAGTTCTACCCGATCAACACCTTCTCCGGCTTCACCTACGGCGGGGTGCCGCGCCGCTTCTCGCCGCTCAACGTCGAGGCCCGTGTGCGCCGCCCGACGCGCGCCGACGCCGAGCTGTTCGCCGACCTGCGCACCGACATAGACACGCTCGGCGAGGGCGGCGGCCTGCGCGACCTCGCCGTCAGCTTCGGAATGCGCCGCCGCGTCGCGGTGCTGAACGCCATCGAAGCCTTCCAGACCTTCTACTACACGCGCGCCGTCACGCTCGCGCCCAGCTTGCGCCACCTCAGCGACCGGCGCGGCAACGAGCCGGGCACGCTGCAGGGCTCGCAGTGGAGCCCTTCGGTCTTCGTCGGCGACCGCGACCGCGGGCTGTTCACCGGCGCGAGCTTCTTCTTCGACTTCCAGAACCGCCCCGGACAGGGCGGCTCCTCGCTCGTCAGCTCCGTCGTCACGCTCGGCTACACCTGGGACTGCTGCTCGGTGACGGTGCAGAACTACACCTTCAACGTCGGCCTCCGCCAGGAGAACCGCGCCGTCTTCAGCTTCCGCCTCAACGGCATCGGCACCTTCGGCACCGAGCAGATCGGACAACACTTCCGGTAAAAAAAATTTCGAGTTGCGGGTTCCGAGTTTCGAGTTTGTTCGGCGTGAGTTGAATGGCTCAACTTGGGCCGGCCGAACTCGAAACTCGAAACTCTTCCGTGTCGCCGTGCTAAACTGCAAGCAACCCGGAGGGGGCTTCGGGCGTCGAAATGCGGGCGTTTTTCAGGCAACCCCGTTCCCCGACGTGGCGCAAACCCTTTCGGCCGCGCGGCCCCAAAGCCGCCCGCGCCCGCACCGCTAAAACCCGTTTCTGGCGTAAAAGTTCTTCGGCGGCCCGACCCACCGCGGGCCTTAGTAGAAAAATACCGTCGGCCGCGGCCGACGCCCCGTCGCGGCCTCCCCCGGCCGCCGTGGAGTTTGGAATTGAAAAAGAGCTTTCTGAGCAGTCTGCTGGCCTTCCTGCTGGCCTGTGCCGCCCTCCCCCCGCTCGCCGCCGCGCAGGCCGCCCCCGCCGCCGGCAAGGGCCGCTGGGGTTCCGAAGTCTTCGTCATCTCCCGTAACGAGGCGGGCGAGTCGGTCTGCCGCGTGGCGACGCCCGAAGAGCGCCGCACGCTCCTGCGGCGCGACGCCGCCCGGCCCGGCCGCGTCCTCATCTACCCCGGCGCGCGCCAGCCCCGTGCGGGCGTCCCGGCGATGGCCGAGGCCATGACGACCTCGACCGGCGCGCAGCTGCTCCCGTCGGCCGGCCTCCGCATCGTGCTGCACGGCACCACGCAGCTCAACGCCAACGCGCAGGCGCGCGACGCCTTCATCGCCGCCGCCAACAGGTGGGAGGCGCGCATCTCGACGCAGATGACCGTCGTCCTCGACGTGGACTTCGGCACCACCTTCTTCGGCCAGCCCTGGGACGACGATAACATCCTCGGCGCGACCGGCTCGGCCCAGACGACGCGCCGCTACTCGACCGTCCGCAGCCAGCTCCGCGCCGCCTCGCCCCGCGCCGAGGAGACCGCGCTCTACAACGCGCTCCCGGCCACGAGCGTCCCCGTCGAGCTCAACGGCGAGACCGTCAGCGCCAGCTCCGTCCGCCTGACCGCGGCCGTCGCCCGCGCCCTCGGCCTCGAGCCCGACATCACCAGCCCCGACTCGCTCCCCCTGGGCCAGGGCGACGCCGGCATCGCCTTCAACTCCGCGCACGACTTCGACTTCAACCCGGCCGACGGCATCGCCCTCGGCCACCTCGACTTCGACGCCGTCGTCGTCCACGAGATCGGCCACGCGCTCGGCTTCGTCTCCGACTCGGGCGACGGCGCCTCCTCGCCGCTCTCCACCCTCGACCTCTTCCGCGTCCGCCCCGGCACCGTCAGCGCGGGCAACCTCGCCACCTTCGGAACGGCCCGCCGCGTCATGTCCGAGGGCGGCACGCAGGTCTACTTCAACAACCGCACGAACAGCTTCGGCTCCAACGAGCTGCAACTCTCGACGGGCGGCTCCGACGGCCTCGGCGGCGACAACGAGCAGTCGAGCCACTGGAAGGACGACCGCTTATTAGGCGACTTCATCGGCATCATGGACCCGACCCTGTCGCCGGGCCGCCGCGAGGTGCTCAACAGCAACGACCTCCTGGCCTTCGACTCATTCGGCTATAAGATTGACGGCACGATGGCCCCGCCGCCGCCGGCGCCGCCGCCCTCGCCCCCGGCCAACGACAACTTCGCCAACGCCATCGTCCTCCAGGGGCCGTCCGGCACGGTCACGGGCAACAACTTCGACGCCACCCGCCAGTCGGGCGAGCCCGACCCCTCGCAAGACCCCGACGGCGTCTTCGGCCGCAGGTCGGTCTGGTACTTCTGGACGGCCCCGGCCGGCGGGGCGGTGACGATCGACACCGTCGGGAGCGACTACGACACGACGCTCGGCGCTTACACCGGCAGCGCGCACAACGCGCTGACGCCCGCCGGCCCCAACGCGCAGAACGACGACATCCAGCTCGGCCAGATCATCCAGAGCCGCATCACCTTCAACGCCACGGCCGGCACCACCTACCGGATCATGGTCAACGGCTGGCACAGCGAGACCGGCACCTTCAAGCTCAACTGGACGGGGCCGGGCACGCCGGACCCGACGCCGACGCCCACCCCGACTCCGACTCCGACGCCGACCCCGACTCCGACGCCGACACCCACGCCGCCGCCCACCATCCAGTTCGCCAGCGCCTCCGTGAGCGCGCTCGAGCGCGACGGCACGGTCGGCATCCTCATCACGCGCACCGGCGACCTGAGGTCGACGCAGACCATCAGCTTCAAGACCACGGGAGGGACGGCGACGACCGGCGAGGACTACACCCCCGCCCCCGAGATCCGCATCACCTTCGGTTTCGGCATCTCGCGTGCCGTCGCCGCCGTGCGCATCACTGACGACGCGGCCGTCGAGCCTGACGAGACCGTCGGCCTGAGCATCACGCCCGTCACGACGGGCACGGTGCTCGGCGCGCTCAAGACGGCGACGCTCACCATCCGCGACGACGATAACTTCCCGCCCAACTCCGTCCGCATCGCGGGCGAGGCGACGCGCGCCGTCGGCGAGAACGACGGCAAGCTGGACATCACCGTGGTGCGCTCGGGCAGCCTCTCGCAGCCGGCCTCGGTCGCCTACCGCACGTCCGACTCGACGGCGACGAGCCTCAAGGACTACACCTTCGCCAGCGGTACGCTCAAGTTCGCCGTGGGCGAAGCCGCCAAGACTTTCTCCGTGCTCATCACCGAGGACTCCCACGACGAGGAGGAGGAGCGCTTCAACGTCGAGCTGAGCCGCCCCGTCGGCACCGTCGTAGACCTCGCGCAGCCCATCATCCAGGTCGCCATCCAGGACGACGACGCGGCCGGGCTGACGACGAACCCGAGCGACTCGACGCACGACTTCGTCGAGCAGCACTACAACGACTTCCTCAACCGCGTCGGCGACTCGGGCGGCATCGGCTTCTGGTCGAGGGGCATAGACGAATGCGGCTCGGACGCCGCCTGCCGCATCGGCAAGCGCGTGGACACGTCGGCCGCCTTCTTCCTCTCCATCGAGTTCCAGGAGACCGGCTACCTCGTCTACCGCCTGAACAAGGCGGCCTTCGGCGACCTGCCGGGCGCGCCCGTCCCCGTCCGCTTCGAGGAGTTCATGCGCGACACGCAGGAGATCGGGCGCGGCGTCGTCGTCGGCACGCCGGGCTGGGCGGAGAAGCTCGAAGCCAACAAGCGCGCCTTCGCCCTCGCCTTCGTCTCGCGCGGCCGCTTCAAGACCGCGCACCCGGCGGCGCTGACGCCGGCGCAGTTCGTGGACGCGCTCGACCGGAGCGCCGGCGGCGTGCTGACCGCCGACCAGCGCCAGACCCTCATCAGAAACCTGACGGCCAACAACACGCCGGAGGGCCGCGCCTCGGTGCTGCGCCAGGTCGCCGACAACCAGGTGCTGCGCGACAACGAGTTCCGCTCCGCCTTCGTGCTCATGCAGTACTTCGGCTACCTGCGCCGCGACCCGGACTCTGGCCGGGATACCAGCTACAACGGCTACTTCTTCTGGCTCGACAAGCTCAACCAGTTCGGCGGCGACTACCGCGCCGCCGAGATGGTCCGAGCCTTCCTCGAGTCCATCGAGTACCGCCAGCGCTTCGGGCAGTAGGAAGTTTCGAGTTGCGGGTTTCGAGTTTCGAGCTCGCTCTGCGCGGGTTGAGTCATTCAACTCACGCCGGGCGAACTCGAAACTCGAAACCCGCAACTCGAAACTCTTTTCGGCCTTCACTTGCGCCCGCGAACGGCTTCCGCGTAAAATGCCGATTCCTTGGCTCACGCGGCCGCAGCCGCCGTCACCGCCCGTTTCGTCTCCCGTGGGCATCCTGGCTCTTATGATCCCGTTCGGAGGGTTTTCCGTGAAGCACGCTTTTCGTCTGTCGCGCGTCGGCGCGGTCGCCGGCCTGGCGCTCGCCGCCCTCTGCGGCGCCTTCGCCCTCGCCGGCGCGCAGTCCAACGTCGCCGCGACGCCCGACCCCTTCATCGTGCAGTTGACCAACTCGACGATCCCGCCGGTGCCGCCCGCGACGCCGACGCCGACCCCCAGCCCCTCGCCCTCGCCGTCGCCGTCGCCCCCGGCCGTCGTCCAGCGCACCGCCCACGCCTCCGACATAGACGGCAGCGGGCGCTTCGTCGTCATCGAGTCGAACGGCGACATCTCGACCGAGCGCACGCCGCACGTCCGCAACGCCTCGGGCCAGATCGTCACCCGCGGGCGCAACAACGAGGACGGCAACCAGGAGATTTTCCTCCTCGACTACGCGCAGCGCCGCATCTTCCAGATCACCGACACGACCAGCGCGCTCGTCAACCCGGCGCTCTCACCCGTCGCCGCCTCGAACATCGCCGTCGAGGTCGTCAACCTCCGCCCGCAGCTCAGCCGCGACGGGCGCTACCTCGTCTTCATCTCGAACGCCTACGTGGACGGCACCGGCCTGACGCCGAAGTCCTTCGACGGGCAGGCCAACGTCGCCGGCCTGCGCCAGGACGCGAACACGGAAATCTTCCTCTACGAGGTGCCGCAGCCGCCCGACCGCGACCTGACGAGCGGCGACGAGGCGCCCCACACTGACCTCGCGGGCGGCGCCATCCACCGCGTCACGCAGACGCCGGCCTCGGCCCGGCCGGCCGCCGGCTCGGCCACCGCCCTGCCCTTCTTCGCGCGCGACAACGACGCGCCGGCCGTCAGCGACGACCTCGACGCCAGCGACAACGACGCCGTCATCATCGCCTTCAGCTCGCGCGCCCGCGGCGGCAACGTCGGGACGGGCAACGCCGACGGCAACTCCGAAATCTTCGTCTACGAGGACACCAACCTCGACGCGGCGGGCGGCACCTTCGTCCAGGCGACCGCCTCGGCCGACGTGCCCGTCGCGGGGCAGCCCATCCCGCGCCTCGTCTTCAACCTCAACCCCTCGCTCTCGGGCGACGGCCGCCGGCTGGCCTTCTTCTCGAACGCGGACTTCGCCGCCGGCGGCACGGCCGAGCCGGCCGCCAACCAGGGCAACGGCGAAATCTACGTCGCCAACTACAACCCCGGCGCCAACGACGTCCAGGGCCTGCGGCGGGTGACGGCCACGCCGCCGCACACGCGCCCCGAAGACCTCGGCGTCAGCGTCAACTTCCTCAGCCCCGGCAAGCGGCTGAGCCACAACGGCAACCTGCTCGCCTTCGAGTCCTTCGCCGTCTTCAGCCAGGCGGGGGCCGTCAGCGA
Source organism: Pyrinomonadaceae bacterium (assembly GCA_035947355.1). Classification (GTDB taxonomy): domain Bacteria; phylum Acidobacteriota; class Blastocatellia; order Pyrinomonadales; family Pyrinomonadaceae; genus QHXN01. The sequence continues at coordinate 1,367 of DASZKF010000412.1, read as the reverse complement.
GGTGGCCCGGCGCAGCGGCATCTACATCTACAACATCGTGTCGCAGACCTTCACCGAGGTCGCCGCGCGGCCGCCGCTCGACCAGGCGGCCGACCTCGGCCTGCGCTGGCCGACCTTCACGCTCGACAACTCGCGCATCGTCTTCTCCTCGATTCTCAACCTGCGCACCGACGGGACGGTGCTCGCCCCGACCGACGCGGCGGGCCTCAACCCGGCCGTCACGACGGCGGCCGGCGTCGTGCGGCCGGCGCAAATCTTCTCGGCCCCGGTCAGCGCGCCCAACCAGATTTCGCGCCTGACGCGGATGCGGGTCGTCGGCCACGCGCTCCAGCCGCTGCCGAGCGACACCGTCCGCCGCATGGCCTTCAGCTCGCCGCGCGAACTCGGCGGCGGCAACCCGCCGACCAACCCGGCCGCCGTCTTCGAAGCCTTCTACCTCTTCATCCCGCGCCCGGACGTGGCCGCGCCGGCGACGCCGACGCCGGCCGCCGTCGCCTTCGCCACCGGCGCGAGCGGCCGGCCCGTGGTCGCCCCCAGCCCGCAGCCGAGCCCCAGCCCGGCCGTCACCGGCCTCGCGCCCGGTATGCTCGGAATCGCGCGCTCGGCCCTGACGCTGGCGCCCGTGACGCGCGAGGTCAGCCGCACCGACGCGCACGAGTCGCGGCGCCGGCCGCCGCTGCCCGTCGAGCTGAGCGGCGTCTCGGTCTCGGTTGACGACGCGGCCGCCGGCCTCTTCTTCGTCGCGCCGAACCAGATCAACTTCGTCGTCCCGCCGGGGCTCGCGGCCTCGGCCGACCCGCGGCGGGTCGTCATCCACAACAACGGGTCGCTCATCCGCACGACGCTCCGGCTCAACGCGGCGCAGCCCGACATCTTCACCACGACGAACGGGCCGGGCGGCCGCGCGGCCGTCCTGAACGTCACCAACCCCTGCGTCACGCCGCCGGGCGAGCCGTTTAACGAGACCACGCCGCGCCCGCGAGGCTCCGCCTCGGGCAACTGCTCTGCGCCCCCTCCGCTGGAGGTCGTGCAGACCGAGCTGCTCATCCTTTTGACGGGCGTGCGCGACGTGCAGCGCAACCAGGTCACGGTGCGCATCGGGACGACCGACATCTCGGGCGAGGAGTTTATCCGCTCGGTCGGGCCTTCGCAGACGCCGGGCTTCGACCAGATCGTCGTGCGCCTGCCGATGTCGTTCAACCAGTCCGGCGACCTGCCCGTCATCGTCACCGTCAACCTCGGCGCGGCCGGCACCTTCAGCAGCCGCCCGGCCGACACGGCCCCGCGCATCCAGATCACCGCCACGCCCTGACGGGCGGGGGAAGAACAGCGACGGGTGACGGGGCGAAGCCTCCGCCCCCGTCACC
>DASZKF010000411.1:0-5607 GCA_035947355.1 Pyrinomonadaceae bacterium | reverse complement strand
CCCCCCCCCCCCCCCCCCCCCGCCTCTTTGTGTGCTAGATTAGCTTTTAATGGCGGAAGGCGACGCGAGACGGCTGAGCGAGCTGACCGTCGGCGAGGCGAAGCGCTTCGGCGTCTACGCGGCGGCGACGCTCCTGGCCTTCGTGCTCTTCGCGGCGCTGGTCGGGAAGGTCTTCGTGGCGCTGCTCCTGGGGGCGGTGGCCGGGGCCTACCTCGTGCCGGTGCAGGCGTGGCTGGAGCGGCGGCTGCGCGCGCGGGCCGGCAGCGCCGTCGTGACCATCTCGCTCATCATCATCCCGCTCGTCGCGCTCGTCGGCTTCGGCTGGTACGAGCTGTCCGACTACACGCAGGGCGTCGTCGCGCGGCGCGACGAGATCGCCGACTCGATCAGCCGCTCGCTCTCGCGCTACCTCGGCGTCGGCTACGAGGAGACGCGCGCGACGCTGCAAACGGCCTTCTCCGAACTGGTCGTCCGCTCGGCCAGGATCATCGAGGAGTTCCGGGAGGGCGCGGCGCTGCTGCTCGCCTCGGCGACGGTCTTCTTCTTCACGGTCTTCTACGTGCTGACGCACCGGACGCGGCTGACGGCCTACGTCAAGCTGCGGGTGCCGGGCGAGTTCCTCCCGCTCTACGAGCGCCTGGGGACGAACGTCGGCGGGGCGCTCCGAGGGGCGCTGTGGGCGGTCTTCATAGACCAGAGCGTGAAGGCCATCATCATCCTCGTCTGCAACCTCGCCTTCGGCGTGCCGCTGGCGGTGGCGCTGGCGCTGGCGGCCTTCCTCGTCGGCTTCTTCCCGCTCCTCGGCGTCTGGGTCGTCTACGTCCCCGTGAGCGTTTACCTGCTCGTCTTCCGCGACGACCCCGCGGCGGCCGGCATCTACCTCGCCGTCGGCGTCGCCATCACCATCGGCTCGTCGCTCTTCCTGCGCCCGCTGCTCGCGTCGCAGGAGGCCGAGGCGTTCAACTTCTACTGGATGCTCATCGGCCTGGTCGCCGGCGTCTACGCCTTCGGCATCCCCGGCATCGTCCTCGGCCCGGCCATCCTCGGCTTCGCCAAGGCCGTCATGGACACCCTCGCCGGCGAAGTCAGGTACGAAGGCTCGCTCCTCAAAGAAGAGCGGGCGCAGAGAGAGACGACGCCGAGTTGAAGGACGCACACATGCTCGACCGGGAACTTCTGAAGGTGAGTGCGGAGGTTGAGGCGGCGCTCGGGGAGGGGCGCGCGGTGGTGGCGCTCGAGTCCACGGTCATCGCGCACGGGCTGCCGAGGCCGCAGAACCTCGACACGGCGCGGCGCGTCGAGCAGGCGGTGCGCGAGCACGACGCCGTGCCGGCGACGGTCGCCGTCCTCGAAGGCCGCCTCTGCGTCGGGCTCGACGACGGGCAGCTCGAACGGCTCGCCGAGCGCGAGGGCGTGCGCAAGCTCTCGCGCCGCGACCTGGCCGTCGCCGTCGCGCGGGGCTGGGACGGCGCGACGACGGTCGCCTCGACCCTCTGGGTGGCGCACCGCGCGGGGCTGCGGGTCTTCGCCACGGGCGGCGTCGGCGGCGTGCACCGCGGGGAGCTGCCGGACGTCTCGGCCGACCTGCCGGAGCTGGCGCGCACGCCGATGACGGTCGTCTGCGCCGGCGCCAAGTCGGTGCTCGACCTGCCGGCGACGCGCGAGTGGCTGGAGACGCACGGCGTCGCGGTCGTCGGCTACGGGACGGACGAGATGCCGGCCTTCTACACGCGCCGCAGCGGGCTGGCGGTGGACGCGCGGGCCGACACGGCGGCCGAGGTGGCCGAGGTTGCGCGCGCCCGCGACCGCCTCGGCCTCGAAGGCGCGCTCCTCGTCGCCGTCCCCGTCGCCGAGGCGGTCGAAGTCCCGGAAGACCTCCTGCGCGAGGCGCTGACCGAGGCGATGCGGGTGGCCGAGGAGCGCGGCGTCGGCGGGCGCGACCTCACCCCCTTCCTGCTCGCGCACATGAGCTGGCGCAGCGGCGGCGCCACGCTCCGCGCCAACCTCGCCCTGCTGGAGAACAACGCCCGCGTCGCCGCCGAAATCGCGCGAGAAATGATGAATGCGGAATGACGAATGATGAATTAAATCATTCAAGTCTCATCTAATTCATCATTCATCATTCCGCATTCATCACTTCTTTTATCGAACCTCGGCGCGGCTCCCGTCGTTCTCCTGACTGGACGTGCAAGCTGTAGCGGCAGGCCGCGCCGGAGGGGGCGCGGGAGTTCCCCCGGAAAAAAGGTTTGAGAACATGAAACGTCGCATCTTCATCGCCTTCGTACTCGTCGCCGCCGCCTTCTTCGTCGGGCGGCAGGTGAAGCGCCTGAAAGGCTCGGAGCAGGGGGCGGCCGCGGGCCGGGAGACCCGCCAGAGCTACCGGCTCGACCCCGGCGCGCGCGTCGAGGTGCGGGGGATTAACGGCCCGGTCGAGGTCAACACGGCCGAGACCGACACGGCCGACGTGCGCGTGACCTACTCGGGCGGCGGCCCCGAGGACGGCCCGCGGGTCGTCGTCGAGCACAGGCCGGCGGAACTGGTCGTCCGCGGCGAGGGCCGGGGCGGAGACTTCTGGCGCTGGCTGCGGGGCGGCGGCGACACGCGCGTCGCGGTCACGCTGACCGTCCCGCGACGCAGCGAGGTCGCGGCCAAGGGCGTCAACGGCCCGGTCGAGGTGGGCGAGGTCGAAGGCCCGGTGACGGTCACGGGCGTCAACGGCCGCGTAGACGTGGCGCCGGCCGGCGGCCGCACCGAGGTCTCGGGCGTCAACGGCAACGTGAAGCTCGCCGTGACGCGGATAAGTTCCGAAGGCTTGGACGTGAAGGGCGTCAACGGCAACGTCGAGGTGTTCCTGCGTTCGAGTCTCGACGCCGACCTCGAAGTGAGGGGGAACAACGGGCAGGTGACCCTCAACGTGCCGAACGTCACGATGCAGGAGCGCGAGGGCCACTCGCGGATGCGCGCGCGCTTCGGCGAGGGCGGCGCGCCGATCAGCTTCAAGGGCGTCAACGGCAACGTGCGGTTCGATTCGGGCGCGGCGGCCGCCAGCACTTCGAGCCTCCCGCCCCCGCCGCCCCCGCCGCCCGCGCCCCGCGCGCCGCAGCACTGAAGAAGAGTCCCCCCGCCTGACCCGCGAGGCCCGCGCCGAACTTTCCCGGCGCGGGCCTTTGTGTTTCCGCGCCGACGGGCATAAAAATAAAGTTTCGAGTTGCGGGTTTCGAGTTTCGAGTCCGCGGCTCCGAGCTTGCGTGGCGGCCGGAAAGAAATTGCTTTTAACTCGAAACTCGAAACCCGCAACTCGAAACTTGATTGGGAAGGTGACGGGCGTGGACGAGGAACGTCTCTGGGAGGTCGAGAGTCAGGCGGCGCGGCTCGCGGAGCTGACGGCGCGCGAGGGCGGCGAGAAGGAGTCGCCGCTCAGGCGCGACGTGCGCTCGCTCGGCCGGCTCCTCGGCGAGGTCATCAGGGAGCAGGCCGGCGAGGCGGTCTACGCGGCCGTCGAGGAGCTGCGCCAGCTCTCCATCGAGCGGCGCGAGGGCGCGGGCGGCGGGGGCGCGGAGGCCGCGCACGCCGAGGAGATCATCCGACGCGTCTCGCTCGCCGACGCCTACCGCCTGACGAAAGCCTTCGCCGTCTACTTCGAGCTGACGAACCTCGCCGAGACCAACCACCGCAAGCGCCGGCGGCGCGCCGCCGAGGTCAACGCCGCCGCCCCGCAGGAAGGCACCTTCCGCGGGACGCTCGCGCGCGTGCGCGACGCCGGCCTCACGCCCGAAGACGCGCTGGCGCTGCTCGCCGCGGTCGAGGTCGTCCCCGTCTTCACCGCGCACCCGACCGAGGTCGCGCGCCGCACGACGCTCTTCAAGCGCCGCCGCATCGCCGCCGAGCTGGAGCGCCTGGACGGCCTGCCGCTCCCCGACCGGCGCGCGCGCGAGGCGGCCGCGCGCGTCTCGGCCGAGATCACCGCGCTCTGGCAGACCGACGAGGTGCGCCGCCGCCAGCCGACCGTCCGCGACGAGATCAAGATGGGCCTCGACTACTACCACGCCTCCCTCCTGGAGACGCTGCCGGAGGTTTACGAGGAGATGGCCGAAGCCTTCCGCGAGGTGTACGGCGCGGGCCTCGCGGCGCGCGACCTGCCGCGCGTGATACGCTTCGGCTCGTGGATCGGCGGCGACCGCGACGGCAACCCGTTCGTCACGCCCCGGTGCACGCGCGACGCGCTGCGGATGGCGCGCGAGCTGGTGCTCGACTTCTACGCCGCGGCCGTCGGCGAGCTGCGCGAGCGCCTGAGCGCGTCGGCCCGACAGGCGGGCGTCTCGGCCGCGCTCGAAGCGGCGCTGGAAAAGTACGAGCGCGCCTACCCGGCGGCCCGGCCCCGGGCGGCAGGCTTCGCCGCCGAGGAGGTCTACCGACGCTTCCTCGTCTTCGTCGCCTTCCGCCTGGGCGCGGCGAAAGACTCCGCGGCCGCCGCGTACACGCAGGCGCGCGCCTTCGTCGAAGACCTCAAGCTCGTCCGCGAGAGCCTGGAAGCGAACGGCGGCGGGCGCGTCGCGCGCCTCCTGCTCGACCCGCTGCTCAGGCAGGCCGAGACCTTCGGCTTCCACCTGCACACGCTCGACGTGCGCCAGCACGCCCGCGCCCACGCCCGCGCCGTCGAGGAACTCGCGCTCGGCGCGCGGGTTGACGAGGGCGGCGCTGCGGGAAACGACCGACCGCTCCCGCCCGCGCCGTCGCCGGAAACCTCGGCCGTGCTCGACTCGCTGCGGGCCGTCGCCGAGCTGAAGAAGGAGTTCCCGCCCGAATCAATCCGCAGCCACGTCATCAGCGGGGCCAGGGTGCCGGGCGACGTGCTCAAGCTCGTCTGGCTCGCGCGCGCGTGCGGCGTGCGCGTCGAAGCCTCGGGCGCAGACCCCGGACTGATGCCCGTCCCGCTCTTCGAGTCCATCGAGGACTTGCGCCGCTGCCCTTCGGTCTGCCGCGCGCTCTGGACTTCGCGCGAGTACGGGCCGCTGCTCGACTCCTGGGGGCGCCGGCAGGAGGTGATGCTCGGCTACTCGGACTCGAACAAGGACGGCGGGATGCTCACGAGCACGTGGGAGATTTTCAAGGCGCACCGGGCGCTGCACGAGGCGGCGCGCGAGTGCGGCGTCCGCCTGCAACTCTTCCACGGGCGCGGCGGGACGGTCGGCCGCGGCGGCGGCCCGACGCACCGCGCTATCGTCGCGCAGCCCGCGGGCGCGTTCACCGGGAGACTGAAGATCACGGAGCAGGGCGAAGTCCTCAACTTCAAGTACTCCGACTCGGTGCTCGCCGAGCGCAACCTCGAACTGATGATCGCCGCCTCGCTCGAAGCACTCTCGCGCTCGGCGGGCACGCCCGCGCGCGCCGAACTCGACGAGTGGGAGGCGGCCTGCGAGGTGATGTCGGCCGACGCCTTCGCCTTCTACCGCGAGCACGTCTACGAGAACCCGGACATCCTCCCCTACTTCGAGGAGGCGACGCCCGTGCTCGAACTCGAACACGCGCGGATCGGATCGCGCCCGGCCCGGCGGGGGCAGAGCCGCGGCCTCGCAGACCTGCGCGCCATCCCCTGGGTCTTCGGCT
>DASZKF010000410.1:0-2723 GCA_035947355.1 Pyrinomonadaceae bacterium | reverse complement strand
CCCCCCCCCCCCCCCCCCGCCCGGGCTACGCCCGTTACCGCTGGGATTACTTCACGGTCGTACTGACCGTCCTGACGTTGTTGGACGTGTTCGGGTCGGGGAGGCCGGAGCCGACCGAGGCGGTGTTCCTGATGGTCTTGGGCGCGCTGTTATTGACCTTGACGGACAACTCCACCCTGGCCGTCGCCCCGGCCAGGAGTCGGCCCACGTTGCACGTGACCGAGCCGCTGGCGACCGTACAGGTCCCCTGGCTCCTCTTCGTCCGCACGAAAGTCGTGCCCGTCGGTATCGAGGTGAGCAGGCGTGCGTCCGCCGTCGTGTTCGGCCCGCCGTTGACGACCGTCATCACGTAGTTGATCTCCTGCCCCTTGTGAACCGTCGCCCTCGCGCTCAGGTCGAGGCGCAGGTCGGCCATCAGCGGGTCGCAGGCGTCCCCGCGCCCGTCGCCGTCGGAGTCTTTCTGATCCGGGTTGGGGTGGTTCGGGCAGTTGTCACACGCGTCGCCCAACCCGTCCCCGTCCGCGTCGGCCTGATCCGGGTTGGCCGTCGCCGCGCAGTTGTCGCAGGCGTCGCCGCGCCCGTCCCCGTCTGCGTCGGACTGACCGGGGTTAGGAGTGCTCGGGCAGTTGTCGCAGGCATCCCCGACGCCGTCACCGTCGGCATCAACTTGATCCGCATTGGCCTTCGCGGGGCAGTTGTCGCAGGCGTCACCACGCCCGTCGCCGTCGGCGTCGGCCTGGGTGGGATTAGGGGTTTGCAAACAGTTGTCACATGCGTCCCCGACGCCGTCTCCGTCCGCGTCGGCCTGGTCGGCGTTGGGCTTGGCCGCGCAGTTGTCACAGGCGTCGGCCACCCCGTCGCCGTCCGAATCCGTCTGCTCGGGGTTGGGCTTCGAAGGGCAGTTGTCGCAGAGGTCTCCGACGCCGTCCCCGTCCGCGTCGGCCTGATCCGGGTTGGCCGTCGCCGCGCAGTTGTCGTCGCCGTCCGGCGCGCCGTCGCCGTCCGTGTCTATCCGGTAGACGTAGGCCGAGCCCGCGTCCACGACCTCGCCGGCCAAGGTCAGGAGGTTGTCGCGCGCGGCGCCGACCAGGACGGTGTCGCCGCCGAGCGCCACCGAGGAGCCGAAGAAATCCTGACGGTCGCCGTCGCCGGCCGCGAGCTGCTTCTGCGCCGCCCAGCCCGCGCCGCCCCGCGTGTAGAGGTAGGCGAAGCCCCGGTTCGTGCCGGTGCTCAAAGACGTGTCGTCGAGGTCGGCGCCGACGACCAGGGCGTCGCCCGCGACGGCGACCGAGTCGCCGAAGTTGTCGTCGGGTTCGAGCTCGGGGTCGAAGTCCGTGTGGGAGAGCTTCTGCTGCTCGGCCCAGACCGCCCCGCTGCGCGCGAAGACGTAGGCCGCGCCGGCGTTCGGGACCAGCGGGGTGTCGCTCAAAGGCGCGCCGACGAGGGCCGTGTCGCCGCTTAAGCCGACCGCGAGGCCGAAGCGATCAAACAAGACCCCGTCGCCGGCCGTGAGTTTCTGCTGCTCGCCCCAGACCGAGCCGCTGCGCGTGAAGACGTAAGCCGCGCCGGCGTTCCCCGGCACCGCCTGTACGGGGTCGGAGGGCGCGCCGGCGATGATCGTGTCGCCGTCAATCGCCGCCGAGTGGCCCAGGCGGTCGAAGGCCGCGGGGCTCGCGGCCGTCAACTTCTGCTGCTCCGTCCAGACTCCCCCGGCGCGCACGAAGACGTAGGCCGCGCCCGCGTCCAGGACGCCCGGCAGGTCGTAGGAGTTTGCGCCGGCCGCGATGGTGTCGCCGTCAATCGCGACCGAAGCGCCGAGGTTATCGCTGGATTTGAAATCCGAGGCGGTGAGCTGCTGCTGCTCCGTCCAGGTCGAGCCGCTGCGGGTGAAGACGTAGACCTTGCCGGCGTTGCCCGCCGCGCCGACGTCGGCGAACATGGCGCCGACGGCGATGGTGTCGCCGTCAATCGCCACGGCGCTTCCGAAGCGGTCGCCGGCGAGGGCGTCGCCGGCCGTGAGCTTCTGCTGCAAGGCCCAGGTCGTCCCCGTGCGCACGAAGACGTAGGCCGCGCCGGTGTTCGCGCCGCGCACGGGGTCGTCGTCTACGAAAGCGCCGACGACCGCCGTGTCGCCGCTGACGGCCACCGAGTTGCCGAAGAAGTCGTCCGCCGCGGCGTCCGCGGCGACGAGGTGGGCCTCTTCCGAGGCGATCAGCGGGTCAACCGTCAACGGGTAGACGGCCCCGGCGGCGAGCCCGTGCGGGATGTTTTGCTGCCGGCGTGCCGCCTCGCGGCCCGGCCCGTGCGCTTCCGGAGCCGCCTTCGCGCCGGGGATACGACTCGTCCCTCCCGCCAGGGCGATGAGCGCCGCGGCCGAGAGTGTCAGTAAGAAGAGCAAGCCGCGGTTAGATTTTTTATGGCCCGTCCGAGTCACCTGTTTTCCTTTCGCCCCGCGGGGGTTTAGAAGCCTTTCCGGCAAGGTGTGTTTGGGAATGAGTCCGAAGAAGGATCGTCTCACCCGACTAAATTTCCGGAAGGAAACTCCCAATGCGGCCGGGCTTCCGAGGAAAAGGTTTTGCGGCCGGGAACGGGGCCGCAGACGGCTCGGCCCGAAGGCGGGGAGGTGAGCGAAGTTTGTAGAGCGGGCCTACAAGATCGCGCTCGGCTGAAATTCAAAATCTTCGCGGCGAGTGCGGGAGCGGGCGGTCGTAGGGGACGACCGC
>DASZKF010000409.1:0-3666 GCA_035947355.1 Pyrinomonadaceae bacterium | reverse complement strand
CCCCCCCCCCCCCCCCCCGCCTCAGGACGTGAGCTCGGTTGAGGGACGCGCGTAGACGACGGTGGGCTGCTCGCCCGGAGCGCGGCTTTCGTCCCCGGCGTCGGGGTGGTTCGAGACGACCTCGCCGTCGGGCATGATGATGCGCTCGTGGTCGGCGGTGACGATCTCGCCCTCGATGGTGACTTCCTCGCCGGTGGGCGTCTGGACGGGGAGGGAGTCGAGGAAGCGTTCGGCGTCTATGGCGGCCATGCACCCCGTCCCGGCGGCGGTGACGGCTTGGCGGTAGACGGAGTCCTGGGCGTCGCCGCAGGCGAAGACGCCGGGGATGTTGGTCGCCATCGAGCGGCCGGCCGTCTTGATGTAGCCGACTTCGTCCATGTCGAGCCAGCCGCGGAAGACGTCCGTGTTCGGCTTGTGGCCGATGGCGACGAAGACGCCCTCGCAGGCGAACTCCGACTCCGCGCCCGTCTTCGTGTCCCGCAGCCGCACGCCCGTCACGCCCGTCTCCGGCGTGCCGAGTATCTCCGTCACCTCGGCGTTCCAGATGAAGTCTATCTTCGGGTTGTTGAACGCCTTGTCCTGCATGATCTTCGAGGCGCGCAGCGTGTCGCGCCGGTGGACGACCGTGACGCGCGTGCCGTAGCGCGTCAGGAAAGTCGCCTCCTCCATGGCGGTGTCCCCGCCGCCGACGACGACGATGGGCTTGCCCTTGAAGAAGAAGCCGTCGCAGGTGGCGCAGGCCGAGACGCCCAGGCCGCCGAGGCCGTGCGGCGCGGGGGCCTCGCCGGGGACGCCGAGCCACTTGGCCGACGCGCCCGAGGCGACGACGAGGGTCTCGGCGCGGATTTCGTGGCCGTCGTCCGTCCAGAGCTTGAAGGGCCGCTTGCTCAAGTCCACCTTGTTGACGAGCGTGACGAGGAACTCGGTGCCGAAGCGCCGGGCCTGCTCCTCGAACTGCCGCATCAGCTCCGGCCCCTGGATGCCTTCGGCGAAGCCGGGGTAGTTCTCGACGTCGGTCGTGATGGTGAGCTGGCCGCCGGGCTGCGGGCCGTGGATGACGAGCGGATGCAGGTCGGCGCGGGCGGCGTAGATGGCGGCCGTCAGCCCCGCCGGCCCCGAGCCGACGATGACGACTTCGCGGTGCAGAGTCTCTGTAGCCATGTCGTTGGTTTTACTTCTCCTCCGGGGAAAGGGTCTGTAAGCGGGCTTACAGACCGGGGCGCGGGCCGGTCAACGGTAGCCTTTTTCTCGGCGCGTGTAGTATAACTTTTCCCGCAAACGGAGTCGAATTTGACCGCACGCGACCGGCGCGCGACTTGTCCTACCCGCGGGCGCGCGCCCCCGAGACCGCTTGAACACGCCGCCGGACAGCGAAGAGAAAGACGAGGGCGGAGGCTACCGCGTCGAGACGGTCGCCGTGCTCGGCGCGGGCACGATGGGCCACGGCATCGCGCAGGCGGCCGCGCAGGCCGGCTACCGCGTCGTGCTGCGCGACGTGTCGGAGGAGCTGGCGGCGAAGGGTTTGCGCGCCGTCGAGGCGAACCTCTCGAAGGGCGTCGAGCGCGGGAAGGTGACGCCGGAGGAGAGGGAGCGCGCCCTGTCGAACATCCGCGCGACCGCCTCGCTCGCGGAGGCGGCCGGCGCAGACCTCTTCGTCGAGGCCGTCCCCGAACGCCTCGAACTCAAGCGCGCGACGCTGCGCGAGGTCGAGGCGCTGACCCGCCGGCCGTTCGTCTTCGCCACCAACACCTCCTCGCTCTCGATCACGGAGGTGGCCGAGGGCGCGGCCCGCCCCGGGCGGGTCGTCGGAATGCACTTCTTCAACCCCGTCCACATCATGCGCCTGGTCGAGATCGTCGTCGGCCGCGAGACCTCGCCGGAGACGGTCGAGACCGTTCGCGGGGTCGCCCGGCGGATGCGGAAGGAGCCGATCGTGGTGCGCGACGTGCCGGGCTTCGCCTCGTCGCGCCTGGGCGTCGCCCTGGGCCTGGAGGCGATGCGGATGGTCGAGGAGGGCGTGGCCGACGCGAAAGATATAGATACGGCGATGGAGTTGGGCTACAATCACCCGATGGGGCCGCTCCGCCTGACCGATCTCGTCGGCCTCGACATACGCCTCCACATCGCCGAGTACCTGCACGAGCGGCTCGGCGCCGAGCGCTTCCGCCCGCCCGACATCCTGCGGCGCATGGTCGCGGACGGCAAGCTCGGCAAGAAGACCGGCGAAGGCTTCTACAAGTGGGAAGACAAGTAGACAGTAGTCAGTAGACAGTAGACAGTAGAAAAACACTTCTACTCCCGCGGCCTGCTGACATCAACCACCCGACTGGCGGAACACGCCTACTGTCTACTGACTACTGACTACTGACTACTTCTCTTATGAGCCGGCCGACGAACGAAGAGAGACGATTCGCGCTGAGGATGGCGCTGCGGCTGCCGATCATCGTGTCGGGGCGGGCCGAGGACGGCGCGGCGTGGAGCGAGCCGACCGAGACCGACGACATCTCGACTCTGGGCGCGCTCTTCCACCTCAACCAGCGCGTGGCCCGCGGCGACCAGCTCTACCTGCGCGCGCACCGGCCGGACGGCTCGCCCATCGAGGCCACGGCCCGCGTGGTGCGCATCGCGCCGGCCATCTACGGCACGGCCCGCGTCGGCGTCCAGATCATGGAGCCGACCGACAACTGGCTCCGCCTCTTCGTCTCCTGGGTCGCCGACGAGCAGCAGACCTCTTCGCCCTCCGGCGAAGAACAGTGAACAGCCGGTTTCGAGTTTCGGGTTACGAGTTTCGAGTTAAGAACTTCTTGTCTTAACTCGAAACTCGTAACCCGAAACTCGAAACTTTTTGGAGGCAATCATGGCTTCATACGAGACCCTTTTAGTTGAGCGGCGCGGGCGCGTCGCCGTCGTCACGATTAACCGGCCCGACAAGATGAACGCGCTGAACATCAAGACGCGGGCCGAGGGCGCGGCCGCCCTCGACGAGCTGCGCGAGGACGCGGAGGTGCGGGTCGTCGTCATCACCGGCGCGGGGCCGAAGTCCTTCGTCGCGGGCGCGGACATCTCGGAGTTCGCCGGCCGCACCGCCGTCTCGCAGCGCGAGGTGATGCTCGGCCGCTCGCTCTTCACCGCCGTGGATTCGTTCCCCAAGCCGGTCATCGCGATGGTCAACGGCTACTGCTTCGGCGGCGGGTGCGAGCTGGCGATGGCCTGCGACCTGCGCGTGGCGAGCGAGACGGCCTCGTTCGGCCAGCCCGAGATCAACCTCGGCATCATCCCCGGCGGCGGCGGCACGCAGCGCCTCACCCGCCTGGTCGGCGAGACGAAGGCGATGGAGATGATCCTCACCGGCGACCGCATAGACGCGCAGACCGCCCTCCAGGTCGGCCTCGTCAACCTGGTCGTCCCGGCCGCCGACCTCGAAGCCAAGACGGTGGAGCTGGCGAACCGCATCGCCGAGAAGAGTCCGGTCGCGCTGCGGCTGGCGAAGGAGGCCGTCAAAACGGCCGCGCGCGCCAACCTCGACGAGGGCCTGCGCCGCGAGATAGACCTCTTCGCCATCTGCTTCTCCAGCGAGGACAAGGACGAGGGCGTCGCGGCCTTCCTGGAGAAGCGCAAGCCCGAGTTCAAAGGCAGGTAAAAAAAGTTTCGCGTTTGGGGGGGGGG
>DASZKF010000408.1:0-10145 GCA_035947355.1 Pyrinomonadaceae bacterium | reverse complement strand
CCGGCGGCTCGCGCGCGCGCGGGCCGAGGCCGCGAGCGAAGGCGCGCCGGACTCGAAGCGCGCGGCGCTCATCAAGAGTTTGAGCGAGGTGGACGACCTCCTGCGCGTGAAGAACTACGAGGCGGCCGAGGAGCGCCTGCTCGCGCTGCGCGAGGAGCACCGCGACGAGCCGCGCGTCTACTTCGGCCTCGGCCAGGCGGCGATGCTCGCGGCCTCGGCGGCCTTCGACGAGGCTTTGCAGGAGCAGAGGCTCTCGAACGCGCTCCAGCACTTCCGGCAGGCCGCCCTCTTCGCCTCTCCCGAGACCGACCGCGCCCTGCTCTCGCGTACGCACGCGGCCTCGGCCCGTATCCTCGCCTTCCTCGACCGCAAGGAGGACGCGCTGCGCGAGCTCGACGCCGCCCTCGCCCTCGGCGACGTGGCCGGCGGCGCCTACAACGAAGCCCTGGCCGAGAAGAAGAAACTGACCGGGCAAGAGTAAGGGAGAAGCGAAAGCGTAGTGGTTGAGCCGCCGGAGGCGGCCTAAGAATAAGGCCCAGGGCGTGAGCCCTGGGTCGGCAGCAACGTAAGAATGGATTGAAGCCCCGGAGGGGCGGCAGAGGTTCCGGCGCATAATGCGCGCGTCCTTACGCCTGCCGCCCCTCCGGGGCTTTCAACTTGCTATTGCGCCTCGTCCCAGGGCTTACGCCCTGGGCTTTATGCTGCCGCCGCCTCCAGCGGCTCCTGACTGCCTTCCCCTTCCCCTGTAACCCCTAAATGACGTTGCCGCGGGTGACGCGGAGGCGGGGCAGGAGGGGGCGCACGCGGGGGGCGCGGGGCGGGCGCGCGGCGGCGGGTGCGCGCGGCGGCGTGACGTGTACGACGGGCGGGGCGACGTGAACCGCGCCGGGGCTGATGGTGAACGCCTTGGGCTGGCGGCGCTCGGGCGTGACGCGCACGGTGCGGCGCTGCTTGTCGCGGACGACCGTCAGCGTCACCTCGCCCTCGTCCTTGCGGTTGATGGCGCGCGAGAGGTCGCCGGCGTCCTCGACGCGCTCGCCGTCGGCCTCCGTCACCACGTCGCCGGCCCTGAGGCCCGCCTTGTCGGCCGGGCTGCCCGACTCGACCGAGTTGACGAGCACGCCGTGCTGGACGCCGAAGTATTCGGCGAGCTGCTTGCCGAGCGGGCTGGTGCCGACGCCGATGCGCCGGCCCGCGCCGGCGAGGAGCGCGAAGCCGCCGGGGTGCTCGCGCTGCATCTCTTCGAGATGCTCGCGCAACTCCTCGCCGCGCTTCTGCCACTCCTCCCCGTGCTTGCGCCACTCCTCAGCCCAGCGCCGCGTCTCCTCCGGGTCGGGCGAGAAGAGCCGCGCCCCCTCGGGGTGCGGCCCGAAGCCCTCGCGGCGGCCGAGCGTGGCCGTCACCTCCTGCTCCGAGCCGCCGCGCAGGATGGTGAGGCGCGCCGCGTGCTCGGGGGCCGACTCTTCGACGAGGCGGACGAGCTTGCGCGCGCTCGTCACCGCCTCGCCGTCGAAGCGCAGGATCACGTCCTTCTCGCGCAGGCCGGCGCGCTCGGCCGGGCTGCCCTTGACGACCTCGCGGACGCCGACGCCGCGCGGCTCGCCCGACAGGCCGTAATCCTTCATGTTCTCGCGCGTGATCTCGTCTACCTGCACGCCGAGGAAGTTGTGGCCCTCGAAGGGCGGGAGCGTGGCGACGAAAGGCTCGGGCGCTTCCGGCGCGGCGGCCGGGGGCGGGGGCGCGGCGGGCGCCTGCTGCGCCGGGGCCGCCTCGGGCGACGCCAGCATCAGCGCGAAGAGCATCAACAGTGCCAGGCGCATCATAGACCAGGAGACCTCCCGAAATAGTTTTTCACACCTCCTTCACGCACGGCCCGCCCGGCGGGTTCCAAAAAACCTAACGGCAGTCAGAAGGGCCGTGAGTAAACGACTGACAGGGCGGCCGCCCCCGAGTAAAGGGGCCGCAGCAGGGCGCGGGTAAAAACCTTGACGCCCCTGCCGGCGGGCGTATAATCCGGGCACCTGTCAAGGCGGCGGCGAATGACTCCCGCACTTTGCTTATTTCGGCAAGTCGCCCAGGCAAGGCTTTACAACCCTTCCCCTACCAGATCAGCGAGCAACCTCGCGCCACCCCCGGCCGCGAAAGCCGTCGTAGTACACCATCCACAGGCACCCGACGCCCCATAAAGGAGAGCACAGATGTCATCGTGCCTGCGCCTCACGACTCGCCTTCTCATTGCGCTCCAACTCCTGTCTTCTCCCGCGTTCGCCGCCCCCGGCCCGGCCGCCCAGCAGACTTACGCCATCACCGGCCGCATCAAGAGGGCCGGCACGCCCAACAGCATCGCGGGCGTGACGGTGACTTTGAGGACCCGAGCCGGGGCCTTCGTCAAGGCGGCGAAGACGGGCGCCGACGGCACCTACTCGCTGGCGGGCGTCCCGGCCGGCGGCGCCTACGTGCTGACGCCCTCACTCGCCGGCCACACCTTCTCGCCTCCGACGAGGTCGTACACGAACCTCTCCGCCAGCCAGAGCAAGCAGGGCTTCGACGGCGTGCGCCACTTCTACTCCATCACGGGACACGTGGCGGACGGGGCGGGCGGGGTCGGCGGGGTGTTGGTCAGGGTGTATGGCAAGGTCGTCGCGGTGACAGACGACCTCGGCGACTTCTCCCTGAGCGGCCTCGGCGGCGGGCGGGCTTACACGCTGGCGCTGTCGAAGCCGGGCTTCGTCATCGAGCCGGCGCGGCTGACGACCGCGCCCCTCGGCGGCGACCTGAGCCTCAATTTCGCCGCCCGGCCGCGGCTGCGCGGCCGCGTGACCGACGCGAGCGGGGGCGGCCTCTTCGGGATCAACATGACGTTCGACGGCCCGCAGGCCGGCGCGACCACCACGGGCAGGGACGGGTCGTACTCCTTCCTCGCCGGGGCGCGCGGCACGTACACCGTGACGCCTTCGAAGGAACAAGGCTTCTACGTCTTCACGCCTGGGAGTCAGCAGGTCACGGCCGGCGACGGCAGCCTCGCCGCGAACTTCACCGCCGACCTGGACACGGCCTCCGCGCCTTCCTACGTGCTCGAATTCGACGGCAGGCCGAAGACCGTTGACTACCGAACGTTCTGGCGGTGGCGCGTCCCGCTGCCGCACTTCTTCTGGGAGTTCTGGGCGATGCCGGCCGGCGCCGCCGGCGGCACCTACCTCCTCTCCGACGGCTACGGTGGCAACCACGCGCTCCTCTTCGGCTTCGCCAACATCGGTGCCAGCGAGCGCGGCCGCTACCAGCTCTTCGGCAACATCTGGGACGGCAGCCTCCGCACCTCCTTCCGCAGCGACGAGGGGCCGGCCCCCTTCGAGTGGGGCCACTTCGCCGTCGGCTGGGACGGCAGCCACGTCGTCACCTACTTCAACGGGGTGCCGGTCGGGAGGACGGAGTTCCGCGGGCCGCGCATCTCGCCGGGGCCGGGCGCGGGCAGCAGCCGGCTACTCGTCGGCGGCTCCGACCACAGCAATCTCAGGGGGAGAATCGCGCAGGTGCGCGGCTACGAGGGCTCCAACCCGCGCGCCGTCGGGTCGGTCTACGCGGCCTTCCGGCCCGAGACGGTCTTCGGCGTCGGCGGCAACTTGTTGAGTTACTACTTCCGCCAGGCCGGCATCGTCGCCGACATGTCACCCGTGGGTCACGACGGGACGCCGCACCCCGGCCACCTGCGCGGCACGGGGCGCGGCATCCTCCGCACCTGCGCCGAGTGCCCGCCCCCGAAGTTCGTCCTCGACCCGACCGCCCCGAACTTTGCCGACCCCGCCAACCCCGGCCAGCTCGCCGCCCCCGTGGACGCCCCGCCGCCGGCCCCGGCCGGGGCGCTCGTCTTCGACTCGTTCTCGCGCCGCAACGCGACCTACGCGCTCGGCGGGCGGGGCGGCCTCGCCGAAACCGAAGGCGGCGAGGCCGGGCTTCTCCCGTGGCAGACGGACGTCGCCGCGGAGGAGTCACAGCCCTTCGGCATCCTTAACGGGCGGGCGGTGGCGCTCGCCAACGGCCGCGCGGTCGCGTGGGTCGGGGGGCTGCCCGGAGGCGGTGACTTGGACGTGCGCGTCAGCAGGCGGCCCATGCCCTCCGGGAGCGGCCACAACACCGGCCTCAGCTTCCGCGTGCAGGACGCGCACAACTTCTTCTTCGCCCACACCAGCGAGGGGGCCACGCCGGACGCGCCGAAGACGCTGACGGTCGGATACTACGTCGGGGGTGAGCGGGCGGAGTTGGCGACCGGCGTCGGGATGCCCGCGGAGTGGACGACGCTGCGGGTGGTCACGAGGGCCGCCGGGACGATCAGCGTCTTCGCCGACGACACGCCGGTCTACGCGGCAATCTGGGTCGGGCTGTCAACGGCCGACGGGGCCGGGCTTTACAACGACGCGCCGGGGCTCGGGCTGACGAACCGCTGGGACAACTTCATGGTGCTACACGCCCCGCCGCTGGTTTGAGACGAAGCTGGCGGCGGGCCCTTCGCCGCCCCCCTCCCGGCAGTCCCCGTCGAATTTTTCTAAACTTGTCTGCCTCGCGCGGGCGAAGATAAACTGGCCGCCGTGAAGGCAGTCGAAGTTCAGGGGAGCGGGGCGGCGCGGCCGAAGGTGCTCGACATCGGGTGCGGGAAGCACAAGACGCCGGGCGCGGTCGGGCTCGACAGCAACCCGCGGACGGGCGCCGACGTCATCCACGACCTCGACCGCGTCCCCTACCCGTTCCCCGACGACGAGTTCGACCTCATCATCGGCAACCAGGTCATCGAGCACGTCGAGGACGTGCTGGCCGTCGTCGCCGAGCTGCACCGCATCGCCCGGCCCGGCGCGCTCATCCGGCTGGATACGCCGCACTTCTCCGACGTCGCCTCCTACACCGACCCGACGCACAAGCGCCACCTCACGACCGAGTCCTTCGCCTACTTCACCGGCGACCGGCCCGACTTCGACTTCTACAGCCACGTGCGTTTGCGGCCCCGCGTGATCCGCGTCCGCATGCTCCGGCTCTGGCGCGCGCTCGGCTTCGAGCTGGCCGTCAACCTGTGCAACCGCTATCCTTCGGCGCGCTTCCTGCGCCGCTTCTGGGAGCAGTACCTGTGCTTCGTCGTCCGCGGGAAGACAATCTATTTTGAGTTCGAGGTGATAAAGTAGCGACGAACGCGTAGTAACGAGAGGGACGGAAGGGAGGGTTTGGGAGCGATGAGCGGCAGAGCGAAGAAGGGGAAGGCCGAGGAGGAGCGCCCGCGGCGCGCGTCTAACAAGCCTTCGAAGAAGGATCAGATCATCTCGCTCTTTTTGTCGGGGATGGGCGAGGTCGAGGACATCGCGATCATCACGGGGTCGCGCCCCTCTTACGTCGGGTCGGTGTTGCAGGAGGCGGGCCTCGTCTCCGGCTACTTCGACCTCTACACCTCGACGGCGCACCCGCAGAACGTCTACTCGAAGTTCTTCGCCAACAAGCTCGGCTTCAAAGACGAGGAGACGGCCCGCCAGAGCGTCGGCCTCATAGACCGGCTCTACCGGCAGTTCGAGTTCGCGGGCGACCGGGCGGGGCAGCACCACGCGCTGGCGATGGCGCTGACGATGTTCGACCGCGCCCGCTGGACGGGCAAGGGCCGCGAGGCCGAGGTCTTCCTCCACTGGCTGATGGCCCGCCTCAACGAGGCCATCCTCGCCGACGAGGCCGAAGCCGACGAGGGCGGCGACGAGGAAGGGCCGCCCGACGACCTCTCGTAAAGAAGTTTCGGGTTACGAGTTTCGGGTTTCGAGTTTGCTCTGCGCGGGTTGAAAGATTCAATGTACGCCTCCCGAACTCGAAACCCGAAACCCGAAACCCGAAACTGTTTATCCTGCCCCGTCGCGGCCCTCGTCGCGCTCTACGCCGCGGCCCGGCTGTGGCGTCTGACCGGGCCGTGCCTCTGGTTCGACGAGGTCTTCGGCGTCCACGCCGCGCGCCACGCGTGGGGCGGGCTGTGGCGGTTCGTCGCCGCGGACCTCATCCACCCGCCGCTCTTCTACGCGCTGCTCAAGCTCTGGGCGGAGGCGGGCGGCGAGTCGCTCCTCTGGCTGCGCCTCTTCCCCTTCGTCACCTCGCTCGGCTGCGTCGTGCCCTTCCTGCTGCTCGCGCGCGAGCTGCGGCTGACGGGGGCCGACGCCCGCCTCGCCCTCCTGCTCGCCGCGACGAACGGCTTCCTCATCAAGTACGCGCAGGAGGTTCGGATGTACAGCCTGCTGCTGCTCCTCACGCTCACTTCGCTCTGGCTCTTCGCGCGCTACCTGAACCGCTCGGCAAAGGGAAACTTAATCGCGCTCTTCGTCTTCAATCTCCTGCTCGTCTACACCCACTACTACGGCTGGCTCGTCGTCGCGTGCGAGGCGGCGTTCCTTATTCTCTTTCGCCGCCGCCGGCTCGCGCCGTTCGCGCTAACCGTCGTCGTACTGGTCGCGTGCTTCGCGCCTTGGGCCTGGGCGTGCGCTGAGGCGGCCGGGGAGGGCGGCGGGCTGGCGCAGAACATCGGCTGGGTCGGGCGGCCCGGCCCCGCGCAGGTCGCGCAGTTGTTCGCGCTCCTGCACGAGCCCTTCTACTTCCGGCGCAGCTCCGCCGAGCCGACCGCCTCCCTCGCCGGCTCGCTCGCCGGCCTTCTCCTCGTCGCGCTGCCCGTCGCACTCCTCCTCGTCCGCACGCGAACGGGAACGCGGGACGAAGCCGGGCGGCGAGGGCGCGACGACGAAGAGACCCGACGGGCCGGCGACGACGACGACGAGCCGCGCGGCGGTGCCGAGGGGCGCGTCGGCGCTATCGGCTTCCTAACCTTCTTCTCGCTCGCGCCGGTCGCGCTCGCCTTCGCGGCGAGCCTCTTGCTGCCTTACTCGGTGTGGGGCACGCGCCACCTGATCGTCGTCGCCGGGCCGTACCTTCTGCTGGCCGGCGCGGCGCTCGCGCGGCTGCGACCGGCGTGGACGAAGGCCGCGGCGCTCGTCTTACTCGCCTGCTGGCTCGTCCTGGCCGGGGCGGCGGCGGCGCTGCGGCGCGAGGGCGTCTACGTCTGGTGCGCCTGGGAGGGGCTGGCCGCGTCGCTCGCGCGCGACGAGCGCGGGGGGTCGCGTCCCGCCAACGTCTACGCCTTCGAAGACCTCGTGGCCTACCACCTCTGGTTCGCGCTCGGCGACGAAGAGCGTTTCCGCGTCGCGGTCGTGCGCGGCCTGCCCGGCGTCGCCGAAGACCCCGCCTACTTCCTGCCGCGGAGGTTCGAAGGGGTGAGCGTCGTAGACCCCGGCGCGCTCGGCGGCGACTCCTTCTGGCTCGCCTTCCGCGCCGCCTCTCTCGACGAGACGCGCCCGCCCCTGCACACCCTCAAGGGCCGCGGCTACCGCGTCGAGCGGGTCTACGAGGCCCCCGCCCAGGGCCAGCGCGCCTTCCTCGTCCGCGTCAGCCTCAAATAAGTTTCGGGTTGCGGGTTTCGAGTTAAAGACCGCGTTCAGTAGCCCGACCGTGAGGGAGGGCGTCTCAAGTCGCGTCAGCGTTCTGCTTCGGCAACCTGAGACGCCCTCCCTCACGGTCGGGCTTCCGCCCCGAACTCGTCACCCGAAACTTTCTTGACAGCGCCGCACGGGCGTTTGTTATAGTTCTGGTAACGGCCTCGACGCTGTGGTGCCACGCAGCCGCGGGCCGCGCTTGCCTTCGTCTCACACCGCCTGCGCCCCCAAAGCTCCGACGAAAGGTCGCCATGAAACGCATCCTCGTTCTCTGTCTCTGCGCCGGCCTGCTCCTCCAGGCCGCGAGCGCCGCGCCGCACAGGCAAAACCCGCCCGCGCCGCCCGACCACGGCGGCAAGATCGAAACTAAGTACGACGGCTTCCGGCGCGAGACGGTCGTCGCGCTCCGCCCGATGTCCGTCACCTGCGGCGGCGCGAAGGGCGCGGCGGGCGTCACGAAGGGCGTCTGCGTCAACCTCTCGGCGTCGCTCCACTGCCCGGGCCAGCAGCTCGACTACGTCCGCCACGCCACGCTCCAGCTCACCTTCGAGACGAAGGACTGGGACCAGCGCCACCCGCCCGAGCGGCGCGGGCTGTCGGCCGTCGCCGACGGCGAGACGATACAGCTCGGCACGATGCGGCTCGTCAAGCAGGAGGCCGGCGAGGGCTGGTTCGACAACCGCATGAAGGAGATTCTTGAAGTCACCCTCCCCTACGCCTCCTTCGAGAAGCTGGCGCGCGCGCAGTTCGTCGAGCTGTCGGTCGGCGGCACGGCCTTCGGCCTCCGCGAGAAGAACGTCGCCGCCCTGCGCGACCTCAGCTCGCGCGTGCGGCTGTCGGCGCAAAACCAAAAAGCAGTAGACAGTAGTCAGTAGCCAGTAGGCTCCGCGTGAAGTCTGCTGACCCTGACGCCCTGACGATTCGCCCGCGAACGCTTTTCTACTGGCTACTGGCTACTGTCTACTGTCTACTTCCTTAAGTAGACCTCGCGGCCGTTGCTTAACTCGACGGCGAGTTTGCCTTCGGAGTGGGCGAGGTCGAGGTGGGCGACGGCCTCGCTGGTGGCGAGGAAGCGATGCACGTCGTCGGTGCCGGGGAAGAGTTCGCGCGAGACGTCCCAGGCGGTCGCGCCCGTCTTGGGGACGAGGCGGATGACCTCCGATTGGCGGTCGTTGATGGCCCGCAGGTAGCGGTTGAAGAGTTCTTCGTAGTCGGTGACGGGCTCGCCGTGGCCGCCGTGGACGAGGGTGGGCGAGAGCGAGCGCAGGCGGGCGAGGCTGACGAGGTACTCGGCGAGCGAGCGGAAGCGGCGCGAGGGGTCTACGGGGTCGGGCGAGAGCACCGGGTTCGGCGTGATGCGCTTGAGGACGCAGTCGCCGGCGATGACGGTGCGGTCGGCCTCGCGCAGGAACGAGCAGGAGCCGGGCGTGTGGCCCGGCGTGTGGACGACGCGAAGGCTTCCGCGCCCGAACCCGATCTCGTCGTCGTCGGCGAGTTCCGCGTGCTCGTGGTCTTCGAGCGCGTCGGCGTAGGCCCGCACGCCCTCGTACATCCGGCGCATGGCGGCGATCTCCGGGTCGGGCACGCCCGCGCGCACCAGCAGCGCCCGGTGCTCGTCGTACTCCAGGCGCGCGGCGCGGTGGCCCGTCTCCCAGCCATGGACTAACACTTCGGCGTCCTTCGCCTCGTCCCGCAGACGCCTCGCCAGCCCGCAGTGATCCTCGTGCGCGTGCGTGAGCACGATGCGCCGGATGTCTGCGGGCCGCACCCGCTCGCGCCGCAGGCCCTCCCGCAGAGCCTCCAAAGCCTCCCTCGTCTTCGGCCCCGTATCTATCAAGGTCAGCGGCTCCTCCCTAACCAGGTAGACGTTGACCGGCCCGACGTAGAAGGGCGTTGGCACGGAGATGGGGACGATGCGCATGAAAGCAGTAGACAGTAGACAGTAGTCAGTAGTCAGTAGAAAACCCTTCGGTTGCGGGCCGTTCGTGTGTCAGCGTCAACAGACTTTATGCAGTGCCTACTGACTACTGGCTACTGACTACTGTCTACTCTTCAGAACACGTACTTGTTCGCCCGGATCATCGCGTCGGCGAGGCGCTGGCGGGCGGCGACGGTGTTGACGGGCGTGTGCCTGGTGAAGCGGCGCAGGGCCGCGAGGAGCGTGCGCAGCTCGTCGCCCTCGGCCATCGCGGCGAGCGTGTCTTTGGCGTGAGCCTCGACGCGGCCGACGGCGTCGTTGCAGAAGACGCTCGTCATGTCGAGGTAGGCCGCGGCCGCCTCCTCGCCCTGCGCCCCGACCATCTTCTCCGCGCGCAGGATGGCCGACTCCATCGCGTACACGTCCATGATGATGTCGGCCGCGCCGAGCAGAACCTCCTGCTGCTCAGCGAGCGCCGCCATGTACTTCTGCGCGGCCGTGCCCAGCACCATCAGCGCGACCTTCTTGGCGTTCCGCACGAGCCGCCGCTCGTAGGCCAGCGCGCCCTCGTCCTCTTCGAGCGAGGCCGGCTGCGGCGAGAGCACCTCGTCCATCAGGGCCTGCGCGGCCTGGAAGAGCGGGAGCTTGCCGGCGGCGGCGCGCCGGGCCAGCATGCCGGGGATGAGCAGGCGGTTGATCTCGTTCGTGCCCTCGAAGATGCGGTTGATGCGCGA
>DASZKF010000407.1:0-7397 GCA_035947355.1 Pyrinomonadaceae bacterium | reverse complement strand
CCGCCGGTCAAGAGACAGCTATCAGAGGCGGCGAAGTTTATGCGCGGGTGAGGGAAAGACAATGGGAGAGTGAGCGGTAAGCAGTGGGCGGTTGGAAAGGTGAAAGGCAGCCGGGCGTTAATTTCCGGCTGCCTTCTGTTTTTAACTGCTCACTGCTTACCGCTCGCCGCTCACCGCCCTACCACACCTGGCAGCGCTCCTTCTCGGGGCGCACCATCGGGTCGCCGGCCTTGCACTGGAAGGCGGCGGCGAACTCGGGCATGTTCGAGAGCGGGCCGTTGACGCGGAAGCGCGAGATCGGGTGCGGGTCGGACTGCGTGATGAGGCGCGCGATCTCGGGCGTGTACTTCGCCGCCCAGACCTGCGCCCAGCCGAGGAAGAAGCGCTGCTCGGGCGTGAAGCCGTCTACGTCGGCCGGGCGGGGCTTGCCCTCCAAAGACTTCATGAAGGCGTCGTAGGCGACCTGGAGGCCGCCGAGGTCGGCGATGGATTCGCCCGAGACGAGCTTGCCCGTCATCTTCAGCCCCGGCTCGACCTCGTAGGCGGCGAACTGGTTGACGATGCACTCCGAGCGCGCCTCGAAGTTCTTGAGGTCGGCGTCCGTCCACCAGTTCCGGAGGTTGCCTTCGAGGTCGAACTTCGCGCCCTGGTCGTCGAAGCCGTGCGTGATCTCGTGGCCGATGACCGCGCCGATGGCCCCGTAGTTGATGGCGTCGTCGGCTTCGGGGCTGAAGAAGGGCGCCTGGAGGATGCCGGCCGGGAAGACGATCTCGTTCTGGAGCCAGTTGTTGTAGGCGTTGACGGTCGGCGGCGTCATCGCCCACTCCGTCTTGTCCACCGGCTTCCCGACCTTCGCCAGCTCGCGGCGCACCTCGAAGGCGTCGGCCCGCCTCACGTTCTGCGCGTAGGAGTCGCGCGTCACGTCGAGCGAGGAGTAGTCAATCCACTTCTCGGGGTAGCCGATCTTCTGGCCGAAGGCGTCGAGCTTGGCGAGCGCCTGCCGCCGCGTCTCGTCGCTCATCCAGTCGAGCTTCGTGACGCGCTCGCGGAAGGCGGCGATGAGGTTCTGCACCATCGTCTGCATGCGCCGCTTCGACTCGGGCGTGAAGGCGCGCGCGACGTAGGCCTGCCCGAGCGCCTCGCCCAACTGCGCGTCGGTCGCCGCCACGCAGCGCCGCCAGAGCGGGTACTGCTCCTTGCGGCCCGCCAGGATCTTCCCGTTGAAGTTGAAGCTCTCGTCCTCGAACTTCGAGGAGAGCGAGGGCGCGGCGTCCGCGACGAGGTGCCAGCGCAGGTAGGTCTTCCAGTCTTCGAGCGGGACCTCGGTGAGCATCTTGTCCACGGCGCGGTAGAATTCCGGGTGCGCGACGTTGATCGAGAGGTCGCGCGGCAGCCCGAGCGCGGCGAAGTATTCGCCCCAGGCGAAGGAGGGCGTCAGCTCGGAGAGCTCCTTCGCGGTCATCTTGTTGTACTGCTTCGAGAAGTCGCGCAGCTCGACGGGCGTGCGCGAGTTCTGCGCGAGCCGCGTCTGGATCGCCATCACGGTCTTCGCGCCGGCGGCGGCCCGCTCGGGCGAGTCGCCGAGCAGTTGGAACATCCGGGCGACGTGCTGCACGAACTGCTCGCGCAGCGCCTTCGACTTGTCGTCGGTCTTCGTGTAGTACTCGTTGGTCGGGAGCGAGAGCCCGCCCTGCGTGGCGATGCCGATGACGACCGAGCTGTTCTTGAAGTCGGGCAGGGCGTCGAAGTCGAAGAGGGCGGGGACGCCCATGCGGTGCAGGTGCGCGAGCTGCGCCTGGAGGTCTCTGGCCGACTTGATCTGCTCGATGCGGGCCAGCTCGGGCTGCAAGGGCTTCGTGCCCTCGGCCTCGCGTCGAGAGGCGTCCATGCAGGAGGCGTAGAAGTCCCCGACCTTCTGCTCGACGCTGCCGCGCGGGGCCTTGTTCTTCGCGGCCTCCTCGAGGATTTCGTGGAGCGTCTTGCGGTTGTTCTCGGCCAGGATGTTGAAGCTGCCCCAGGAGGAGAAGGCCGCGGGGATTTCGGTCGTCTTCAGCCAGTTGCCGTTGGCGAACTGGTAGAAGTCTGTGCAGGCCGCGGCCGACCTGTCCATCCGCGAGGTGTCGAAGCCGCGCCCGCCCTTGTCCTGCGCCGACGCGCCCCACGCCAGCGCCAGGAGCGGCAGCGCCACGGCGAACCGCCTGAGATTAGAGATACGCATCACGGGAAGCTCCTTCGTGTTCTTTATTTTTGCGGGAGATGGGGAAGCATTAGTTTCTCACGGACGCCGCGCCGGAGGCCAACCGAGGAAGGCAGAAGGCGGTTTGCAGCCCCGTCAGGGGCGGCCAGAATATAGCCCAAGGCGTCAGCCCTGGGCCTGTAGCCAATAAAGATACCCAAGCCCCGGAGGGGCGGCAGAGGTTCTTAACCCAGGGCTTGCGCCCTGGGCTTTACTCTGGCCGCCGCCTCATCCTCGTGGTCAGCCGTCGAGACGACGCCCTCGGCGAAAATCCGCGCCTCCGTCATCGGCACCGTCGAGGCGTAAGGGTGCGCGCCCGCCTGCCGCCCGAACGACGGCGCGGCCAGCGCGACGACGAGAAGCAAGAGTTTGATTCGGAGTCGCATCTTAACGAAATCAGATTAGCCACAGAGACACAGAGACACAGAGATTAAAAACAAGAAAAGAGAAGTTGTGTTTGAGGGAGAATCGAGCGGCGGATTTCTGATCTCAAGTCTCCAGCAAGGGTTTTATTTTTTCTGCCTCTCTGTGTCTCTGTGTCTCTGTGGCTAATTCTTTCAGCCCCTGATCCAGCCGTACTGCGTGTTCGATGGGCGCGCGCCCTCGGCGCGGTACTTCTCCTTGAGGCGCGAGACGTAGTCGGTGGGGATGGCCTGCATCTTCGCGCGCGCGTCCACGCCGTAGACGCGGGCCGAGTTGAGGCCGAGGATTTTCCGCTTGACCTCGGGCGTGAGCGGCTTGTAGCCGAAACGCTTCATCAAGTCTTCGGGCATCCGGAGGCGGCGGAAGGCTTCAATCTGCCACTGCGGCGAGCCCCACCAGATTGAGTCCGTCCCCCAGAGGACGTGATCCTCGCCGAAGTCGCGGATCATCATCCCGAGCAGGTGCGCGCAGAGGAGCGGCTGCGTGATGACGGTCATCCCGAAGGTCGTCCCCAGGTCCATGTAGACGTTCGTCATCTTCGGGTTCCTGCGCCGCGCCTCGCACAAGTCCGAGACCCACGGCACGTAAGTCTTCGTCCTGAAGCCGTCGGCCACGGCCTCGCGCACGTCCGGGACGCCGCGGAAGCCCGCGTGGTAGATGAGGAAGTTGAGGTCGGGGAAGTCCGAGGCGGCCTTCGGCACGTCGCGCGGGCTGCTGTGCTCCAAATCCCAGCCCGGCAGCGGCAGGCCCTTGTGGACGCAGATGTTTTTGATGCCGACCTTGCGCGAATACTCGTAGGCCGGGTAGGCCAGCCGTTCGTCGTCCATCCACCAGCCGACACCGCCGTCCGTGAGCGGCTGCCCCGGATAGCCCTTCCACGCCTCGACACGCAGGCGCTCGCGCTGGCGCTGCATCTCCTCCATGTTCTTCGCGCCGAGTTCGGGCGAGAACAGCCCGTGGGCGATGATGCGGCGCGAGCGCGCGAGGCCGTTGATCTCGGCGCGCGTCTCGATCATCTCGGCCGGCGGCAGGACGTTCTGCGACTCTTCCTTCGCCGGCAGGCCCGTGATGACGGCCATCACGGTGTCGCTGTCGAGGAACATCTCCTTGATGTAGTTGGCGAGGTAAAGGTCGGGCCAGCGGTGCTCGCGCCCCTTCAGCGCGTCGTTGCCCCAGGCCGCGCCGGCGTCGCGATAGCGCAGGAGCGGCGGGTCTTTGATCTGCCGGCCGGCGGCGACGTGGTGCGTGTGGATGTCGAAGATGAACTCGTCTTTCGGCCAGCGCTCGGCGGAGGCGGCCGGCTCGAAGAGTTCGGCGGCGTCCACGTCGAAGAAGTGGCCGAAGACGGAGTTCATGGCGGCGAAGGCCGCGGCCATCCCGCCCGCCGTCGAGAGGAACTGCCGGCGGCTCACGCCGAGTCTCTTAGCCGCGCCGTCGGCCAGCTCCGTCAGGCGTTGCTCGACCCGGCGCTGCTCAACCGTCTGCGGCGGCGGGGCGAACTCCTCGTTGGAAATGATCTGCGTCGGGACTGGGAGCGCGAGGCCGCGCGCGTCGTCCGCGTCGCACTTGCGCACCCATCGCCGTAACCTTTGGCGCGCGGCCCGCGCCGGAGATTTTCTGCTCATCGCCGTCTCTCCTACTTCCCGGCCCAGCCCAGCCCGTCCGGCCCCCGCCCGGTCTCGACGCTGCCGGCCGCCTCCAGCTTTTCGAGGTCTACGCGGACGACCTTGCCGGGGTCTGGGCGGCCGACGGTGGTGACGGCGACGTAGGCGCGCCGCCCGTCGGGCGCGATCAGGATGCCGATGGGGACTTGCCCCGCGCCGCCCTCGGCCTGCGGCGGCTCGCTGATCCGGAGGCGCTTGACCTCCTTGCGCGTCGCCGCGTCGAAGACGGTCAGCTCGCCCGTCGGCGGGCTGGAGACGAGTGCGTAGCGGCCGTCGGGCGTGAACTTGATGCGGATCGGCATGCCGCCGGCCTTGATCGTCTCTGTGACCTTCAGCGTCTCGGTGTCAATGACCGAGATGCCGCCGTCCTGGTTGTGGCCGACCCACAGCTCGCGCCCGTCGGGCGTGATGTCAATGCCTTCGGGCTGCGGCCCGACGGCGACGTGCGAGACGTGCGGGGGCGGGCCGGGGGTTTGCTGCTGCTTCTCCAGCTCGATGACCGTCGCCGTGTTCGAGAGGATGTCGGCCGTGTAGACGACGGCGCGCTTCGGGTGCATGACGAGCATGTGCGTGATGCTCTGTCCGGTGCCGACGATGAGGTCAACCTTGTCGGCCGCCGGGTCGTAGCGCGCGACGGCGCGGGCCAGCTCGGCCGTGAAGTAAATCTTGCCGCCGCGCTCGACGATGCCGTGCGGGCGCAGAAGGGGCCCGAGGTCAACGCGCTTCGTTTCCCGGCGCGAGGCGAGGTCTATCACCGAGATGCTGTTGCCGGGCTTCTGCGCGCCGTAGTTGGTGACGTAGGCTGTGCGGCCGTCCGAAGAGACGGCGACCTCGTGCGGCCCCTCGCCGGTCGGGACGCGGCCGACGACCTGCATCGTCGCCGGGTCAACGATGGCGAGCGTCGCCTCGGCCTTGTTGAGCACGAGCAGGTAAGAGGCCGCGGCGGCCGGAGGCGTCTGCCCGCGCGCGGCGAGCGCGCATAGGGCGAGGGCGGCGCAGGCGGCGGCCGCGCGCGAAAGTCTGGAAAGGTTCGCAGGCATGTCGGAAGGCTCTCCCGGAAGAAACGGTTCGGCCGAAAGCGCCGGCCCGGCGCGAGGGGCGGGGCGCGGCGTGAGGCCGCGCGTCCGCAGCGGTCTTGCGCAATTGGCCTAGCTTCTACGGGGCGCCCCGGCGGAGTGTTTCAGCCCGCGCGGCGGTTTGTGACGAGCCGCGCCATTCACGTGACGAGCAGGTAGAAAATGAGTTTCGGGTTAGGAGTTTCGAGTTTCGAGTCTGTTCGGCGTTACTTGAGTGGCTCAACGCACGCCC
This sequence comes from Pyrinomonadaceae bacterium, assembly GCA_035947355.1. Classification (GTDB taxonomy): domain Bacteria; phylum Acidobacteriota; class Blastocatellia; order Pyrinomonadales; family Pyrinomonadaceae; genus QHXN01. The sequence continues at coordinate 1,766 of DASZKF010000407.1, read as the reverse complement.
CACGAACTCGAAACTCGAAACTCGTAACCCGAAACTTTTTATTGTCCGTGCAGCCTCTTCCACGCCTCGGCGTACCCGGCGGCGCGGGGGTTCGACTCGTCCCAGCGCGGGGCCTTCGGGTCGTCGGCGAGCGAGAGCAGGCCGAGGGCGACGGCGCGGACGACGCGCTCCATGTTGGCGTAATCAACCTTCTCCCAGTGGTCGCCGACGCCGTGGTAGTCGGGGAAGTCGAAGGCGACGCCGACGGTGTGCGCGGGGACGCCGAGGTCTGCGAGCGCCTGGTTGTCGCTGCGCGAGAAGTATGCGTCGGACTTCGTCGGGTGCTTGTAGAGGCGGACGCCCGCGGCCTCGGCCGCGCGCCGCAGGGCCTCGCCCACGTCCGAGTAGTCGAAGCCGGTGACGGCGGCCGTGCCTACCTGCGGCCCTTCGGAGTCGTCGGTGCGGCCGACCTGCTCCAGGTTGACCTGCGCGACCGTCTTCGCCAGCGGCACGAGCGGCCGCCGGCCGTAGTGGCGCGAGCCGAGCAGCCCCATCTCCTCGCCGAAGAAGGCCAGGAAGAGGATGCTGCGGCGGGGCTTGCGCTCGAGGCGCGAGAGCGCCGCGGCGAGTTCGATGACGGCGACCGTGCCCGAGCCGTCGTCGTTCGCGCCGTTGTAGATGCAGTCGCCCGCGGCGCAGCCCGCGCGCACGCCGACGTGGTCGTAGTGGGCCGAGACGATGACGTAGGTGTCTCTGAGCTTCGGGTCGGAGCCGCGCAGGAGGCCGGCCACGTTGCGCAGCTTGACGGGGTCGCGCGCCGGGGCGCGCGCGCGCAGGGTGAGGCGGGCCGCGGTCGCGCCCGCCGGCAGCGAGTCGAAGAACTGCGCCCCTTCGGCCCCGTGGACTACGAGGAGCGGGGCCGTCGGGTGGATGCCGAACGGTGAGACGTGCGCGCCCGCCTCCGGGTTAATCAGCCTGCGCGGGGCGGCGTCGCCGCGGGTGCCCGCGCGGTCGAACGAGACGACCAGGGGCGCGCCGAGCGCGTGCATACGGCCCATGAACTCGTTCACCTCGCGGGCCAGCGCGAGGCGACGCGGCCCTTGCGCGAGGCGGAAGTCGGGCAGCTCGGTGACGACGACACGCCCGGCCAGTTGCTCGCGCGTCAGGGCGGCCCGCTGCGCGGCGTCGCCGTAGACGACCTTGAAGAGGCCGGCGTCGGGGAGCGCCAACTCGCGCTCGGGCGGCCAGACGTTGAAGTTGCCGGCCGAGACGCCGAAGCTGACCTGGGCGGCCCCCACCGACAAACTGCGCGGGCCGTCCGCCAGTCTCATCTCGAAGCCTTCGCTGTCGCGCCCGGCCAACTCCCATTCGGCCGTCTGGAAGTAACCGCCAGCGTCGCCGGCGGGCTCCAGGCCCGCGCGGCGGAACTGCGCGGCGATGTACTCGGCGGCGAGGTCGAGCCCGCGCGAAGGCGTCGCGCGCCCTTCGAGCGCGTCCGAGGCGATGAAGGACAGGTGCCCGCGCATGCTCTCGGCGCTGATGCGCCCCAGCGCCGCGCGCCACTCGGGCCGCACGGCCGCGCGCCCCTGCGCACCGGCCGCCGTCGGCCTCGCCGCCCCGCGCCGACTTCTCTGCGCGAGCGCCGTCGGCGGCACCGACGCCGCGCACAAGGCCAGAACAAAAGCGCCGCTTGCAAGGCGGCGTCCGAAAAGACTCGCGAATGGCATTCGATTGCTGAACCCTTCGGCCGTAACGATTACCCTGGGACAGGCTGTAGGGGCAGGGCT
>DASZKF010000406.1:0-2859 GCA_035947355.1 Pyrinomonadaceae bacterium | reverse complement strand
GCGGGGCCGTGGCCGAGTTCGACCAGGAGACCTCTTCGCTCCGGCTCGTCGCCGCGCGCGGGCTGCCCGGCCGCGCGCCGCGCGAGGTGCTTTTGAGCCTCGGCGTCGCGCGCGCGAACGGCAACGGCCACGCCCCGAAGGGCGGGCGCGGGCGCCGGGCCGTCACGCCGCCTGACCCCGAAGAGGTCGAGCGGCTGGTCAGGCAGGAGCTTCAGGGCTTGAGGATGGAGGCCGTCACGCCGCTTGTCGTGCGGGGCGAGCTGGTCGGCGTGATCCTGCTCGGAGGGAAGGCCAGCGAGGAGCCTTTCACCAAGGAAGACCTCAACATCGTCCGCGCGCTCGGCCGACACATCGGGGTGGGTTTGCACAACCACCGGCTGCTGCGCGAGGTCGAGGAGCGGGCCGAGGAGAACCGGCGCCTCTACGAAGACCTGCGCCACATCTACCGCGACACGGTGCGCGCCTTCGCCGCCGCCATAGACTGCAAGGACAAGTACACCCAGGGGCACTCGGAGCGGGTCGGCAAGTACAGCGAGATCATCGCGCGCGAGCTGGGCTGGAACGACGAGGAGGTCGAGGGCATCGCCGTCGCAGGCTACCTGCACGACATCGGCAAGCTCGTCGTAGACCGCGACATCATCAACGCGCCCTACCGCATAGACGCCAAGCAGTCGGCGGAGCTGAGCCGACACCCGGCCGCCGGCTACGAAATCCTCAAGCCCATCAACCACCCCTTCGCAGACATCCCCCTGATGGCCCGCTACCACCACGAGCGGCCCGACGGGCGCGGCTACCCCGAGGGGCTGAAGGACGAAGAGATACCGCTCGGCGCGAAGATCGTCTCGCTGGCCGACTCGTTCGACGCGATGACGACCGACCGCCCCTACCGCCGCCGCCGCTCCTTCGGGGAGGTGGTCGCCGACTTCCGCCGCAACGCCGGCAAGCAGTTCGCCCCCGAAGTCGTCGCCGCCCTCTGCCGCGCCCTCCTCAAGGAGGCCCGCGGCGAGACGCGCCCCCGCCAGATCATCCGCCTCCTCGGCAAAGGCTACGTCGAGGAGAGCTCACTCCCGCTCCTCGAAGACCTCATCAACGACCTCGAAGCCGGCGTGGCCGCAGCAGCCGGACAGTCGTAACAGCCAAGCCCGCACTCGCAACGGCTTTCGATTTCTATAGCGTGCGACAGCCGACACGAGAGGGGCGCGTCCTACCGCACGCAGCTATAAAACGGCTTCACCGTGACTGGCAGGCGTCCGCAGCGCGAGCCGCCGAACGCCCCAGACGAGGCCCGTCAGCAGGGTGAGCGTCAGGATTAACGCGGCGGCCCGGAAGATTCCGCCGCGCTCGTAAAGGCGCGCGAGCCAGAGGTCTGGGAAGCGAAGGCCCGGCGCGCGCTCGGGGTCTTCGCGCACCTCCGCCGGCCCCAGCGGCTCGCGCCCGGTGAGGCCGCGCCAGAGCGCGTCGTAAGAGCCGATGATCTGCCGCGGCGAGCCGGCGAGTGGCGCGTGCGCGCCGGGGAAGCTCGTGACGACGTAAGAGTAGTTGACGACGCCGGCCGGGAGCGTGAAGGCCAGCGAGAGGACGGCCGGCGCGACGACCGCCGGCCGCCGGCGAGTCCGCCACAGCCAGACCGCGGCCACAGCCGCGTGGAGCGCGAAGACGGGGATGACCGGCACGAGGTAGCGCGGCCCCCACTCCGGCTTCGTCCACTGCCTCAGCCCCGCAATCACCAGCGCGTAGGCGGCAGCCCCGAAGAGGAAAGCCACGGCCGCGAACCGCAGCCGGGCCGGCAGCCGCCGCAGCCCGAAGGGCACGAGCGCCAGCGCGAGCCACGGCGCGAACACGAACAGCCCGCGGTTCGGCGAGACGAATAACCCGTAGAGCCCCGTCGCGAACTCGCCGGCGAAACCGTTCTGGTGCGCGTACTGCGGGAGCATCGTGGCGAGGACGAAAGGGTTCCCCGTCCGCACGTAGTTATAAGCGAGCACCGGGGCCATGCAGGCCGCGAGGACCGAGGCGAAGACGGCCGCGGCCCGCAGCCGCGCGCCCCTCGCGTGCGTGATGAGCGTAACCGCGGCCGGGGCCGCGACGAACGGCAGGACGGAGACGCGGAACCACCCGGCCAAGGCAGCCGCGAGCGCCGCGAGCGCCGCCGCCCGGACTGCCGTCACACGCCCGGCGGCGTGCGCGAGCACGGCCCACATCGTCAGCGCCGTGCCGAGCGCCGCGGGCAAAACGTCCAGCGTGCTGCGCGTGTAGACCCAGAGCGGCGTCGCGCAGGCGGCGAGTGCGGCCGCGGCGAGCGCGGCCCGTTCGCTCAGGACGATGGCGAGCGCGCGGTAAAGGGCGGCGACGCACGCGGCCCCGACGAGGGCGTAGGTCAGGGCCGCGGCCACGCGGGCCGCGAGCGGGACGTCGCGGAAGGCGTCGTCACCTCCGGCGAGGACGGCGACGACGGCCGCGGGGATGAACAGAATGATGTTGCCGGGGTCGTGCGCCTGGTACGAGCCGCCGCCGGGGCCGACGACCCACGCGTACTGGTGCGGCCTCGTGTCTTCGGCCGCGACCCGTCCGGTGCTCACCAGGAGGACTGAAGCCTGTAGCTGCGTGTAAGAGTCCGAACTCGCCATCCGGCCCGCGCACGTCAGGAGGTAGAAGCAGGCCGCGACGCCGAAGACGGTCAGCCGCCGTCTTCGCGCCTCGCGGCGGGCCGAGGGCTTTGACGGCTGTCTCTGAAGATGCGGCTCCGCTTCCATGCAAGCAGTCCGCCCCGAAGTCTTCGCCGCCCTCCGCCGGGCGCTGCTGCGCGAGGCGCGGGGCAAGGCGGATTCGCCGTGGGGGTCGGAGGGGGCGGGGGGGGGG
>DASZKF010000405.1:0-26171 GCA_035947355.1 Pyrinomonadaceae bacterium | reverse complement strand
GATTGTTGGATTGTTGTGCTTCTCGAACTCGAAGCAGGATCACGAGCATTCAACTTTCACCGCTCAGGTAATCCAAAATCTAAAATCCGAAATCGCCTCACCACTTCACCAGCACGCCGCCCCACGTCACGCCGCCGCCGAAGGAGGCGAGGAGCACGAGGTCGCCCTCCCTGACCCGGCCCTGCTCGATGCACTCGTCGAGGGCGATGGGAATCGAGGCCGAGGAGGTGTTGCCGTGGTAGGCGATGTTCGAGTAGACGATTGCTTCGTCCACGTTCAGGTTCTTGGCGACGGCGTCGGTGATCCGCTGGTTGGCCTGGTGCGGGATGAAGAGCTTCACGTCGCCGGCCTTGTAGCCGGCCTCTTCGAGCACCTCCCGCGAGACGTCGGCCATCGAGCGCACCGCCACCTTGAACAGCTCGTTGCCGCGCATCTTGTAGAAGTGGAGGCCAGAGGCGAGCGTCTCGGCCGTCGGCGGGATGCGCGTGCCGCCGCCGGGCGAGTAGAGCTGCTCGGCGAAGCGGCCGTCGGAATAGATGCGCGTCGCGAGGATGCCGCGCTCCTCCTCGGTCGGGCCGAGGACGGCAGCGCCCGCGCCGTCGCCGAAGATGACGCAGGTCGCGCGGTCGGTGTAGTCCACGTAGCGCGTCAGGATTTCCGCGCCGATGACGAGCGCGTAGCGCGTCTGCCCGGAGCGGATCATCTGGTTGGCGAGCGTCAGCCCGTAGAGGAAGCCGGAGCAGGCCGCGGCGAGGTCGAAGGCGGCGGCGCGGTGCGCCCCCAGCTCGGTCTGGACGAGGCAGCCCGTCGAGGGCAGAATCTGGTCGGGCGTGACGGTGGCGCAGATGACGAGGCCGATGTCAACGGGGTCGATGCGGGCGCGCTCGATGGCCTGGCGGGCGGCGGCGACGGCGAACATCGAGGTGTACTCGCCGTCAGCCGCCTTGTGCCGCTGCTTGATGCCGGTGCGCGTCGTGATCCACTCGTCCGAGGTCTCGACCATCTTCTCCAAATCGGCGTTGGTCAAGACGCCCTCGGGGTACGAGCGGCCGGTCCCCAGAATCACCGCGTTCTTCTGTGTTGCCATAGCAGTAGACAGTAGTCAGTAGTCAGTAGACAGTAGCCAGTAGACAGTAGAAATAGTTCGCCATCGAATCGTCAGCGTGTCGGCGTCAGCGCCCGCTTCCGAGCCTACCGGCTACTGTCTACTGTCTACTGTCTACTTCCTTTCATTCCGCGACGGCGCGGAGGACTTCGAGGTCATGCGCGCTGGTCTCGGCGATGCCGCGCTCGATGCGTTCGAGCGCGCCGTGCTCGGAGAACTCTTTGACGTTGCGGACGGCGTTACGGACGGCGCGCGCGTTCGAGCTGCCGTGGCAGACGACGACGATCCGCTGGACGCCGAGCAGCGGCGCGCCGCCGTACTCGGCGTAGTCGAGACGCTTCTTCAGGTTCTGGAACGCGGGCCGCGCCAGAACCGCCCCGGCCTTCGTGATGGCCGAGGCCGACAGCTCCCGCTTAATCATCGAGATGACGGCGTCCTGCAAGCCCTCGGAGAGCTTGAGCATCACGTTGCCCGTGAAGCCGTCGGTGACGATCACGTCCACCTGGCCGGTGAACACGTCGCGGCCCTCGACGTTGCCGACGAAGTTCAGCCCCGACAGCTCGCGCAGCAGCGGGAACGCCTCCTTCGTCAGGTCGTTGCCCTTGGCCTCCTCCTCGCCGATGCTCATCAACCCGACGGAGGGGCGCGGCGTCCCCAGGACCGAGCGCGAGTATGCGTCGCCCATGATAGCAAACTGCGCCATCTGGTGCGGCTTGCAGTCGGAGTTGGCCCCGACATCAAGGATCAGAGTCGGGCGGCCCGACTTGGTCGGGACGAGCGCGGCGAGCGCCGGGCGGTCGACGCCGGGCAGCATCCCGATGACCATCTTGGCCGTCGCCATCGCCGCGCCGGTGTTGCCGGCCGAGACGAAGCCGTCGGCGTGCCCCTCGGCGACGAGCCGCGCCCCGACCCGCATCGAACTCTTGCGCTTGCGGCGGACGGCCGCGGCGACCGCCTCGTCCATCCCGATGAACTCGGCGGCCTCGGCGAACTCGACGCCCTTGTCGCCGTCGCGCCGCCAGCCGCACCGTTCGAGTTCGGGCAGGACGCGCTCGGGCTGCCCGACGAGGATGACGCGGACGCCGAAGTCGCGGGCGGCGGACAGCGCCCCGTCTATCTCGGGGTGCGGCGCGCGGTCGCTGCCCATCGCGTCGACGACGACTTTGCCGGTCAGTTTATGTCTCATCGGGGCAGTGTCACAGCGGACGAGGACTCAAGAGGCCCCGCGCGTCACACTTCCTGCTCGACCTTGACGACCTGCCGGCCCTTGTACTGGCCGCACTTCGGGCAGACGCGGTGCGGCAGCCGAGGCTCCTGGCAGTTCGGGCAGAGCGTGGTCTGGGGCGCGCGCAGGGCGTCGTGCGCCCGGCGCTGCCGCGTCCGCGACTTCGAGTGGCGACGTTTCGGGTTAGGCATGATGACTCCTTAGTAAATCATAAATCGTGAATCGTAAACCGCAGTTATCAGTTGTCAGTTATCAGTTTAAGCCTTCAACTCTCAGCAGAGAGGATCACTGAAAACTGATGACTGATGACTGATAACTTCTCCTCACGATTCACGGTCTTTATTCTTCTTCAAATCCGCGAGGGCCGCCCAGCGCGGGTCGGCCTCCTTGTGTTCGCAGCCGCAGCGGCCGGCGTTGAGGTCGGCGCCGCAGGTCGGGCACAGGCCCTTGCACTCCTCGCGGCAGAGGTGGCGCGCGGGGAGGGCGAGCAGAATCTGCTCGCGCACCAGCTCGTCGAGGTCTATCGCGTCGCCCTCGAAGGCCGCCAGTCCCATGTCTTCGGCGTGCAGCTCGACGTTCTCTTCGGCGGCCGCGGCCCGCTCCTGCGGGATGAAGGCCGTGTCGAACTCGACCTCCAGAGGGACGGCGACCGGCGCGAGGCAGCGGTCGCAGGCGACCTCGACCCCGGTCTCGATCTTCCCCCGCACGCGAATCTCCTCGCCCCTGCGGCTGGCCCGCCCCTCGACCCTCGCCTCGCGGCTGAGGCCGACCGCCTCGCTGTCGAGTTCCAGCCCGCCCGGCGCGTAGGTGTGCGCGAAGGGCTCGCCCGCCTCCGACAGATTTTCGACCTCAATCCGCATGCCCCGAACCCCTAGTGACCGCCCCCGCCCAAAACGGAGTCGGCACAAAAGCTGCAATTATAACGGTTAGAGCCGAAGTGTCAACGCGCCGCACGGCGAAAGAATTTTTGATTTTAGATTTTTGATTTGCGATTTAGTTATCAGTCGTCAGTCATCAGTTATCAGTTTTTGTCTTCACTGATGACTGACGACTACCGATCGCAAATCAAAAATCTAAAATCAAAAATTCTTATTAGCGTTCCACGCGGACGCCGAGGGCGTCGGCCTGGAGGGCCGCGGCGAGGCGCGCGTCGCCGCCCGTGACGAGCCGCCGGCGCGCGCCCCGGCCCGAGGCGAAGAGCGAAGGCGGCGTCTTCCCCCTCGCCGCCTGACGGCCGCGGGCACTCCTGGCCCCGCCGGCCCCGGCCGCGCGCGCCGCCGCCAGGGCCTCGGCCGCCTGCTTGCGCTCGCCGAGCCGCGCGTGCGCGAGGCCGAGCAGGTAGTGCGCCTCGCCGTACGTGTCGTCCATCTCCACGGCCCGCGCGAGGTGCCGCCGCGCCATGCGGTAGCGTTCGAGGTTGAAGTAGACGAGGCCGAGCAGGTAGTGGGCCTCGGGGCAGGGCCTTGCGGCGAGCGCCCGCTTGAACTCGGCGAGCGCCGTCTTCCAGTCGGACTCGGCGGCCGACAGCCGCCCCAGGGCGCAGTGGGCCGCGAACGAAGGGCCGCCGCGCCTGACCGCCTCGTTCAGAAGCTCTTTGGCGCGCGCGGCCTCGCCCTCGTCGCCGACCGTCAGACCCAGAAGCAGGCGCACCCGCGCGTCCTCCGGGTCGGCCTTGAGCGCGCGCGCGAGGTAGTCGCGGGCGCGGGCCGGCTTGCCCTCGCGGAAGAAGTGCTCGCCGAGGTAGGCGTTGAGCGCGGCCGACGCGGGCGCGAGCGCCGCGGCGCGTTCGAGCGCGCGCACGCCCTCGGCCGCCTTCCCCTCGCCGACGCGCGCGAAGCCCTCGCGGACGAGCCGCGCGAACAGCTCGCGCTCCGGCCCGGCGTACTGTTCGAGGGCGCGGGCGCAGAGCAACTGGCGGCGCTCCTTCGCCTCGAAGTCGGCCGTGTCGCGCTCCAGGCGGTCGCGCCACGCCGACTCGACGCCCTGCTTGCTGATGGCGCGCGCCTCGCTCAGGGCCGTGATGAGCGTGTCGAGGAGGAGGTGCTCCTGCTGCACGGAGCGGGTCTGACGCAGCAGGAGTTCGACGACCTGCGCGAGGCGCTCGGCCAGGCGGAGCATGTGGTTCTCCAGCGCCGAGACGCGCTCCAGCAGGTGCTCTTCGAGGCCGCCGCCGAGGCCCTCGTCCTCGAAGCGCAAAGACGACGGCTCGACGACGAGCATCAGCCGCGTCCCGCAGCGGAAGCAGGACTCCTGCCCGACGGGGTTATCGGCCAGGCAGCGCTGGCAGTAGACTCTTCCGATTCGCTTCGACATCGCCGGCCCCGTTCGCGGAAGTCGCCGCGCCGCCCGTGCGGCGGCGGCCGCGGCTTAAAGGCTTCAGTATTCGTAGAACCCGCGGCCCGCCTTGCGGCCGAGCCAGCCGGCGTCCACGTACTTCTTGAGCAGCGGGCAGGGGCGGTACTTCGGGTCGCCCAGCTCCTCGTGCAGCACGTTGAGTATGGCCAGGCAGACGTCGAGGCCGATGAAGTCGGCGAGCGTGAGCGGCCCCATCGGGTGGTTCATGCCGAGCCGCATGATGCCGTCAATGGACTCGCGCGAGGCGACGCCCTCGTGGAGGGCGAAGACCGCCTCGTTGATCATCGGCATCAGGACGCGGTTCGAGACGAAGCCGGGCGAGTCGTTGCACTCGAGCGGGGTCTTGCCGAGCCGCTCGGTGAGCGCGCGCGTCCGCCCCCAGGTCTCGTCCGAGGTGGCGATGCCGCGGATGATCTCGACCAGCTTCATCACCGGCACCGGGTTCATGAAGTGCATCCCGATGACCTGCTCGGGCCGGCGCGTGGCCGCGCCGAGCTTCGTGATCGAAATCGAGGAGGTGTTCGAGGCGAGGACGGCCTCTTTCTGCACCGCCTCGTCGAGCGCGCCGAACAGCTCGCGCTTGGCCGCGAGGTCTTCGGTGATGGCCTCGACGACGAAGCCGGCCCCGGCCAGGTCTTTCAGTTCCGTCGTCGTGCGGATGCGGCCGACGATCTCGCGCTTCTCTTCCTCCTTCAGGCGCTCCTTGTCAACGTCGCGCTGGAGGCTGCGGTCAACGGCCTTCATGCCGCGCGCCAGGAACTCTTCGGACACGTCGCGCAGCACGACCTCGAAGCCGGCCCGCGCCGCCACCTGCGCGATACCGCTGCCCATCGTCCCCGCGCCCACCACTCCGAAGATTTCCGCCAACTTATTCGCTCCTCCAGTCGGGGGGTTGCGCGGGCGGGCGGTAGGCCGGCTCACGCTCGTGGCCGAAGGTCTGCGCGTAGCCGCCGAAGGGCCGGCCCTGGTTGAGCGAGCCGCGCCACGGGCCGGCCCGCCCCGCGCTCTCGAAGGCTTTGCCCTGGTCGCCGAAGAAGAACCAGAGCGAGTAGACGCACAGCGCCGTCCCGAAGGGAAGGCTCATCGCGGCCAGCACCGAGGCGACGATGCCCGCGACGCGCGCCCACGGTTTCCGCTTCAACATCGCGTAGCCGGCGACGAGGCTCGGCAGGCTCAGGACGAGGTAGACGAAGAAGAAGACGCCCGCGACGAGCCAGAAGATGGCGGCCGGGGGCGCGTTCGGGTCGTTCGCCGCGAGAGCCGAGATCATGCCGGCGAGGCCGCCGAAGATGAGCAGCATCAGGAACGCCATCAGCGTGAAGAACCCGCCGTAGACGAGGTGCATGATGCCGATGACTTTGTTGTGATCAGCGGGAGTCATAAATTGGGTGCTGGGTGCTAGGTGTTGGGTTCTGGGTGTTGGGTGTCGGGTGCTAGGTTTAAGACAGCTTGCTTCTTACCCGGCACCTAACACCCGACCCCCAGAACCCTTTTTACCTTTCCACGGCCATCGCGACGGCGTTGCCGCCGCCGAGGCAGAGGGCGGCGAGGCCGCGGCGCGCGTTCCGGCGCTTCATCTCGTAGAGCATCGTCGTCAGCAAGCGCGAGCCCGACTGGCCGATGGCGTGGCCGAGCGCGACCGCGCCGCCGTTGACGTTGACCTTGTCGGGGTCGAGTCCGAGCTCGCGCGTGATGGCGACGGCCTGGACGGCGAAAGCCTCGTTGAGCTCGACGAGGTCAACCTCGTTCAGCGTCCAGCCGGCCTTGCGCAAGACCTTCCGGATGGCCTCGACCGGGGCCATCATCACCAGCTCGGGCTGGATGCCGGAGGTGGCCTGCGCGGCGACGCGCGCCATCGGCTCGACGCCGAGCGCGCGCGCCCGCTCCAGCGAGGTGACGACGACGGCCGACGCGCCGTCGTTGACGCCGGGCGCGTTGCCGGCCGTCACCGTCCCGCCCTCCTTCCTGAAGGCCGGCTTGAGGCGGCCTAACGCCTCGACCGAGGTGTCCTCACGCACCGGCTCGTCGGTGTCGAAGATAACCGGGTCGCCTTTCCTTTGCGGGATTTCGACGGGGAGGATTTCGTCCTTGAACCGGCCGGCCTTGATGGCGGCGACCGCCTTGCGGTGCGAGTCGTAGGCGTAGGCGTCCTGGTCCTCGCGCGTCACGCCGTAGCGCTCGGCGACGACCTCGCCGGTGTTGCCCATGTGGTAGTTCTCGAAGGCGCACCAGAGGCCGTCGTGGATCATCGCGTCAACGAGCGTGGCGTCGCCCATCCGGTAGCCCTCGCGCGCCTTCGGCAGCAGGTACGGCGCGTTCGACATGGACTCCATGCCGCCGGCGACGACGACCTCCGCGTCGCCGAGCTGCACGCCCTGCGCGGCCATCATCACCGCCTTCAGTCCCGACCCGCAGACCTTGTTGACGGTCACGGCCGAGACGCCGAACGGGATGCCGCCGCCGAGGGCCGCCTGCCGCGCCGGGTTCTGGCCGAGGCCGGCCTGTATGACGCAGCCCATGATGACCTCGTCCACCTCCTCGGGCGCGACGCCGGCGCGCCTGACCGCCTCGCGCACGACCAGCGCGCCGAGCTGCGTCGCCCTGAAGTCCTTCAGCGCGCCCTGGAACTTCCCCGTCGGCGTGCGCACGGCGCTGACGATGACGGCCTCTCTTCTCTCCGACATGATTCCTTCCTCACGCGGCGAGCCCCGACCGGGGGTCTCCCGCGTCACTCCGCTTTCACGAAATCTATCCGCCCCTTGATGGGGATGTAAGACAGCGTCCGGCTCAACGCTTCTTCAATGCTCTCGGGCTTCCCGACGACCCGGGCCAGAAGGCCCTGGCCGTGGTTCCTGGCGAGCCGCGCGTCTATAAACGTCCCGCCGTTCATGAACTCGTTGACCGCGAACTCGTACTCGGTGAAATACTCCGGGTGATACATTATTTTGAGCGAGAACCTTTTATTCTCCTCGTCCCAGGCGGTCAACTCGCACGGGTACTTGCCGTGCAAGGCGGTTTCCGCTTCGAGCCTGACGTTGGCCCTGAGGCGGTCAGTGTTGATCGGCTCGAAATTCACGTAAGGGATGAGCCAACAGTTACGCCAGCCCCCGCCGAGCATTTCCGTGAGCCTGCCCCACGCCGCCTCCCTGGAGATCTCCTCGGAGGCGGTAAAGCGCCCTTTCGCCGCGCGCACCCTCATGAGCTGGCTCCCTTATTATTCGTCATTATTCGTCGTTAATTTCAAAGTTCGATTATACGTTCGCGCCGGGGGGTGTCAAGCAAGCGTTCCGCGGCGGGAGGGTTACGTTGAAAAGCAAAATGCGTAGGTGCTAGACTCGGCCCCGCTCTTGATTCCCTGAACCGCGGAGGGGACTGTTCCACCTCCCACTCTCATTTAGAAACTTATGCAGGCTCTCATTCTCGCAGGCGGCAAGGGGACGCGGCTGAGGCCCCTTACGGTCTACACGCCGAAGCCCGTCGTCCCCGTCTGCAACCGCCCGTTCCTGCTCTACCAGATAGACACGCTCAAGCGCGCCGGGATCACCGACATCACGCTCTCGCTCTCCTACCAGCCGCACAAAATCGAGCAGCAGCTCGGCGACGGCTCCGAGTTCGGCGTCCGCCTCAGCTACACCGTCGAGCAGCAGCCGATGGGCACGGCCGGGGCCTACAAGTTCGCCGAGGACTTGATCCGCGAGCCGACCGTCGTCCTCAACGGCGACATCATCACCGACCTCGACCTGCGGCGGGTCATCCGCGAGCACGACGGGCGCGGCGCGACCGCGACGGTCGTCCTCGCGCCCGTCGAGAACCCGGCCGCCTACGGGGTGGTCGAGACCGAGGAGGACGGCCGCGTCCGCCGCTTCCTGGAGAAGCCGGGGCCGGACGAGATCAGCGTCAACACCATCAACGCCGGCACCTACGTCCTCGACCCGCGCGTCCTCGACTACGTCCCCGCCGGCGAGAGCTACTCCTTCGAGTACCAGCTCTTCCCGGACCTCCTGCGCCGCGGCGAGAAGTTCTACGCGCACGTCCCGCGCGACGCCTACTGGATAGACATCGGGACGCCGGCCCGCTACCTGCGAGTCCACCGGGACATCCTCGCCGGCCGGGTCCGCACCATGAAGCTCAGAGAGCGGCTCGGCGCCTTCGACTCGGCGACGCACGCCGAGATTGACGACCTCTCGGTCGTCGCCGACGAGTGCGTCGTCAAGCCCGGCGCGCAGGTCGTCAACTCGGTGCTCGGCCCCGGCGTCCACCTCGAAGAGCGGGCGCACGTCGAGGACTCGGTCGTCTGGGCGCACACGCGCGTCGGGGCGGGCGCGCACCTCTCGGGGGCGGTCGTCGGGCGCGGCTGCCACATCGGGCGCGCGGCGGTCGTCGGGCCGGGGTCTGTGCTCGGCGACAAGACCTCCCTGACCGACTACACGCAGACCGGGGGCCGGCCGTGAGGGGCGCGCACGCCGAACCGTCTCCGATCCGCTTCGGCACCGACGGCTGGCGCGCGCAGATCGCGCACGAGTTCACCTTCGAGAACGTCGCGCGCGTCGCGCAGGCTTACGCGGACTTCCTCAAACAACAAAGCGCAGACGAAGGCCCCGGCGGCGGCCGTCGGACGCCTTCGGTCGTCGTCGGCTACGACCGCCGCTTCATGTCCGAACACTTCGCGCTGCGGGCCGCGGAGGTCTTGACGGGGAACGGCGTCGCCGTCCGCATGTTCGACGCGGACGTGCCGACGCCGCTCGTCTCCTGGGCCGTGCGCGAGCGCGGGGCGGACGGCGGCGTCGTGATTACGGCCTCGCACAACCCGGCGACCTTCAACGGCTTTAAGATCAAGGCCCCGTGGGGCGGGAGCGCGACGCCGGAGACGACGCGCTCGGTCGAGGCGCTGGTGGACGCCCGCGCGCCGCGGCTGTCGCCGCTCGCCGCCGGGGCCGTGGGCGGGCTCGGGCCGCAGTTCGAGAGCTACCGCCGGCAGGTCGAGTCTTACATAGACCTCGGGCGGCTGCGGGCGGCCGACGCCGCGGTCGTCATAGACTCGATGCACGGGACGGGCGGGCGCTGGGCGGAGAGTTTCCTCGGAGGCGGGAGGCTCCGGGCCGAGACCTTGCGGGCCGGGCGCGACACGCTCTTCGGCGGCTGCGACCCGGAGCCGATAGACCGCAACCTCGGGCCGCTCAAGGCGCGCGTCCGCGAGGCGGGGGCGCTCGTCGGCCTCGCCACGGACGGCGACGCCGACCGCGTCGGCGCGGTCAACGAGATTGGCGAGACGATGACGATGCACGAGGTCGTGCCGCTCATCCTCCTGCACCTCGCGCGCCGCCGGCGGATGGAGGGCGGCGTCGTCCGCACCTTCTCGCAGTCCGTGCTGCTCAAGCGCATCGCCGCGGCGCACGGCCTCGCCCTCTACGAGACGCCCATCGGCTTCAAGTACGTGGCCGACCTGATGCTGCGCGAGCCGGTTCTCATCGGCGCGGAGGAGTCGGGCGGCATCGGCGTCGCCGGCCACCTGCCCGAGCGCGACGGCCTCCTCAACACGCTCCTCTTCCTAGAGACGGTCGTCGCCTCGGGGCGGACGCCGACCGAACTCGTCGGCGAGATGCACCGCGAGTTCGGCGAGTTCCACTTCGGCCGCCGCGACCTGCGCGTCGAGGTGGCGCGCGGCCTCGCCCTCGTCGAGACGCTCTCGGCGCGGCCGCCCGCGCGGGTCGAGGGCCACGCGGTGCGCTCGGTCGAGACGCTCGACGGCGTCAAGCTGCTCTTCGCCGACGAGTCCTGGCTCCTCTTCCGCCAGTCCGGCACCGAGCCGCTGCTGCGCATCTACGCCGAGGCCACCTCCCCCGCCAAACGCGAAACGCTACTCGAACACGGCCAGCGCCTCGCGCACAGCGTTTAAGGAAGGAATGATGAATGCGGAATGATGAATGATGAATAAGAGACAAGTTATCAGTCGTCAGTCGTCAGTTTTTGTCTTACTGAGAACTGATAACTGACGACTGAAAACTAATTCATCATTCCGCATTCCGCATTCATCATTTCTTTACTCTCATCATGCCTGAACTGCCGGAAGTCGAACTCGTCGCGCGCGCGCTCGACCGGCTCGTGCGGGGCCGCCGCTTCGTCGGGGCGGAGCTTTTGCGGCCGCGGCTCGCGCCGGCCGACACGCCGCGGGGGTTCGCGCGGGGCCTGCGCGGGGCCGTCGTCCGCGAGGTCGGCCGCCGCGGCAAGCACATCCTCCTGCACCTCGACAACGGGCGGGCGCTCGTCGTCCACCTGCGCATGACCGGCCGCTTCCTGCTCCTGCCCGCCGGGCGCGAGCTGCCTCGACACACTCACGCCGTCTTCCATCTCGACGACGAGCGCCGGCTGGCCTTCACCGACCAGCGCCACTTCGGCTTGATGCGGCTCGTCCGCTCGGACGAGCTGTTCGAGACGAAGGAGCTGCGCTCGCTCGCGCCGGAGCCTTTCTCCGACGAGTTCACGCCCGCGTACCTCGGCGCGGCCCTCGCGCGCTCGCGCCGCACGCTCAAGGAGACGCTCCTCGACCAGACGAAAGTGACCGGCCTCGGCAACATCTACGCCGCCGAGGCCCTCTTCCTCGCCCGCGCCAACCCTTTCACGGTCGCCGCCGACTTCGCGCGCCGCCGCCTCCCCCGCCTCCACCGCGCCATCCTCGATGTGCTCCGAGAAGCCATCGCCCACGGCTCGACGATGAACGTCAACCCCGAGGACATCGAAGGCGGCTACTACGGCGGGCCTTACGAGGGCCGCTGGCGCGTCTACGACCGGGAGGGCCAGCCCTGCCCCGCCTGCCGCGCCCGCGTCCGCCGCCTCACCCACGCCGGCCGCTCCACCTACTTCTGCCCGCGCTGCCAGAGGCGTTAGTGTTCGGGTTGCAGGATTTTGGATTTTTGGTTTGCGATTTAGATTTGCGTTGACGGGCCGTCAATTTTACAACTGTTCTCCGGCCGATGGGTATACTCACTCGGAATGTCTGCGCCGCCCGGCGCGGCGGGTCGAATTAATTCCGACGGAGGAGAATCCATCGTGAAGTCGCCAACGCTTCTTCTGCTGTTCGTCGTCTGTGCGGGCGTCGCTCACGCGCAGACCCGGCCGCCGGTTGACCTGGAGAAGGAGAAGGCGGAGCTGCTGCGCCTGCACAGGGAGGCGCGCGAGGCTCACTTCAAGACCGACCCGGCGCGCTTGCAGGAGGGGTCGGCCGAGGAGTTCGTCTACGTCCGTGACGGCCGCATCGGTCGGGTCAGCAGGGCCGACCAAGTGAAGCGATATGAGGGGTATTTCAAAGGCGCGAAGTATTTCGAGTGGGACGACGTGGAGGAGCCCATCGTCAGCGTCTCGCAGGACGGGAGCATGGCCTGGATGATCACGCGCATCCGGGTCAGGCGGACGCAGAAGGACGCGGCCGGCAAGGAGCAGGAGGAGAAGTTCGTCTACGCCGGCATCATGACCTACGAGAAGCGCGACGGGAAATGGATTCGCGTGGCGAACGTCTCCACCTTCGAGCCGCCGAACTGAGCCGCCCGCCCGCGGGCGCGGCGCGAGACCGGCCCGCCGGTCTTGACAGCCCCGCCCCCGGCGGCGTATAAGCGCGGTTGACAAAAGACGTGGTGAGTTAAGGCGACTTGCGGCCACGTAAAATAAACCGCTAAACAGCTCGGCGCTTCAGGCGTCGCCAACTTCAACACCCGCTGAAGTCCCGCGTTGTTTGGCGCGGGAATTTTTTTTAAGTAGCCAGTAGCCAGTAGTCAGTAGTCGGTAGGCTCCGCATGACGGATGCTGACGCCGACGCCCTGACGACTCGGAGGCAAGGCTTTTCTACTGGCTACTGGCTACTGGCTACTTGAATGATGGAAAAATTCAGAGACCTGATCGAGAGCGACCAGATCGCCGTCTTCGACGGGGCGGTCGGGACGATGCTCTACGCGAAGGGCGTCTACATCAACCGCTCTTACGACGAGCTGAACCTGACCAACCCGGAACTCGTCCGCGACGTGCACGCCGAGTACGTGCGGGCCGGGGCCGAGATCATCGAGACGAACACCTTCGGCGCGACCGCGCACAAGCTCGGGCAGTACGGGCTGGAGGGCCGCCTGCGCGAGATCAACCTCGCGGCGGCCGGCCTCGCCCGCGAGGCCGCCGCGGGCCGCGCCTACGTCGCCGGGGCCGTCGGCCCGCTCGGCCTGCGCATCGAGCCTTACGGGCCGACCTCCTTCGACGAGGCCCGCGACATGTTCAAGGAGCAGGCGGCGGCGCTCCTCGAAGGCGGCGTAGACCTCTTCGTCCTCGAAACCTTCTCCGACCTCGCCGAGATGCGGCAGGCCATCCGCGCCGTGCGCGAGCTGTGCGACCTGCCCGTGGTCGCGCAGATGACCATCTCGCTCGACGGCAACACCTCCTTCGGCACCACGCCCGAGGTCTTCACCTCGCGCCTCGACGAGTGGGGCGCGGACGTGATCGGACTGAACTGCGGCGTCGGCCCGGCCATCGTGCTGTCGGCCGTCGAGCGGATGCGGGCCGTGACGCGCAAGAAGCTCTCGGCGCAGCCGAACGCGGGGCTGCCGCGCGACGTGCAGGGCCGGCAGTTCTACATGTGCTCGCCCGAGTACATGGCGAAGTACGCCAAGCGGCTCATCCAGGCCGGCGTCAAGTTCATCGGCGGCTGCTGCGGGACGACGCCGGCGCACGTCAAGCTCATCTCGGACGCCGTCCGCGCCGTCAGCCCGCGCGTCTTCCGCCCGACCGGCCCGCTCCAGTTCCACACGAGCGGCCCCCTGCGCGCGCCCGCGCAGGTCGAGGAGCGGAAGGCCCCCGAGGTCGAGGCCGTCCCGCTCGAAGAGCGCTCGAACTGGGCGCGCAAGCTCGCGCAAGGGCGTTTCGTCACCACGGTCGAGGTCCTGCCGCCGAAGGGCTGCGAGCCGGGGAAGACTCTGGAGAGCATCAGGCTCCTGAAGACGGCGGGCGTTGACGCCGTCAACATCCCGGACGGGCCGCGCGCGCAGTCGCGCATGAGCGCGCTCGCCACGGCCGCCCTCGTCGAGCGCGAGGTCGGGCTGGAGACCGTGCTGCACTACTGCTGCCGCGACCGCAACCTGCTCGGGATGATGTCGGACATCCTCGGCGCGGCGGGGTTGGGACTGCGCAACCTCCTGCTCATCACCGGCGACCCGCCGAAGATGGGGCCGTACCCGGACGCGACGGCCGTCTTTGACATTGACTCCATCGGGCTGACGAACATGGTCAACAAGCTCAACCACGGGCTCGACCTCGGCAACAACCCCGTCGGCGCGCCGACCTCCTTCTGCATCGGGGTGGGCTGCAACCCCGGCGCGATCAATCTCGACGAGGAGCTGCGCCGCTTCGAGTGGAAGGTCGAGGCCGGCGCGGAGTTCGCCATCACGCAGCCGGTCTTCGACGTGGAGCAGTTGCGCGAATTCCTCCGCCGCATCGAGCACATCCGCGTCCCCGTCGTCGCGGGCATCTGGCCGCTCGTCTCTTACCGCAACGCCGAGTTCCTCCACAACGAGGTGCCGGGCGTGCGCGTCACGCCCTCGATCATGGAGCGGATGCGCGCCGCCTCCGAGCGCGGCAAGGAGGCGGCCCGCGAAGAGGGCCTCAAGATCGCGCGCGAGTCCCTCCTCGAAGTCCGCGACCTCATCCAGGGCGTGCAGGTCTCGGCCCCCTTCAACAACGTCCGCTACGCCCTCGACGTCTTCGCCGCCCTCCCCGAGTTCTCCCGGCCGGACGAGGCGGCGCTGACGGCGTGACGGAATTTTTGATTTCGGATTTTTGATTTGCGATTCGCCGAGCCCCGTCAGGGGCTCGGCGCGCCGGCTCTTAAGGCTGACGACTGACCTCTACGGTAAAGTTTCTCTTGCTTAATTCACCGTAAGCTGTAGAATGGCGCGCGCTGAAGACAGGCGTGCGGGGCGTCCCACCTCTCCGCGCCGCGCCCCAATCGAAACGGCTCGTCAATCGCCCGACCCGCCTGCCCCGCGATTGCTGACTCACACCCCTTCCAGCCCCACCGGATCGGAGCAGTGCCGTGTCGTCGCGCGCGTGGCGGTCGGCCGTCGCCTTCATCCTTTTCGCGTTACCGGGCCTGTCCTTCATAGGCGTCCGCGCCGACGCCGAGGCCGTGCGCCGCGTGACGGAGACCCCCCGAGGCCGCGTGAGCCTCAACCCCGGCTTGAGCGGCGACGGGCGGCGGCTCGCCTTCGAGTCGAGCGCAGACCTCGCGGGGACGGGCGCGCCCGACTCCTTCCGCGTCTTCGCGGCGGCGCCGTCAGACCCCGCCTCTTTGACGGAGCTGGCCCGCGGGCGCGGCCCCGCGCCGGCGCTCTCGCAGGACGGCTCGCGCGTCGTCTTCGCCTCGGCCGCAGACCCGCTCGGCACGAACCGCGACGGCAACCCGGAACTCTTCCTCCGAGACGCGGACGGACTCTCGCAGCTCACCGACGCGCTCCCCGACGACCCCGCCCGCCGCGCCGAGCAAGGCTCCTTCCGACCGTCCGTCTCCGACGACGGCCGGCTCGTCGCCTTCGACTCCGACCGCGACCACGCCGGCTCGAACCCCGACCGCAGCCAGGAAATCTTCCTCTACGACGCCACGTCCCGGCAGCTCACACAGCTCACCGATGATAATGGCGATGTCAGGAATCATGACGCGAAGGTCAGCGGCGACGGCTCGCGCGTCGCGTTCGTCCGCGAGCGCGTCGGGGCGGACGGCCTGAGCGTCCGCGACCTTCTGATTTACGAAAGGGCTTCGGGCGGGCTGGCGGTCGCCGTCGGCGGCGCGGAGCAGTTGGCGCTCGCGCCCGGCCGCGCCACGAGCGACGACGGGATGCGCGTCGTCTACTCCGCCGAGACCGAACAAGATGCCTCGCAGGTCTTCCTCTTCGACGCGCGCGACGGCGGCCAGGTCCGACAGCTCACGCGCCTCTCTTCGCGCCGCTCGGACGTGCCGCTGCACCCGACCTTGAGCGGCGACGGCCGCCGCGTCGCCTTCGCCACGCGCCGGAGGGTCGCGGGCCAGCGAGAGGAGTCGAGCGTCGAGCTGTACGTCTACGACCTCCCGACCGACACCTTCTTTCAGATCACGGACGCGCCCGCCGCGGCGACCGGCGAGGTCGTCGCCTCGCTCGACGACGCGGGGACGACCGCCGCCTTCAGCTTCCCGCGAGTCCTCGCCGACGCGGCCGCGCCCGAAGAGTTCGCCAACGACCCGGAGGTCTTCGTCGCCTCGGTCGCCCCGCGCCCCGCCTCGCGCACCGGCCTCGAATTCTTCAACGGCGCGGCCCTCGAAAGATCGCCGCTCCCCGCCGGCACCGTCGCGCCCGACTCCATCGTCATCGCCGGGGGCACAGACCTCGCGCCCGAGACTGTCGAGGCCGTGCGCCGCCCCGACGGCTCTTTCCCGACCCGCCTGGGCGGCGTCACTCTCCTCGTCAACGGCCGACCCGCGCCGCTCTTCTACGTCTCGCCGACGCAGGTCAACTTCCACCTCCCGGCCGACACGCCGCAAGGCCCGGCGGCCGTCGCCGTCAACCGCGACGGCTTCGAGACGCGCGGCACTCTCCACGTCGTCCGCACAGCGCCCGGCCTCTTCACCGAGAACGGGCGCGGCACGGGCGCGGCCGTCGCGCACGAAGCCTCAATCGCCCTGCCCGCCCCCTTCGACGTTACAGACGGGCGCGGCGACCCGACCCGCCTCGTCCTCTACGCGACGGGCGTGCGCGGCGCGGAGCGCGTCGAAGTCAACGTCGGCGGCCGCGCCATGAAGGTCGAAGCCGTCGAGCCCTCGCCAGACCTGCCGGGACTCGACCAGATTCTCTTCAGACTCTCGGCGGGGCTGCGCGGCAAGGGCGTCGAGACGGTCGTCGTCTCGGCCGACGGCGTCGAGAGCAACCGCGCGAGACTCACCTTCACCGACGAAGGCGCGCCGCCGCGCCCGACCCGGCTCGAACTCTTCCCCGCCTCGGCCACCATCCCCGTCGGCGGCGAACTCAAGTTCGGGGCCAAAGCCTTCGACGCCAACGGCGAGGAGATTGAGGACGCGGCCGTCGGTTTCACTTCGGGCAACGCGGCGGTGGCGGCCGTGGACGCTGACGGCCTTGCGAGCGGGCTCGCGCCGGGCACGGCCGTCGTCCGGGTCTCTGCGGGCGAGGTCTTCGCCGAGTCGCGCCTGGAAGTCGTGGCGCGCACGCTCGTCTTCAACGAGTTGCTCGCAGACCCGCCCAACCGCGAGGCCGGCGACGCGAACCGCGACGGGCGCAGGGACGGTTCCGAGGACGAGTTCGTCGAGCTCGTGAACGCGACGGGCGCCGACTTGAGCCTCGCGGGCTGGACGCTCCGGACGCGCTCGCTCACGGGCACGCGCGAGACCGTCCGCCACACCTTCGCCGAGGGCAGCATGATCCCTCAGGGCGACGCGCTGGTGCTGTTCGGCGGCGGCGACTTCGACCCCTCGGACGCGGCCTTCGGCGGCGCGCAGGTCTTGCCCGCCTCTTCGGGCCGGCTCTCTCTGACCAACCGCGGCGTCAACGTCCTCGTGCGCGACGCCGCCGGCCAGCTCGTTACGCAGGTCTCTTACGGCGAGGAGGGCGGCGAGAATCAGTCTCTGACCCGCTCGCCCGACATCGAGGGGTCGTTCGTGCCGCACACAGAGGCGCAGGCCGGGCGGAGGTTCTCGCCGGGCGTCAAGGCCGACGGCTCTCTCTTCCGCGAGCGCGCCGTGCGGCCCGCGCTCGTCACCGTCGAGCCGGCTTCGCAGGAGATTTTCGTTGACGGCGGGGCGCAGCTCACGGCCCGCGCCTTCGACCAGTTCGGCCGGCCTCTGACCGGCGCGGCCCTCGGATTCTCTTCCGCTGACGAACGCGTGGCGGCCGTCGAAAGGGTCGAGGGGAACCCGCGGGCGGGGACGGCGACCGCCTTCCTGAGAGGCGCGGGCGTCGGCACCACGCAGGTCTTGGCTTTTACGGGGGAGGGCGCGGGCCGCGTGACGAGCGACGCGGCGGTGCTGTCCGTGCTGACCCGGCCGCCGCGGGTCGAGCGCGTCGAGGTCACGCCCGCCTCGTCGGTGATAAACCGCGGCGGGGCGACGCAGTTCAGCGCCGTCGCCTTCGACGAACGGGGCGAGCCGGTGCCCGGCGTCGTCTTCAGTTGGTCTTCCGCAGACCCTCCGGCCGCGGCCGTTGACGGTTCCGGCCTCGCGCGCGGCGTCGGCGTCGGCGAGACTTTCGTCAGCGCGACCGCGGCGGACGGCCGCGGCGGCTTCGTCTCGGGGCGCGCGAGCTTGAAGGCGCGGCTGCCCGTCGTCATCAACGAAGTGCTCGGCGACGTGCCGCCGGACGCCGCCTCGACCTCGGAGGTCGAAGGCGACGCGAACCGCGACGGCACCCGGCGCGGCGCGGAGGACGAGTTCGTAGAGCTGTTTAATCATTCGGCCGAGGCCGTAGAACTCTCCGGCGTGCAAATCTCCGACGAGTCGGCCGTGCGCTACACCTTCCCCGAGGGGACTGTGCTCGGGGCCGGCCGCGCGCTCGTCCTCTTCGGCGGCGGCGAGCCGCGCGCAGACGACCCGGCCTTCGGCGGCGCGCTCGTCCTCAAAGGCAGGCCGCTGAGGCTCAACGACGCGGCCGACGCAGTCACCCTCCAACTCCCGCAGGGCGGCGGCGTGTTCGTCGCGGACTCTCTCGGCTACGGAGCCGACGGCCCCGCGCGGAACCAGTCGCTCACGCGCGTGCCAGACGCGGAGGGCGGCGCGCCGGGCGGGCCTTTCGCGCCGCACAAGACCGTCGAGGCCGCGGCCGGCCGCGCCTTCTCGCCCGGCACTCGCGCCGGCGGCACGCCCTTCGGCTCGCCGCCCCTCTCGCGCATCGAGTTGACGCCGGCGGCCGCGACGCTCGGCATCAACTCCTCGCAGACTTTCAGCGCCCGCGCCTTCGCGCTCTCCGGCGGGGCCGAGGTCGAAGTCGCGCGCGTCCTGTTCCGTTGGGACTCGGGCAGCACGCGCGTCGCGAGGGTCTCGCCCTCGGCCGGCTTCGCCACCACGGCCGAGGCGCGCCGCGCCGGCAAGACGACCGTCCGCGCGAGCGCCGGCGGCCTCGAAGCCTCGGCCGAGTTGACTGTGAACGCGGCCCCGACGCCGACGCCCGAGCCTTCACCGACCCCCGAGCCGACGCCGACGCCCGCCCCGACGCCTCCCGCGAAGGTCGTCATCAGCCAGTTCTACGGAGGCGGCGGCAACTCCGGCGCGACTTTCAAGCATGACTTCGTCGAACTCTTCAACCGCGGCGACGCGCCCGTCACTCTCAGCGGCTGGTCTGTTCAGTACGCATCCGCAACGGGAGCGACGTGGGCGGTCACGCCCCTCCCCGACTCGACCCTCGCCCCCGGCCAATACGTGCTCGTGCGCGCGGCGGCTGGCCGCGGCTGCTCCGGCGAGCCCTGCGGCGACGACCTGCCGCAGCCCGACGCCTCCGGCTCTCTTCAGCTCAGCACCTCCGGCGGCAAGCTCGCCCTCGTCAACCACCCGACACGTTTGGAAGGCGACTGCCCGCTCGGCGCTTCGGTCATTGACTTCGTCGGCTACGGCTCCTCCGCCGACTGCTCCGAGGGCGGCCGCCCCGCGCCGGCGTCCGGCCCCGAGCGCGCCCCGCAAAGGAACAGGCAGGGCTGCGACGACACGGGCGACAACGCGGCCGACTTCACGCGAGCAGCGCCCGCGCCGCGCCACGCCGCCTCGCCCCTCGCAGATTGCCGACAGGTGCCGACCCCGACGCCCTCTCCGGAGCCGACGCCCGCGCCGACCCCTTCGCCCACGCCCGAACCCTCACCGACACCTGATCCCTCGCCGGCTCCGCAGGTCGCCATCAGTCAGTTCTACGGAGGCGGGGGCAATTCAGACGCGGCCTTCAAAAACGATTTCGTCGAACTCTTCAACCGCGGCGACTCCCCCGTCTCTCTCGAAGGCTGGTCGGTGCAGTATGCTTCCGGCTCGGGCGCGAAGTGGGAGTTGACGAGCCTCGACGGCGTGACGCTCGCGCCCGGCCAGTATCTCCTCGTGCAGGGCGCTCCCGGCCGGGGCTGCTCCGGAGAGCCGTGCGGCGTAGAACTCCCGCCCCCGGACGTGTCCGGCAGGCTGCAACTCAGCGCCGCCGCCGGCAAGGTTGCCCTCATCCGCCGCACGACGCCGCTCGACGGCCCGTGCCCGCTCGGGACGGCGGTCGTAGACTTCGTCGGCTACGGCTCTTCGGCTGACTGCTCCGAGGGCGGCCGCCCCGCGCCGGCCTCAAGCAGCAGGAACGCGCCGCGCAGAAACGAAGACGGCTGCGCCGACACCGATGACAACGCGGCAGACTTCACGCGAGCGCCGGCCGCACCCCGCAACGCCTCTTCCACTCTCAACCCCTGTGCCGCCAGGCCGGAACCCTCGCCGACGCCGGCCCCCTCCCCGACGCCGGAACCGACGCCCGAACCCACGCCTGAGCCTTTACCGACCCCTGAGCCTTCGCCGACGCCTCCCGCAAAGATCGTCATCAGCCAATTCTATGGAGGAGGCGGCAACTCGGGCGCGACTTTCAAACACGACTTCGTAGAGCTCTTCAACCGCGGCGAATCTACAGTCTCTCTCGACGGATGGTCTGTTCAGTACGCCTCCGCCGAAGGCTCGACGTGGGAATTGACGGTGCTCGAAGGCTTTACGCTGGCCCCCGGTCAACACCTCCTCGTGCGGCAAGCCGCGGGTAAGGGTTGCTCCGACGAGCCGTGCGGGCTCGACCTGCCGCCGCCGGACGCCGCGGGCGATTTGCAACTCAGCGGCTCGGCCGGCAAGCTCGCCCTCGTGAGCCGCGCGACGCGATTAGAAGGGGGCTGCCCCCTCGACGCCTCCGTAATTGACTTCGTCGGCTACGGCTCCTCGGCCGGCTGCTTCGAAGGCGGCGGTCGCGCGCCCGCCTCCGGCAGCAAGAGCGCGCCGCAGCGAAACAACCAGGGCTGCGACGACACGGACGACAACGCGGCAGACTTCACGCGAGCAGCGCCCGCGCCGCGCAACACCTCCGCCGCGCCCCATCCCTGCGCGGCCACGCCGACCCCGACTCCCACGCCAACACCTTCGCCCGAACCGACGCCGGAGCCTTCGCCGACTCCGACGCCCACTCCGCAGATCGTCATCAGCCAAATCTACGGCGGCGGCGGCAGCGCGGGCGCTTCCTACAGTAACGACTTTATAGAGTTATTCAACCGCGGAGATTCGCCGGTCTCCCTCGGAGGCTGGTCCGTGCAGTACGCCTCCGCCGAAGGCTCGACGTGGAGCGTGACGACGCTCCCCGAAGCGACGCTGGCGCCCGGCCAACACTTCCTCGTCCAGGCGGCCGCGAGTAAAAGTTGTTCCGGCCAGCCGTGCGGTATTAGCCTCCCGCCGCCGGACGCGGAGGGCAACACACAACTCAGCGCGAGCGCCGGCAAGGTCGCCCTTGTCAACACCGTCGAGCGGCTCTCCGGCGAGTGCCCGTCAACGGCGACGGTCGTTGATCTCGTCGGCTACGGCTCTACCGCGAGCTGCTTTGAAGGCGGAGGGCGCGCGCCCGGCTCCGGCGCCACGCGTGCGCCTCAAAGGGATCGCGAGGGCTGCGACGACACCGGCGACAACGCCGCGGACTTCACACAGGCCCCGCCCGCGCCCCGCAACACCTCCTCGCCAAACGTAGACTGCGCGGCCGTGCCGACCCCTGAGCCGTCCCCGACACCCGAACCCACACCCTCGCCGACTCCCATACCGACGCCCGAGCCGACCCCTCCTCCCACCCCGACGCCCACTCCCAAGCCTACGCCTGAGCCGAAGGTCGTCATCAGCCAGTTCTACGGAGGCGGGGGCAACTCCGGCGCGACTTTCAAGCATGACTTCGTCGAACTCTTCAACCGCGGCGACTCCCCGGTTAATCTCGACGGCTGGTCTTTGCAGTACGCCTCCGCCGAAGGCTCGAAGTGGGAACTGACCGCCATCGGAGACTTCACGCTCGCGCCCGGTCAGTACCTCCTCGTGCAGCAGGGCGCGGGGCGCGGCTGCTCCGGAGAGCCGTGCGGACTTGACCTCCCGACGCCGGACGTCTCGGGAACTCTGCAGCTCAGCGGCTCCGCCGGTAAGCTCGCCCTGGTCGGTAACACGACGCCGCTCGCGGGCGAATGCCCGCTCGGAACGGCGCTTGTTGATCTCGTCGGCTACGGCTCTTCGGCCGGTTGCTCCGAGGGCGGCCGCCCCGCGCCGGCCTCCGGCGCCACGCGCGCCCCGCGACGAAATAACCAGGGCTGCGATGACACGGACGAAAACGCCGCAGACTTCATTCAATCCGCGCCCGCGCCACGTAACAGCGCCTCCGCGCACGCCCTTTGCACGTCCGCCCCAACGCCTGAGCCGACGCCCACCCCGTCCCCTTCACCCGAGCCTACGCCCGCCCCGACTCCCGAACCCACACCTTCACCCTCGCCGACGCCCGAGCCTTCACCGACCCCTGAGCCGCTGCCTACGCCCGCGCCTCAAGTCGTCATCAGCCAGATTTACGGGGCGGGCGGCAACTCGGGCGCGACCTTCAAGCACGACTTCATAGAGCTATTCAACCGCGGCGACGCGCCCGTCACTCTCAGCGGCTGGTCTTTGCAGTACGCCTCGGCCGCGGGCGGGACGTGGCAGGTCAGCGCCCTCCCCGACGGGGTCTTGTTACCCGGCCAATACCTCCTCGTCGCAGAGGACGCCGGCAGGGGTTGTGAGAACAGCCCCTGCGGCGCAGACCTCCCGCCGCCCGACGCGTCCGGCACCATCCCTCTCGGCTCGACCGCCGGCAAGGTCGCGCTCGTTAACCATACGACACGCCTGGAAGGCGCTTGCCCGCTCGATACTTCAGTCATTGACTTCGTCGGCTACGGCTCCTCCGCCAACTGCCGCGAGGGCGCCGGTCACGCGCCCGCCCCCGGTGCGACCAAGTCCGCGCAAAGGAACGCCCTCGGCTGCGCCGACACGGACGACAACGCCGCGAACTTCTCCTCGGCCCCGCCCTCGCCGCGTAACGCCTCGTCCCCACTCAACCCTTGCCAGCCCGACCCGACCCCGACGCCGACTCCGGAGCCGTCACCATCCCCCACACCGGAACCCACGCCGGAGCCTTCGCCGGCCCCGACGCCCACGCCAGTCCCGACTCCGACGCCGGAGCCTTCACCGACGCCCGAACCCACGCCGGGACCGAGTCCGACGCCGACGCCGCTGATCGTAGTCAGCCAAATCTACGGCGGGGGCGGCAGCGCGGGCGCTTCTTACAGTCACGACTTCATCGAACTTTTCAACCGCGGCGACTCGACGGTGAGCCTCAACGGGTGGTCTGTACAGTACGCCTCCGCCGAAGGCTCTTCGTGGAACGTGACGGCGCTCCCCGACGCCGCCCTCGCGCCCGGCCAACACTTCCTCGTCCGAGGCGCGGGGAGTAAGAGCTGCTCAGGCCAGCCCTGCGGCCTCGACCTCCCGCCGCCCGACGCGGAGGGCAACACACAACTCAGCGCGAGCGCCGGCAAGGTCGCCCTCGTCAACCACGCGACGCGCCTCGCGGAAGAGTGCCCGTCGGCGGAGTCGGTCATTGACCTCGTCGGCTATGGGTCTTTGGCGAGCTGCTTTGAAGGTGAAGGGCGCGCGCCCGCCTCCGGCCCCGCACGTGCGCCTCGACGAAACAACCAGGGCTGCGACGACACCGGCGACAACGCCGCGGACTTCACACAGGCCCCGCCCGCGCCCCGCAACACCTCCTTACCGGCCGTCCGATGCTCGCCGGCGCCGACCCCGACGCCCACGCCGGAACCCACGCCCTCGCCGGAACCGACGCCGTCCCCTTCTCCGACTCCCGAACCGGCGCCTTCGCCGACCCCCGTGCCCACTCCAGAGCCGACGCCCCCGCCTACCCCGACCCCTTCACCTGAGCCGACGCCCGAACCAACTCCCACGCCCGAGCCGACGCCAGAGCCTTCCCCCACCCCTGAGCCTTCGCCGACGCCCCCGCCCAGGGTCGTCATCAGCCAGATTTACGGCGGAGGCGGCACGAAGGACGCGACCTTCAAGAACGACTTTATCGAACTCTTCAACCGCGGCGACGAGCCGGTCGCCCTGGACGGCTGGTCTGTCCAGTACGCCTCGGCCGAAAGCCCGGCGTGGGAAGTCACTATACTCCCCGATGCGGTCTTGCTCCCCGGCCAGTACCTTCTGGTGCAGGAGGCCGCGAGCCGGAGTTGCGCGAACAGCCCGTGCGGCGCGGACGTTCCCGCGCCGGATGCTGTAGATAACACGCAGCTCAGCGCGACCGCCGGCAAGCTCGCGCTCGTCAACAACGTGACGCAGTTGGAAGGCGTCTGCCCGCTCGGCCCCTCCGTCGTTGATTTCGTCGGCTACGGCTCGTCGGCCAACTGCCACGAAGGCGGCGGCCGCGCGCCCGCGTCCGGGGCGGCGAGAGCCCCGCAGAGGAACGCCCTCGGCTGCGCCGACACGGACGACAACGCCGCAGACTTCTCTTCGTCCGCACCCTCGCCGCGCAACACCTCGTCCCCATTCAACCTTTGCCCATCCGATCCGACGCCGACGCCGGAGCCCTCGCCATCTCCGACCCCGGAACCTTCGCCAACGCCTACGCCCGAACCTTCACCGACGCCACCCCCTGAACCGACACCGACACCAGACCCTTCGCCCTCGCCAACGCCTGAACCGACTCCTACGCCCCAACCAACGCCCGAGCCTTCGCCCACGCCGGAGCCGCCTCCGACTCCGACGCCCGAGCCGTCGCCCACACCTTCACCTCCGCCGACGCCAGAACCCACGCCGGAGCCGTCGCCGTCACCGACCCCGGCTGCACTTGTTGTCATCAGTCAGGTCTACGGCGGGGGCGGCAACGTTGGGGCTACTTACACGAATGATTTCGTTGAGTTGTTCAACCGCGGTGAGGCGGCGGTTGATCTGACGGGGTGGTCTATACAGTATGCGTCAGCAATCGGGGCGAGTTGGGAGGTCACGCTCCTGAGCGGTTCCATCGAGCCGGGCCGTTATTACCTGATACAGCAGGCCGCTGGCGAGCGCGAGACGCAAGCCTTACCGACTCCCGACGCCGCCGGCGGCGTCAAACTGTCCGCTTCGGCCGGCAAGGTCGCGCTCGTCAGACACAGGAACCCACTCGGCGCGGGCTGCCCGCCCGGCGAAGGCATCTCCGACCTTGTCGGCTACGGCAGCGGCGTCAGTTGCTTTGAAGGGAGTGGCCGCGCCCCGACGCCGAGTAATACTGCGGCCGTCTTACGGAAGGAGGACGGCTGTGCGGACGCGGACGATAACGCCGCAGACTTTCAGACGAGCGCGCCGACGCCGCGTAACGCCAACGCGCCCGCGCGCCCCTGCGGCGCGGCACAGGCCGTAACTCCCGCGCCGCCCGGCGGCGACTCGCTTCTTTCGTGGAAGGAATTTTTTAGAGGGGGCTGCGCGGCGGCAGATGTTGATCCCCTACTGGCCGCCTTCAACGCACCACGCCCGTCAGGGGGCTGGACGCGCTGGCGTAGAGACGTTTGGGCATGCGGCCCGCGAGGTACGCGAGGCGGCCGGCCTCGACCGCCAGGCGCATGGCCGTAGCCATCCGCTCGGGGTCTTGCGCCTCGGCAATCGCCGTGTTCATCAGCACCGCGTCCGCGCCCAGCTCCATCGCCACGGCCGCGTCGCTCGCCGTCCCGACGCCCGCGTCCACGATGATGAGCGCATCGGGGAGCTGCTCGCGCATGATGCGGAGGTTGGCGGGGTTCTGCACGCCGAGGCCCGACCCGATGGGCGCGGCCAGGGGCATCACGGCGGCGCAGCCGGCGTCGAGGAGCTTCTTCGCCGCGACGAGGTCGTCGGTGAAGTAAGGGAGCACGGTGAAGCCCTCGCGGACGAGCGTGCGGGCGGCTTCGAGCGTCTGCTCGTTGTCGGGGAAGAGCGTCACCTGGTCGCCGATGACTTCGAGCTTGACGAGGTCGGTCTGCAAAGCCTCGCGCGCGAGCCGCGCCGTCCTGACGGCCTCCTCAGCCGTGTAGCAGCCGGCCGTGTTGGGCAGGATCGTCAGGGCTGGGTCGAGGTGGTCGAGGAACGACTCCGAGCGGCGGTCGAGCGGGACGCGGCGCACGGCCACCGTCACCACCTCCGCGCCCGAAGCGCGGTGCGCCGCCTTCATCTCCTCGAAGCTGCGGTACTTGCCCGTCCCGACGATGAGGCGCGAGCCGAAACTGCGCCCGGCGATGTTAAGCCTCTCGGCGTTGGCGGAAACTGCTGTCGACATGTTGGGATGAAAATCTTTCTCAAGGATAAGGCCCGCGACCAATGTACACCCGAAGCCGCCGAACATAAAGTTTCGAGTTACGAGTTTCGAGTTTCGAGTTAAAAGACCACGGTCAGAAGCCCGACCGTGAGGGAGGGCGTCG
>DASZKF010000404.1:0-6478 GCA_035947355.1 Pyrinomonadaceae bacterium | reverse complement strand
AGTCACCAGTCAAGGCAGACTGGTGACTGACGACTGACGACTGATAACTGATAACTGATAACTTCTCTTCACGATTCTAACAAATCAGCGTGCCGGCGCGTCAGGGCGTTCGGAGACCTCCTCGATGACTCGGCTGCGGGGGCGGAGGGTGACGACGGCGACGCCGGCGAAGATGAGCAGCGTCGCCGCCCAGGTGCGCGCGTTCCAGCTCTCCTCCGCGCCGAGGACGAGCGGCGCGACGGCGTAGGCGATGAGCGGCTGGAGGTAGATGTAGACGGCGACCGTCGAGGGCGAGGCGTGCTCGAGCGCCCACGCGTTCAGGTAGTACGCGCCGACGGTCGGCACCAGGATGATGTACGCGACCGCGAGCCAGACGCCCGCGCCGACCTCGCCGAGCGGCGTCTGCGCCAGCTGGTAGCCGCCGACCGGCACGGCCACGACGCAGCCGAAGAGGAAGACCCAGGTCATCGCCGTCAGCGCGCCGTAGCGGCGGAAGGCTTCCTGCGTCAGCGCGAGGTACGCGCCGTAGGCCAACGTGTTGGAGACGAGCAGGAGGTTGCCGAGCGTCTTGTCGCCGGAGAGGTCTGCGCGGAGAGGGTCTACCAAGTAGACGACGCCGGCCGCCGCGACGGCCGTGCCGAGCGCGGCGCGCGCCGTCAGCCGCTCGTAACCGAGTACCGCGCTGACGACGAGCGTGAAGACCGGGATGGCCGTGCCGAGCAGCGCGGCGTTCGTCACGGTCGAGAGCGAGATGCCTTTGGTGAAGAGGAGCTGGTTGAGGACGACGCCGAGCAGGCTGTAGAGGGCGAAGCGCGCGAGGTCGCGCCGCTTGGGAACGACGAGCCGGCGCGTCAGCCGGCCGAGCAGCAGGAAGGCCGCGGCCGCGCCCGCGACGCGGAAGGCCACCAGCCCCGTGCTCGGCAGCGCCCGCAGCGCGATCTTCCCCAGGATCGGCCACGTCCCGAAGATGACCTGCACGGCGACGAGCGCGAGGTGCGGGCCGAAGCCGGACGATTGCGGATTCATAAAGTTTCGAGTTCCGAGTTTCGGGTTTCGAGTTGAAGACGAGTTTTCCGAACTCGAAACTTTAAACTCGAAACTCGAAACTCCTTCTAATCCGCAATCCGCAATCAGTTTAGCTGTACTCGCCGGCGGCCGCGCCCGTGCCCTCGCCGGTGCGCTCCGGCGTGGCGGGCTGCGAGGCGGAGCCCTCGTCCGGGGCCGAGGAGCCGGTCTCGTGGCCCGTCGGGTCCTGCCCGTGCAGCGACCCGTACTCCTGGCTCTCCGCGTCCGTCTGCACGACGGCCGGCTCTTCGTTCGGGTTATTAGTGCTCATTCAATCCTCCAAAAAGGGTGCTGGGTGCTGGGTGTTAGGTGCTGGGAAAAGAATATTGTCTTTAACCTAGCACCTAACACCCAGCATCCAACACCTTCTTCATGCAAGCAGGTACAGCGGGTTCTCCAGAATCTTCTTGAGGGTCTGGAGGAACTTCGCGCCGGTCGCGCCGTCTATAACGCGGTGGTCGAAGGAGGCCGTGACGCGCATGATCTGGCGGACGACGACCTGGCCGTCGCGGACGACCGGCCTCGGCGTCATCGCGCCGACGGCGAGGATGCCGCCCTCGGGCGGGTTGATGACGGCCGTGAACTCGTCTATGCCGTACATTCCGAGGTTGCTCACCGAGAAGGTCGCGCCGGTGTACTCCTCGGGCGTGAGCTTGCGCGCGCGGGCGCGCTCGGCGAGGTCGCGCACCTCGCGGGCGATCTGGCCGACGGACTTCGTGTCGGCCGCGCGCACGACCGGCGTGATCAGCCCGTTCTCGAGCGCGACGGCGACGCCGATGTCCGCCCGCTCGTAGTAGCGCACCGCCTTCTCCTGGAACGAGGCGTTGACCTGCGGGTGCAGCATCAGCGCGTGCGCCGTGACCTTGATGACGAGGTCGTTGATGCTGACCTTGTTCTCCGGGTCGAACTCGTTGAGCTGGCGGCGCAGCTCGGCGGCGCGATCCATCTCGACCTCGGTCGTGAGGAAGATGTGCGGGACGGGGCCGAGCGAGGTGACGAGGCGGCGCGCGATGGTCGCGCGCATCGTCGTCATGTGCTCCTCGTGATAAGGGGCGACCCCCTCGGCCGCTGGCTCAGACGGCTGCGGCGCGGGCGAGGGGACGGCCCGCAGTTGCGGCGTTTGCGCCTGCGAAGCCCCGGTGGCACCCTGCGGCGTCGCGGCCTGCTGCTGCCCGCCCTTCAGCGCGGCCTCGATGTCGCGCTTGACGATGCGGCCGCCGGGGCCGCTCCCGGAAAGCGTCCGGAGGTTGATGCCCGCCTCGGCCGCCATCCGGGCGGCGATGGGCGAGACGATCAGGCGGCCCTCGGCGCCGCGCTGCCCGTTACCACCGTCGGGGGCCGCGGGCTGTGCGGCGGCCTGCGGCTGCGCGGCGGGCGTTTGCGAACTCCCGGCTGCGGGCGCGCCGGCCTGCGGGGCCGGAGGGCCGCCCACGTCGCCGCTGACGGGTTCGCCCCTGACGGTCGCCTGCGTGCGCTCGCCGCCGGGGACGACCGAGGCCAGCTCGTCCGGCGCGCCGTAGGCCCGCCCCTGCACGCCGTCCTCGATGCGCTCCTTGTTCTCGGCCTGCGCCGCGCCGGAGGAGGCTTCGGTGACGAGGCCGGAGATGTCCTCGTCCGGCTCGCCGATGATGGCGATGACCTGGCCGAGCGGGACGGTCTCGCCCTCGCCGACGAGAATCTTCCGCAGCACGCCCTCGGCGAGCGCCTGCGCCTCCATCGTCGCCTTGTCCGTGTCCACCTCGGCGAGCGGCTCGCCGACCGAGACCTTATCGCCCTCTTTCTTCAGCCACCGCGAGAGCTGCCCCTCCTCCATCGTCGGCGACAGCTTCGGCATCACGACTTGCGTAGCCATAAAGACCTCAGTAGACAGTAGACAGTAGTCAGTAGTCAGTAGGAAAACATTCCGGGGCGTATCGTCAGGGCATCAGCGACAACGTCAGCCGGCGAACCTGCTGACTACTGTCTACTGACTACTGACTACTCTAAATACGCTACTTCGCGGACGGCGGCGACGAGGCGCGCGACGTCGGGCAGCGCGAGACGTTCAAGGTTGCGGGCGTAGGGCATCGGGGCGTCGGCGGCCGAGACGCGCTTGACGGGCGCGTCGAGGTAGTCGAAGGCGTGCTCCATGATCTGCGCGGTCAGCTCGGCCCCGACCCCGGCGAACGGGTGCGACTCCTCGGCGATGACGACGCGGTTGGTCTTCTTCACCGAGTTGACGATGGTCTCGACGTCGAGCGGGCGGATGGTGCGCGGGTCTATGACCTCGACCGAGACGCCCTGCTGCTGAAGCTCCTCGGCCGCCTTCAAAGCGGCCGGGACCATCAGCGAGCGCGCGACGATGGTCGCGTCCGTCCCCTCGCGCTTGACGTCGGCGACGCCGAGCGGGACGAGGAAGTCTTCGCCGTCGGGCACCTCGCCCTTGTTGCCGTACATCCTTTCCTGTTCGAGGAAGATGACGGGGTCG
Organism: Pyrinomonadaceae bacterium; assembly: GCA_035947355.1. Taxonomy (GTDB): domain Bacteria; phylum Acidobacteriota; class Blastocatellia; order Pyrinomonadales; family Pyrinomonadaceae; genus QHXN01. The sequence goes on along the minus strand of DASZKF010000404.1, from coordinate 2,946 downwards.
TCGTCGCGGATGGCGCTCTTGAGGAGTCCCTTGGCGTCGGCCGGCGTCGAGGGCATGACGACCTTGAGGCCGGGGAAGTGGGCGTACCACGATTCGAGCGCCTGCGAGTGCTGCGAGGAGACTTGGTAGGCCGAGCCGTTCGGGCCGCGGAAGACGATGGGGATTTTGAACTGCCCGCCCGACATGTAGCGCATCTTGGCGGCCGAGTTGACGATCTGGTCGGTGGCGAGTATCGAGAAGTTGAAGGTCATGAACTCGATGACCGGCCGCAGGCCGACCATCGCGGCCCCGACGCCGAGGCCGGCGAAGCCCAGCTCCGTGATCGGCGAGTCAATCACGCGGCGGTCGCCGAACTCGTCGAGCAGGCCCTTCGAGACCTTGTAAGCGCCCTGGTAGGCGGCCACCTCCTCGCCCAACAGGAAGACGCTCTCGTCGCGGCGCATCTCCTCGCGCATCGCCTGGTTGAGCGCCTCGCGCATAGTAATGACGGCCATCGAGAAACCTCCGGTAATACTTCCGTGCCTAAAAATCGCGGGTCGGCGGCGGCTTTTTCTCTTCGAGGATGAAGTTGACGGTGACGGTGCCTATCACCTTCACCGGCTTGCCCTCCAGCCGGGTCGGCGAGAAGCGCCACTGGCGCACGGCCGCCACCGCCGCCTGCTGGAGCAGCGGGTGGCCGCTGATGGCGTTGGCCGAGATGACCTCGCCGCCCTCGCCGACGATAATCTGCACGACGACCAACCCCTGCGCGCGCGCCGCCTTCGCAATCGGCGGGTAGACCGGGGCCACACGCGAGACGATCTTGCCGTTCAGGACGCCGCCGCTGATCGGCGCTCTCCGGCCGCGCGGCCCTGAGCCGCCCTGCACGTCCGGGGCGCGCTCCCCGATCACCACGCCCCGAGAGGACTCCCAGAGGGGGGGCGGAGGCTCGGCGGCCGCCCGCCCCGCCGGAGGGCCGGCCGCTACGGTGCCGGGGCCGGCGAGGCGGAAGGAAGAGAAGAAGAGGTCAGAGTCAGGCTCCCCGGCCGTGCCGCCGTGGGTCATCAATACGTAGTAGTGGTCGGCGGCCTCGTAGGCGCGCACCGTCCCGCGCGGCTCGCCCGCCGTCAGGAGGAACTGTTTGCCCGGCCGACCGTCGAGCGTCACGTCACGCTCGAACTTGAGGGCGTAATCGCCGCCCGCGGCCTTTGTGAGGGCGTGGCGCAAGCCCGCGACGAGGCCGTCCAGAGACTCGAACGAACCCCGTTTCCTGAAAGGGATCACCGAGAAGCGGACGCCGCCCCGTTCAGCTTCGTAGGAGCGCATCGGCATCTTCAGCCCTCCCGCGAGCGGTAGGTGGAAGTACTCAATCTCGTACGGCCCCGGCATGAGGACGGCGAACTCTTCGTCCTCGGGCGCGGCCCAGCGCCAGCGCATGTCGGACGTCTGGGCGAAGGCCGAGCAGGCCAGCACGGCGGCTGCGGCGAGCGTGAGGCTAAGCTTTCTCAAGACCTTTGACTCCTCGGCGGGTTGGCGTAGATGTCTGTGAAAAGCTCTTCGGGGGCCGGCTCGGGGCTCTGGTCGGCGAACTGTACCGAGCGCTCGACCGCCTCGCGGACGCGCCCCTCCATCTCCTTGAGGCCGGCGTCGTCGAGCACGCCCTTCTCGCGCAGGTTCTGGCTGAAGAGCTTGATCGGGTCGCGCTCCTGGTGCTTCTCGATCTCGGCGCGCGTGCGGTAATGGCCGGGGTCGGACATCGAGTGGCCCATGAAGCGGTAGGTGCGGATTTCGAGGAGCGAGGGCAGGCAGTCGCGGCGCGCGCGCTCGACGGCCCGCCGGGTCGCCTCGTAGACGGCGAGCACGTCCATCCCGTCAACGAACTCCGAGGCCATGTCGTAGGCGCACGCCTTGCGCGAGACGTCCGACTGCGCCATCGCGCGCACGAGCGACGTGCCCATCCCGTACTGGTTGTTCTCGCAGATGTAGACGCAGGGCAGCTTCCAGAGCTGCGCCATGTTGAGCGACTCGTGGAAGGCGCCCTGGTTGACGGCCGCCTCGCCGAAGTAGCAGAGCGTGACCTGATCCGTGCCGCGGTACTTCGCGGCGAAGGCGACGCCGGTCGCCAGGGGTATCTGCCCGCCGACGATGGCGTGGCCGCCGAGGAAGTGCTTCTCGGCGTCGAAGAGGTGCATCGAGCCGCCCTTGCCGGCCGAGCAGCCGCCCGCCTTGCCGAACAGCTCGGCCATCACCTCGTCGGGCGGCGTGCCCATGACGAGCGCGTGCGCGTGGTCGCGGTAGCTCGTGAGCGCGTAGTCGTCGGGGCGGAGTGCGGCGAGCGAGCCGACGGCGACCGCCTCCTGGCCGATGTAGAGGTGGCAGAAGCCGCCGATCTTGCCGAGCGTGTAAGCCTCGGCGGCCTTCTCCTCGAAGCGGCGGATGAGGATCATCTGGTGGAGCATCCGGAGCAGGGTCTCGCGGTCGAGCTCCTCGATGTGCTTCTGCTGCTCCAGCCGCCTGTGCTCGTGCTCCTCGCGCAGCTCGTCGGCGTTGATCCGGTCGGCGGCCTCCCGCTCGGTGACGGCGGCGGCCGACGACGACGAAGATTCCTCGGAGCTTGCGCGGGGCCTCATCGGCGTGACTTTTAGTTCGCTCATAATCGAAACCCCAAGGCGCGTCGGCCCGCGCGGGCGACCCCGGCGCTCGGCCTCGCCGCCACTCGACTTCGGCTGCGTGTTGATTGGTACTTGAAAACTTGCCCGGATTATACGCGACTCGGCGGCCCGCGCGCAAAAAGGCGAGCCGGAGCGGTTGGCAGAATCGTCTCAGGAGGGACTTCGGTTCCCGCGCAGCCAGCGCCGGAGGCGCGGCATTAAGTAGCCCCGCCCGCGAGGGCGGGGTTGACATGCGATAAATACGGCGGAGCCCCGAAGGGGCGGTACGCGCGACACGGGCGTGCGGCCCCTTCGG
>DASZKF010000403.1:0-5493 GCA_035947355.1 Pyrinomonadaceae bacterium | reverse complement strand
AGTTGTAGGTGATGGGCGAGGGCGTGCCCTTGAGGATGGCGTCGCGCAGGGCCGCCCCGTCCTTCGTGATGATGACGACGCGCATCCGGTCGCTCTTCAGGTGTTGCTTGATGGCGCGGTTCACGTCCGCCAGCGTCAGCTCCGCCAGCCGCTCGCGCAGGAAGGCGTTGTAGTCGCCGATCCCGTAGTAGCGGCTGTCGAGCGCGTAGCCGAGCCGCGCGTTCTGCGTCGCCGTCAGGACGTTGGCGTACTTCGTCAGGAAGTTGCGTATCGAGTCTAAGTCCTCCCGGCCCATCCCCTCGCGCACCAGCTTGTCGTACTCGAAGAGCGCGGCGCGTAGCGTGAAGTGCGCGTTCTGCGGCTCGACCGGGCGAATCCAGATTTGGAAGATCTGCGACGAGCGGCCGAGGTTCGGGTCGGGCGTGAACTGGAACATCCCGCGCGGGAAGTATTCGATGTAGGAGTAGTCGCCGTAGTTGAGCCCGCGCGCCTCGCGCAGCCGCTGGTAGAGGTGGCTGACCGAAGAGCGGTGCTGGCCGAAGTAGCTGGCGACGAGCGCGAGCGCGGGCCAGTCCTTGTGCGCGCGGTTGACCGCGATGGGGAAGCCCATCGAGATGGCCGTGGCGCGCGTCTCGCGCTCGACGATGTCTATCCTCATGCCGGGAGGGACGGTCGGCTGACCGATCTTCTTCGCCGAGGCCGAGCCGGCCGGGAGCTTCGAGAAGTCCGACTCGACGCGCGCGGCGAAGCCCTCGGGGTACCCGCCCGCGAGGCCGACGACGAGGTTGGCCTGCGTGTAGTGCTGCCGGTAGAAGTCGCGCACGTCCTGGAGCGTCAGCTTCTCCAGGGTCGAGACGCGGCCGATGCTGTGGTGCTCGTAAGGGTGGCCGGCGTAGATGAGGTTGTAGAGGTACTCCTTGCCCAGCTCCTCGTCGTTGCCCTCGCGGAGGTTGACCTTGAGGAAGTTGACGGCGTCGGCGCGCAGCCGCGCGAAGTCGTCCTCGCGGAAGCCGGGGTCTAAGAGCATGTCGCGGATCAGGCCGTAATACTTTTCGAGGTTGTCAACGTGCGTCGTCCCCGAGAAGACGGTCATCTCCTTATCAACCTGCCAGTTGAAGGAGGAGGCCATCGGGTACATGGCCTCGACGATCTGGTCGTAGCTCATCGAGCGCGTGCCGCCCTCGGCGAGCATCGCGGCCGTGAGGCTGGCGACGCCCTCCTTGCCCGCCGGGTCCGAGGCCGAGCCGGTCATCAAGAGCAGGCGGAAGGTGACGAGCGGCGACGCGCCCGGCTGGAGCACGCTGGCGATCCTGGGTGTGTTCATCCGGATTTGTGCGCCCGCGGCCGGCGACGACGCGAGCAGTGCGGCGAAGAGGATGGCGATGGCGCGTCGCATCAGTTCCGGCCCTCCTTCCCTGCAGAGGCGGCCGCGAGGTTCTGGCCCTTCGTGGCGAGCGTGACGACGGTGCGCGACTCCTCGCGGAAGTACTTGCGGGCCGCGTCGCGGATGTCCTCGGGCGTAACCTTCTGGTAGGTCTCGAACAGCTCGTTGAGCGTCTCGGGCGTGCGGCGCAGCGCGATGTAGGGCGCGAGGGCCGAGGCGATGGCGCTGTTCGAGTTCATCGCCATCGCGAAGCCGTAGCGCGTGCGCGAGCGCGTGGCGTCGAGCTTCGCGCGGTCAACCAGCTCGGTCTTGTAACGCTCGGCGGTCTTGAGCACGAGGTCGCGGACGTGGCCCACGTCGGCCGGGTCCTTGATGCGCGCGTAGACGACGAACAGCTCCGGGTCCATCTGGTGGCCGAAGTCGGCGGCCAGCAGGTCAACCTTCTGCTCCTTGAGGACGAGCCGCTGGTAGAGTTCCGAGTTCTCGCCGAAGGCGATCTGCTGGAGGAGGTCGAGCGAGGCGAGGTCGCGGCTCGCGGCGTCGTAGGCCGGCGCGTGGAAGGCGACGGCGATGTGCGGCAGCGTCGGCGCGGGCCAGTCTATGTGGGCCGTGCGCGCCTCCTTCTGCTCGGGCTCCTCCGCGATGTCGGCCTTGTAGTCGCCGCGCTTCCAGCCGCCCCAGTGGCGCCTGGTCAGGTCGAGGGCGCGCTCGCGGGTGATGTCGCCGACGATCATGATGGTCGTGTACTCGGGGCGGTAGAAGCGGTTGAAGAACTGGAGGCTGTAGTCGTACTGGTTGGGCATGTCCTCGATGTCCTTGAGGTAGCCCATCGTGGTGTGCGAGTAGGTGTGCTTCTTGAAGGCGGTCTCCCTCAGCACCTCGTGCATCTTGAAGAAGGGGTTGGCGCTGTTCTTGTTGTACTCGCCTAAGACCGCCTGCGACTCGGTCTTGAACTGCTCGGGCGTGTACTTGAGCCGCTGGAAGCGGTCGGCCTCGGCGCGCATGATCTCGTCGAGGTCTTCCTTGGAGAAGGTGGCGTGGTAGACGGTGCGGTCGTCCGAGGTGTAGGCGTTCGTCTCGGCCCCGGCCTGCGTGAACAACTTCTCGCGCTGCTCGGGCGTGAAGTTCTCGCTGCCGCGGAACATCATGTGCTCGAAGAAGTGCGCGAACCCGCTCTTGCCGGCCTCGACCTCGTTGCGCGAGCCGGCGGCGACGACGATGTAGAGCGAGACGAGGTTCGGGTAGTCGGTCGGGACCGTCACGAGCCGCAGCCCGTTCGGCAGGTCGTCAATCGTGTACTGGTACGGGAAGAGCTTGCGCTGCGCCTGCCGCGCGAACCCCACGAGCGGCAGCGCGAAGAGGAGCGCGGCGAGAATCAACATTTTCATCGCTTGGTGACTCCCAGGTGTTTTGAAATTCGGCTTTGATGGGGACAGCAAAACATTATACACGAGGGGCGCGGGCGGAAGGTACAAGCGGAAGCCCGACCGTGAGGGAGGGCGTCTCAAGCGTGGCAAAAAGTCTCGTATCGCTGCCTGGGACGCCCTCCCTCACGGTCGGGCTTCCGCCGGCTAGTTTTCCGCGAGGTGGGGCGGGAGCGTGAGGACTTCGCGCCAGCCCGATTCGTCGCGGCGCATCCGGGCGGTGAGGTCGTCGCGCAGGCCGCGCAGTTTGTCGCTCAGGGTGTGTGGGTAGTTGTTAATGTCTCGGAAGCGGGCGAGCTGTTCTTCGACGAAGGCTTTTTGTTTTCTGATCGAGGGGATGGGGACGTGGCGGCCGCTCTCCCAGAAGGGCTGGACGAGGCGCTCGACGCGGGCCGCGCCGGGGATCAGGACCTCCTCCTCGGCGTCGAGTCCGGTCACGTCGCCGACGTAGCGGCCGGCGGCGTCCGAGCCGCGGAAGACTTGCAGGCGGCCGGGCAGCGTGGACTTCTCCGGCGTGTTCGAAGCCTTCAAAGTCGGCCGCCCGCCGATGACGCACTCCTTGAAGATGACGCCGGCGATGCGGCCGACCTCGCCCGACAGCTTCGTGCCGACGCCGAAGCCGGCGGCCTCCGGGAACTCGGCGACGATGCGGCGGATGGCCCCGACGTCGAGGTCGCCCGTCAGCACGGGCATCAGCCCGCGCAGCCCGTTGGCCTCGAAGAACTCCAGGCACCAGCGGCCGAGCGCGGCGAGGTCGCCCGAGTCCAGCCGGAAGCCTTTGAAGGCGCGCCGCCGCGACTCCGTGGAGGTCGCGGCCATCGCCGCGTGGACGGCGCCCAGCCTCACGTCCACCGTGTCGAGCAGGAGGGTCGTGCCCTGCGGGTTGGCGTCGAGCCAGCGCTCGAAGGCGACCTGCTCGAAGTGCTTGGGACGGCCCGTGCGCGCGTCCACCTCCGGCTCGTCCATGAACTCGACGTAGGACTGCTGCCAGTAGTGGGCCTCGGTGCCGACGGCCGGGATGTCGAGCCGGTGCGCGGCCTCCATGTTCGAGGTGTCGTTGAAGCCGCCGATGAAGGCGTAGGTGGCGACCTCGACGGCGCGCTCGATGTCGCCGTTGCGGCGCAAGGAGAAGTCGGAGAGCCAGCGCGTGCCGGCCGCGGCGCGCATCTGCATGGCGACGGCCGCCGTCGTCATCGGAAGGTCGAAGGCGTGCTCGAACTTGATCTCCTGCGCCTGCGTCAGGCCGAACGCGCCGGTGATGTCGGCGAAGGGCTGGCCGGCGAACATGATCGTGCCCGGCCGCACGGCCCGCACCGTCCCCGCGAAGTTGATGTCCTCGACCGCCCGCGCGAACAGCATCAACCCCCCGCGGTCCTGTTCGAGCGTGCGCAGGCGCGGCCGGTCAACCCGCAGGTCGAGCAGCGAGCGCAGGAGCCGCTCGTGCCCCAGGCACGGCGCGTACGCGAGCTTCCGCTGCGTGACATAGAAGGTCGCCTCGGCCTCGCTCAGCGGCCCGCCCCGCAGCCGCGTCGCCTCCTTGTACGACGCGTCGCCCATCGTCGCGTGGTAGCGGTCAATGTTAAGCATGGCCTTCGGCAGTTTCGAGTTACGAGTTTCGAGTTACGAGTTCATTCTGCCTGAGTTGAACGGCCCAAGTTCAGTCCGCGAACTCGAAACCCGAAACTCGTAACTCGAAACTTTTAGATGATTTCCGCGCCGGCCGCGCGCATCTCTTCGAGGGCGCGGCGGTCGTCGCCGGGCCGGAGGTTGACGCCGCGCATGGCGTCTTCGACGGCCGTGACGCGGAAGCCCTCGCCGAGCGCGTCGAGGACGGTCTGCTTGACGCAGTAGTCTGTGGCGAGGCCGCCGACCCAGACCTCGGAGACGCCCTCGCGGCGTAACTGGTCGGCGAGGCCGGTGCCGTCGAAGGCCGAGTAGTCGTCCTCGTCGCCCAGGCCCTTCGAGACGACGCGGATGCGCGGGTCGTCGCGGAGCGACTCGTGGAACTCGGCCCCGCGCGTGCCCTGCACGCAGTGGACGGGCCAGGTCCCGCCGAAGGCTTTGAAGTGGCGAGTCTCTGCCGGGTGCCAGTCGCGGCTCTTGAAGACGAGGTCGCCGCGCGCGAGGAACTCTTCGATCAGGCGGTTGAGCGGGGCGACCACCTCGTCGCCGCGCTCGACGCCGAGCGCCCCGCCGGGGCAGAAGTCGTTCTGCACGTCCACGACGATGAGCGCGCGCCTCCCGTGATCTGCAGTCGTCATGCGAACATTTTACGCCAGGAGGAGGCGCGCGCAAAAAAAGCCCGCGGCCCCTCTCTCGGGGCCGCGGGCCGTCGCCGGCCGAGAGCGGGGAGACGCTCACCCTGCCGGCAGCCGTGCGCCGACCGGGCCGGCGCTGGGAGAAGAGCGAGTAGAGCGGGCGGCTGGGCGAGCCCGCGCCGATGTCCGACAGGCGGCTCGGCGCCGCGAGCGGGCGCGCCGCGCGAAGCGGTTGTCGAAGTTAAATTCCAGGGCAAGGGGCCGGGAAGTAGAAAGGGAAGGCCCTTCAGCCGCTCCCTTCCTACCTGCCTGTGAGAGGGCGTGCACTATAGCAAATTCTCGCCGGCGCGCAAGAGGAAATTAGAGTTTCGAGTTTCGGGTTTCGAGTTTCGAGTTAGGAACATCTTGTCTTCAACTCGAAACTCGA
>DASZKF010000402.1:0-6077 GCA_035947355.1 Pyrinomonadaceae bacterium | reverse complement strand
AAGCCCAGGGCTTGCGCCCTGGGCTTTATGCCGGCGCCGCCCCCGGCGGCTCAACCCCTGCTCGTCGCTTCCTCCCCTTTACCCTCTTCACCCTTCCCCCGCTCCGGTTGCATATCCCCCGGCGATGGCTTACAAATTCAGGGGCGCGGCCCGTGCGCGCGCGCAACTCCTGCGGTCGAGTGTTGAGAAGGATGTTTGTCGAGAGCAAGATCAAGACGAAGCTGCTGCGCCAGATGGGCGAGGCGATCAAGGACTTTCACATGATCGAGGACGGCGACCGCGTGATGGTCTGCCTCTCGGGCGGCAAGGACAGCTACACGATGCTCGACCTCCTGCTCGACGTGCGGAAGCGCGCGCCCGTCCGCTTCGAGCTGCTCGCCGTCAACCTCGACCAGAAGCAGCCGAACTTCCCGGCCCACGTCCTCCCGGAGTATTTAGGGTCGCGCGGCGTCCCCTACCGCGTCGTCGAGCGCGACACCTACTCGGTCGTCAAGCGGCTCGTGCCCGAGGGTAAGACCTACTGCTCGGTCTGCGCGCGCCTGCGCCGCGGCATCCTCTACCAGACGGCCGTCGAGGAGGGCTGCACGAAGATCGCCCTCGGCCACCACGCCGACGACATCATCTCGACCTTCCTCCTCAACGTCCTCTTCGTCGGCACGCTCAAGGCGATGCCGCCCGTGCTGCGCTCCGACGACGGCCGCAACACCGTCATCCGCCCGCTCGCCTACTGCCGCGAGCGCGACATCGCCGAGTACGCCGCCGAGAAGGACTTCCCCATCATCCCCTGCGACCTCTGCGGCTCGCAGGCGAACCTCAAGCGCGCCCGCGTCAAGCGGCTCGTCGCCGAGCTCGAGCGCGAAATCCCCAACGTCCGCTCCTCGCTCCTGACGGCGCTCACCAACGCCGTCCCCTCGCACCTCCTTGACCCGCGCCTCTACGACTTCAAGAACCTGCGCGCCGCGACCGGCGACGTGGAGGCCGAGCTCGACGCCGCGCTCGGCCACGCCGACCCCGGCGACGCGCCCGCGCTCGTCTCCATCGCGTCTAACTAACGGCATGGCCGCGACGAAGAAAACCGCGAAGAAGGCCGCGAAGAAGACGGCGCGGAAGGCGGCCGTCAAGGCGCCGAAGAAGGCCGCGACAAAGAAGGCCGCGCCGCGCGCGGCGAAGAAGGCCGCGACGAAGGGCGCGGCCAAAGCACGCCCCGCCCCGCGCGCCGCGAAGTCTCAGAAGGCGGCGGACGTGCTCGACTTCGGCGCGTTCCCGGCCGGTTCGGTCACGAAGCACTCGACGACGCTCTGCCTCGGGTGCGTCTTCCGCCTCTTCACCAACCAACTCGGCCTCGCGCCGCGCGCGGCCCACGCCGAAATCCGCCGCTACGCGCCGACCGTCGAGGAGCTGACCGCGCGCGAGCCGCAGCGCCCCTTCTTTAAAACCTCCCTGGAGAAGAACCCGCGCTGCCCCTTCTGCGACGCCGCCCGCCGCTGGCACGCCCGCATAGACACCTACCGCGTCGAGGGCGGCAAGGCGACGGACGCCGCGCGCCGCGCCCTCGTCAAGCGCCTGCCGACGCGCGACGAGCAGTTCCAGGTGCACGAGGAGCGGAAGACCGCGCGCGCGGTCTTCTTCGAGTGGCTCGACCGCCTCGGGCACGGGCTCGACTTCGAGGACGACCGCGCGTGGATGACGGCCGCGGCCCGCGCGTACCTCGAACGGCGCGAGCCGCAGACGGACTGGGCCGCGCAGTTCGACGGCCTCGAGCGGGTGCGCCGCTCGCAGCGCCTCGCCGAAGGGTGGGAGCGCGACGGCAACCGGCTTTTCCTCGCGCCGCCCCTCTACAACGACGTGCTCCTCGTCCAGTACCTCGTCAGCCGCTCGCACCGCCACGGCGGGCGCACCTTCGAGGGCCGCCTGACACTGCCCGAGTTCGTCCGCCGCCTGCGCTCGGCCGGCCACCTCGAAGCCCACGGCATCACCGACCGCGACCAGTTCGACGTGCTCGAAAAGCTCGTCGAGCAGCTCACCGGCGGCGACGCCCCGGCCAAGCTCCACTTCATCGTTGACCGCCGCGACCTCCTGGAGAAAGTGAAGCAGATTGCGCGGCAGTAAATGTTAAGAGAGGAAGAAGGTAAAAAGGCGGTGTAGCAGTGGAGCCGGAGCGGCGTCGGGACCGAGATGTCGCGCAGCTCGAAGACGGCGTAGCGCGGGTTCTCGGTCTTGACGAGCTGGTAGACGCCGGCCGCGCCCGTGACGGTCGTCTGGCCCTGGCGCTCTTCGAGGTAGCGGCGGGCCGCCTCGGTGCCGGGCCGCGCGTCGCTCGTGTAGTCGCCCATCGCGTCCACGGCGTAGGACTTCAGCAGCTTCGGCCAGTAGCGCGCGAAGAGCGAGGAGCTGGCGAAGACGTCGGCCCACACGAGCTGGCCGTTGCGCGCGACGACGACGCCGACCGCGCCCGGCTGGAGCACTTCCCTCTCCAGCGTCCTCACGTAGTCGTCGAGCTGCGCGGCCACCTTCCGGTTGGCGTAGACCTCCTGGTAGGTGTCCGTGCCGGTCTGCGTCCCGAGCTTCTGGTTGTTCTCGCTGACCTCCTTCCAGACCTCGCCCTGCTGCTTCTTGTCCTGCGCCGCCGCGCGCAGCTTCGGGTGCGAGATCGCGCCCAGGCTCGTGAAGCCGTCGGGCGCGGCGGCCACGACGGGCGCGGCCCCGCCCCCCGACGACGTGTGCGACGCGCGCTGCGACCAGCGGCCGTGCTCGACGCAGAAGACGTTGAGGCTGACGGGGACGCTCACGGGCGGGATGATGAGGTCATCCTGCACGATGCGATCCTGCTTGCCGCCGACGACCACCTCGCCCGAGAGCAGCAGCAGCTTCCTCCCCGAGCGGTTGACGAGCGCCAGCTCGTTGACCGTCGCGCCCTCGACGCCGGCCGAGTTCATCGCGACCTGCTGCTGGGCCGCGCCCGGCGCCTGCCGGCCCATCCGGCGCCGGGCCACGGCCCGCGCGCCCTTCTCGGTGATGAGGACCGTGCCGTTCTTGATGCCCTCGTCGAGCGTGAGGTAGTCGCCGGCCGGCGCGAGGTCGCGGCCGCGGACTGGGAAGAGCGTCAGGTTCTTGTAGGTGACGGGCGCGAGAACCGTCCAGCCCGTCCGGTTAAACTTGTGCGTGGGGCCGTCGTGCGCGGCCCCGGAGCGGGCGGCCGGCCACAGCGCCGCGCAGACCAGTGCGGCCGCGCACAGCGCGGCGGGCGCGGCCCTCAGACTCCGAATCTGTTTCATCGCTTGCCTCCTCGAAGGACGTGTTTCCGTTCCGAACGCACGCGCGGGCGACGGCGGAGGCGAGGACGTCTGCGTCGCGCGGCCATTCCGGGGCTCGTGGCCGCTCGCGCCGTGCGTGTTCGTCTGACGGCTGAACGCGGGCCGGGCCGCGAACTTGCGAGGAGTCTTTCGGAAAGTTTTGTTGCCGCCCCGCGGAAGCGGAGTTGTCCGCTGAAAGCATTTCGCCGCGGAGACACGGAGGCGCAGTTAAGTCACAAACCTGTCGCTCCGTGTCTCCGCGGCGAAGTTGTATGTCGCCTTTAACCCTCGGCCCCCCGCGCGCGTCCTTCATCGCGGAGGCTGGGCGCGCCGGAGGTGACGGCAGGGCCTTCCGAGGGGGGCTGGCGGCGGTAGCGGTGCGTGACGGGGCGGCGGCGGCCGACGCCGATGGCGTGGCGCGAGATGATGAGAGTGGGCGGGAGCTGCCGGCGCTTGAACTCGTTGGCCGGCGACTCGACGCGGTTGAGGATGTCGTAGGTGAGCGCCGGGTCGTGGCCCGCGCCCGTGATCTCGGAGGGCGTCGCCTTGCGCTCGAAGTAGAGTTGGAGGATGGGGTCGAGCACGTCGTAGGGCGGGAGCGACTGGTCGTCGAACTGACCGGGCGCCAGCTCGGCCGAAGGGCGCTTCTCGACGACGGCCCGCGGGATCACCTCGCCGTCGCGGTTGAGCTGGCGCGCCAGCGCGTAGACCTCGGTCTTGAGCACGTCGCCGATGACGGCGAGCCCGCCGTTCGTGTCGCCGTAGAGCGTGCAGTAGCCGAGCGCCAGCTCCGACTTGTTGCCGGTCGAGAGCAGCAGCCGCCCCTCGGCGTTCGAGATGGACATCAGGATGTTGCCGCGCAGGCGAGACTGTATGTTCTGCCGCGCCAGCTCCTCGCCGGCCGTCTTCGGCTCGCGCAGGTTCAGCTCTTCGACGAGCACCTCGTAGGCGGCCGAGATCGGCCGCTCGGCGACGGGCATCCCGAGGTTTTTGGCGAGCGCGACCGAGTCCTCGATGCTGCCGCGCGAGGAGAAGGGCGAGGGCATCATCACGCCGAGGACGTTCCCGGCGCCGAGGGCCTCGCAGGCGAGCGCCGCGACCACGGCCGAGTCTATCCCGCCGGAGAGGCCGAGCACGGCGCGCGCGAAGCGGTTCTTGCGCGCGTAGTCGCGCACGCCTAAGACGAGCGCGCGGCGCACGGTCTCGATGTCGTCGCCGGGCAGGCAACTCTCGTCCCTCACGCCGCAGTCGAGTTCGACCGTGCCGACGAACTCCTCGAAGGGCGGCGCCTGGAGGATGGTCTCGCCGCGGCAGTCGGTGACGAGCGAGGCGCCGTCGAAGACGATGCCGTCGTTTCCGCCGACGAGGTTGACGTAGACGACCGGCAGGCGCGCGGCCCGCGAGCGGTGCGCCACCATCGCGCACCGCTGCCCCATCTTCGCCTTGTTGAAGGGCGAGGCGTTGGGCGAGACGAGCACGGTCGCGCCCATCTCGATGACCTCGTCGGTCGGGTCGTGCGGGTAGAGCCGCTCGCGCCAGAACGTCTTGTCGTTCCAGAAGTCCTCGCAGACGACGACGCCGAGCTTTTCCTTCCCCAGCTCGAAGAGCCGCCGCTCCTTCGACGACTCGAAGTAGCGCGGGTCGTCGAAGACGTCGTACTCGGGCAGCAGCGTCTTGTCGGCGAAGCCGAGGAGCTTGCGGTCGCGGATGACGGCGGCCGAGTTGAAGAGCTTGCGGCCGTGCTCGGCCCCCGTCGGGCGGACGGTGCCGACGACGGCCGTCAGCCCTTCGGTCGCGGGGATGATTTTTTCCAGGGGCTTCAGCGCCGAGTCTACGATGTCGCGGTCGAGGAACCAGTCGAGCGAGGTGTAGCCCTGGACGGCGACTTCGGGGAAGACGACGAGGTCTGACCTCTCCCGCCTCGCCTGCTCGATGGCGCGCAGGATTTTCTCGACGTTGCCCTCGTAGTCGCCGTTCGTCGTGTTGATCTGCCCGATGGTGACGCGCATGCCCGGAAGGATAGCGCAAAAAAAGGAGAGTTTCGAGTTACGAGTTTCAAGTTTCGAGTTTGTTCGGTGCGAGTTGAAGGGGTCAACTCACGCCGCCCGAACTCGAAACTCGTAACCCGCAACTCGAAACCGTGCTGAACGGCTCTGCCGTTCAGCACATGCCGTCGCAGAAGGCCCCGCGGACGGCGTAGAGGGTGACGGCCGCGCCGGCGGCGACGCCGCCCCAGATGAGAGCCTTCGTGGTCGGCGAGAGGCCGCCGCCCTGGCGCTTGAACTCGGCCACGTCCGTATAGGCGACGGCGCGGGCCGCGCCCGTCTTCGCGTCCGTGACGGTGAAGGAGTCCGCGCCCGCCTCGCTGACGTAGCCCTTCAGTTTCGTCTCGTCGCGGAGCCTGACCTCGACCCGCGCCTTGCGGCCCGTCCCGGCCTTCATGACGCCTGCGCGGGCCTTCTCGGCCGCCGCGTCGTTGGCGATTTGCGCGCGCGTGGTTTGCAGACCGAACGGGGCCGTGAGCATGACGGCCGCGGCGATGACGACGAACATTCTTTTCAGCATATGAGCCTTTCCTTATCTCTCTAAAATACGCCCAGGAGGCGGCGCGCCGACTCACATTCAATCGGCGTTCCGCGACGCGCGCGGCCCGTGGATAGGTTGTTTCCGGCGTGTTTCGGGAGAGGTCGTGCTCCGGCGCGGCCACGGCCGGGCAGCCGAATTCTTTCGCCCGAGGGGTTTTTCCTGCGCCGCCGGCCCAAGCGAAAGGGGCCGCCGCACACG
>DASZKF010000401.1:0-9932 GCA_035947355.1 Pyrinomonadaceae bacterium | reverse complement strand
CCCGCCTCGCCGCCGAGCCCCGCGCCAGCCCGCCGAGACGGCCGGCGCGCCGAAGCCCGCGCCGACGGCCCCGACGCCCGAAGCGCCCGGCCAGCGCCTCGTCATCGTTACCAAGGACGGCGAAACGCTCGAACGCGACATGCGCACCGTCCGCCGCGTCACCATCGAGAACAACCAGATCGTCGTCGTCACCAGAGACGGCAAAGTCACGCGCCACCCCCTCGCCAACGTCACGCGCATGACGATTGAGCCGGGGGGGAGCGGTAATCAGTAGACAGTAGGAAGACAGTCGCCATCGAACGGTTCGTGTGTCAGCATCAACAACCTTAATGCGGAGCCTACTGGCTACTGACTACTGTCTACTCCCTTTATGTCCGTTCGCTCCGAGACAAAGACTGAGATGACGAAGCGGGCGCGGCCGGTCTTCCCCTTCGCCGCCATCGTGGGGCAGGAGGAGATGAGGCTGGCGCTGCTGCTCAACGTGGTCGCGCCGTCGGTCGGCGGCGTCCTCGTGATGGGGCACCGCGGGACGGGGAAGTCTACGGCCGTGCGCGCGCTGGCCGATCTGCTGCCGCCGCTGCGCGTCGTGCGTGGCTGCCCCCTCAACTGCGACCCGCAGGAGCCGCGCGACCTCTGCGACGCGTGCCGCGCGCGCGCCGCGGCCGGCCGCCGCCTCGCTTCGGAGCGCAGGCCCGTCGGCGTCGTAGACCTGCCGCTCGGCGCGACCGAAGACCGCGTCTGCGGCACCATAGACATCGAGCGCGCTGTGCGCGAGGGCGTCAAGGCTTTCGAGCCGGGCCTGCTCGCGCGCGCCGACCGCGGCTTCCTTTACATAGACGAGGTCAACCTGCTCGAAGACCACCTCGTTGACCTCCTGCTCGACGTGGCGGCGACAGGTACGAACCGCGTCGAGCGCGAGGGCGTCTCGGCCGAGCACCCCGCGCGCTTCGTCCTCGTCGGCTCCGGCAACCCGGAGGAGGGCGAGCTGCGGCCGCAACTGCTCGACCGCTTCGGCCTCTGCGTCGAGGTCGAGACCGAGCGCGACCTCGACCGCCGCGTCCGCATCGTCGAGCTGCGCGAGGCGTTCGAGCGCGACCCGGCCGGCTTCGCGGAGTCCGTGCGGGGCGAGCAGGAGAGCCTCCGCCGAAGGCTTCTGAGGGCGAAGCGGGCTTACGAACGCGTCGAGATGCCGCGCCCCCTGCTACGCTCGGTCGCAGAGCTGTGCCTGCGACTGAAGATAGACGGGCACCGCGGCGAGCTGACCATCGCGCGCGCGGCCCGCGCCCTCGCGGCCTTCGAGGGGAGGAAGAAAGTCACTGCCGGGGACGTGCGACGCGTGGCCGCGATGTCGCTCCGCCACCGCCTGCGCCGCGACCCGTTCGAGCAGTCTTCGGGCGGCCCGCGCATCGCCGAGGAGGTCGAAGAGCTTTTCGGCGACGGGCGGCCGGGCGGCGGCGCGGGCGACTCCGGAGGGGACTTGCCGCCCGACTCTTTCGGCGGCAACGGCCGCCGCGCGACGCCGCACGAGACGCCGGCGGCCGCCGCCGGCCCGCGCGGCGAGACGGCCGGCCGCGAAGCGGCGGAGCAAATGTTGCCGCCCGCCGGGGCACGCTTACCCTCCGAGGCGTTCGCGGACGCCGGCCGCCTCGCGCGGCGGCACCCGCAAGTCTCTTTCACCTCGCGGCGCCGGAAGGGCGCGCGTCGTTCGGCCGCCGCCGGCCGCGGGCGTTACGCGGGAGCGGCCCCGAAGAGTGACGGCGCGCGCGCCCTCGCGCTCGACGCGACCCTGCGCGCCTCGGCCACCCGTCGTACTCAAACGGCAGGTGAAGGGAACGGCGCCCCGCACGTCGCGGGCGAAGACCTCCGCTTCAAACGCTTCCGCGCGAAGACCGGGACGCTCTTCATCTTCGCCGTAGACACTTCGGGCAGCATGGCCGTCAACCGCATCGGGCAGGCGAAGGGCGCGCTGGCGCACCTCCTGCGGCGCTCCTACGTCAACCGCGACCGCGTCGCCCTCGTCAGCTTCCGCGGGCGGGGGGCCGAGACGCTCCTTCGCCCCTGCGGCTCGCCCGCACTCGCGCGCCGCGTCCTCGACTCGCTCCCGGTCGGCGGCGCGACGCCGCTCGCCGCCGGCCTGCTCCGAGTCCTCGAACTCGCGCGGCGCGCCGCGGCCGGGGGCGACGCTTCAGTCCGGCTCGTCCTCTTCACGGACGGACGCGCCAACGTGCCGCTCGGCGAAACGCCGCCGGCCGACAGGAGCCGACTGGAGAACGAAGTCGCCGGCCTCGGCGCGTCGCTGCGCGCGGCCGGCGTCGCCTCGACCGTCGTTGACACGCAGAACCGCTTCGCCTCCCACGGCGGCGCGCGCGCCCTCGCCGAGAAGCTCGGGGGCGCTTACGTCCAACTCCCGCCGAACGGCGCCGGGCGCGCTTTTGAAAAGCTTTGAGCGGTACAGACATCTGGCGCGGCGTCTGGTTCGAGCGCGCCGCCGATGATGACTGTAGGGGCAGGGCTCGTCCCTGCCCGCCCGAGAGTCGTGAGGACTCGACATTGAATCTGTCGAAGCGCCGGGCAGGGACGGGCCCTGCCCCTACAGTAAACACGAACGCGTCGCGGTCATCTGAACGGCGCTCTGCCGAAACTGACGACCTGATGAAAGAGCAAACGCCGAAGCTTCCTGCCGCACCTCCTTCGGATGAGAGGGATCGGCGCGTCCTCGAACTCTACGAGCGCGTCTTGGAGGTCGAGCAGCGTTTGATCCCGACGGGGCTGCACGTCTTCGGGCGGGCCGCGGGCGGGCCGGAGTGCGCAGACCTTCTGCGGATGGTCGCGTCGTTCGACAGACCCGAGCACGGCGCGCGCGCCCTGCCCGACCTCGTCGCCGAGGGCCTCGGCCTGGGGGATTTCGACCGCCTACTCGAAGGGCGCGGCGAGGAGGGATGGCGCGCGCGCGAGCGTGTGGACGCGGTCGTGCGCCGCGCGGTCGCACTCTTCCTCGGAGAGGGAACCGAGCGCGCGTGCCGCTGGCTCGAAGCCGAGGCGCGCGTCCCGCCGGAGGAGTCGGAAAAAATCTTCCGCCTGCTGTCGGGCGTGAAGGAGAGCCTGGAGACGAACCGCGAGTTGGACGGGCTGGCGCGCGCCCTGCGGGGCGAGTACGTCGAGCCCGGCCCCGGCGCGGACGTGGTGCAGAACCCGGCCGTACTGCCGACGGGTCGCAACACGCACGCCGTCAACCCCTACGCCATCCCCTCGCGCACGGCCTACGTGCGGGCCGAAAGCGTCGTCCGCCTTCTCCTCGAACGCCACCGCGCCGAGCACGGGCGCTGGCCGCGCGCGATGGCGCTCGTGCTGTGGGGCCTGGACAACATCAAGACGCAGGGCGAGGGCGTGGCGCAGGCGTTGTGGCTGCTCGGCGTGCGGCCCGTGCGCGACCGCCTGAACCGCGTCACGGACGTGGAGCCGATCCCGCTCGAACGGCTCGGGCGGCCGAGGATAGACGTGGTGATGACCGTCTCGGGCATCTTCCGCGACCTCTTCGCCGCGACGACCGCGCTCCTAGACCGCGCCGTCCGGCGCGTCGCCGAACTCGAAGAGCCTGAAGAGTGGAACCTCGTCCGCCGCAACGTCCGCGAGCAGATGCAGGCCGACGGCTGCGCCCCGGACGAGGCGGCGCTGCGCGTCTTCTCGAACGCGCCGGGCAGCTACGGGACGAACGTCAACTTCATGGTCATGGACTCGCAGTGGGAGCAGGCCGGCGCTTTGGGCGACCTCTTCGTCACGCGCAAGTGCTTCGCCTACGGTCGCGACGCGGAAGGGCGCGCGGTCGAGGGGCGCGAGGCCCGCGCCGCGCTCGTCCGCGCGCTCTCCCGCGTCGAGGCCGCCTACCAGAACATAGACTCTTTCGAGATCGGCATCACGGACGTTGACCATTACTTCGAGTACCTCGGCGGCCTCTCCCGCGCCGTCGAGCGCCACGCCGATTCTCGGCCCGCCCTCTACCTCTCGGACGCGACGACGCGCGAGGCGCGCGTCCGCTCGCTCGAAGAGATGGTCAGGCTGGAGACGCGCGCCAAGACGCTCAACCCGAAGTGGTACGAGGGCATGCTCGGCCACGGCTTCCGCGGCGTCGCCGAGATCGAGAGCCACCTGACGAACACCTTCGGCTGGAGCGCGACGGCCGACGCCGTGGACGAGTGGGTCTACAAGGAAGTCGCCGAGACCTTCGTCCTCGACCGCGAGATGATCGAGCGCCTCAGCCGCCTCAACCCGCACTCGGCGCGCGCCCTCGTCGCCCGCCTGCTCGAAGCCCAGGCGCGCGGCTTCTGGCGCGCCGAGGCGGAAGTCCTGGACAGGCTGCGCGACATCTTCGCCGGCCTCGAAGACCGCATCGAAGGTGTGACCTGAGATGAAAGTCACGGCCCTCTTCGTCGGCTCAAGCCTGCTCGGCCCGCTGCGCGCGGCCGAGGCCGAGATCAACCGCGCGCACGGCGCGGGCCTCTCGGTCGCGGCGCACAACTTCGGCGCGCCGCTCGAAGAGGGCGCGTGGGCCGAGGTCGAGCGCGACCTGGCAGAGTCGGACGTGGTCTTCGTCATACACGTCACCGACGGCGAGAACGCCGCGCGGCTGCTGCCGCTGCTCCGCCGCCACGAGGAGAGGCACCGGGCGGTCGTCGTCATCAACTGCATGCCGGAGCTGATGCGGCGGACGCGGATGGGCAAGCTGCGCTTCGGCGAGGGCGCGGGGAGGGGAGGGGGCGGCGAAGAAAAATCCGAAGGCGGTGAGGGGCGCGCGCGGAGGCTGGCGCGCGGCGTCGGCGGTTGGATGGGCGAGCAGGCGCGGGCGCGCCGCGCGGGGAAGGGCGCGGGCCACACCACCTACCTGCGGCTCGTCGAGCGCGTGCCGAAGCTGCTGCGGTTCCTCCCGGGCGCGGGCCGCCTGCGCGACGTGAAGCACTACCTCTACCTCTTCTGCTACTTCCTCCAGCCGACGCCCGCCAACGTCCGCTCGATGCTGCTCTACGCGCTCAAGCATTACGCGGGCGACCCGCGGCTCGCCGCGGTCGAAATCCCGCCGCCCGAGGCGGTGCCGGCCGTCGGCGTCTACCACCCGGAAGCGCCCGAGGTCTTCCAGACCTTCGCGCAGTACCGGAAGTGGTACGAGAGGCGCGCGCGCCGCGCCGGCCTCGCGCCGCTCGACCCCGAAAGAACAATCGGCCTGCTGCTCATGCGCACGAACGTCGTGAGCGGCACCAGCCGCCACTACGACGAGCTGATCCGCGCGGTCGAGGCCGAGGGGCTGGCGGTGCTGCCCGTCATCTCGACCTTCATGGACAACCGCGAGGCGTGCGAGCAGTTCTTCGTCGAGGAAGAAGCGCGGAAGAAGGATGGAGGCCGGCGGGTAAAGAGTCTGCGGGGCGCGAAAGAGTCAGGGGAGGGAATGTCGAAGGCTCGTCAGGCGTCATCTATCTCCGAGCGGCCGGCGCGCGTCAGCCAGATCGTGTCGCTGACCGGCTTCAGCTTCGTCGGCGGGCCGGCGATGAACGACAGCGACGCGGCCGTCGCCTTCCTCGGCCGCGTGAACCGGCCGCTGCGCTCGGCCGTGAGCCTCGACACGCAGACGGTCGAGGCGTGGCGCGACTCCTGGACGGGCCTCAACCCCGTGCAGACCGGGATGCAGGTCGCCATCCCGGAGATTGACGGCGCGACCGAGCCTTTCGTCTTTGGCGGGATGCCGGCCGGCGGGGCGGAGCCGGTCGGCGTCGAGGAGCGCTGCCGCCGCCTCGCGCGCCGCCTGCGCCGCTGGAACCGCCTGCGCACGGCCCCGCGCGCCGACGTGCGCGTCGGCCTCGTCATCTTCTGCTTCCCGCCCAACAAGGGCAACGTCGGCACCGCGGCCGACCTCGACGTCTTCCCGAGCCTCCTCGAAATCCTCCGCCGGCTGCGCGCCGAAGGCTACTCGGTGGAAGTCCCGACGAACCCGGATGAGCTGCGCGAGCTGGTCACGGGCGGCAACTCGGAAAACTTCGGCGCGGCCGCCAACGTCGCCTACCGGATGAGCGCCGACGAGTACGCGCGCCTCTGCCCTTACGCGCGCGAGATTGAGAAGGAGTGGGGGCCGCCGCCGGGCCGCCTCAACTCGTTCGGGCGCGACCTCCTGATTCAAGGCGTCCGGCTCGGCAACGTCTTCCTCGGCGTGCAGCCGACCTTCGGCTACGAGGGCGACCCGATGCGGCTGCTGATGGCGCGCGGCGGCGCGCCGCACCACGGCTTCGCCGCGCTCTACACCTTCCTCGAAAAAATCTTCCGCGCCGACGCCTTGGTCCACACCGGCACGCACGGCGCGCTGGAGTTCATGCCCGGCAAGCAGGTCGGGCTCTCGGGCGACTGCTGGCCCGACCGCCTCGTCGGCGAACTGCCGCACGTCTACGTCTACAGCGTCAACAACCCCTCGGAGGGCACCATCGCCCGCCGCCGCTCCTACGCCGAGCTCGTCTCCTACCTCACGCCGCCGGTCGAGGACGCCGGCGTCTACCGCGGCCTCGCGTCGCTCAAGGAACTTTTGCTCGCCTACCGGCAGTCTCCGGACGAGCGCGAGCGCGAACAACTCTACGCCGCCATCGAGGAGGCGGCCGCGGCGCTGCATTTTTAAGTTTCGAGTTTCGGGTTTCGAGTTAAAAACAACTTCTCTCCGTCAAAGGAACAAGCTCTAAGCCGCGAACTCGAAACTCGAAACCCGAAACTCGAAACTTTGCTTGGTGAATTATGAGCAGTACACGCACCCTCGCACCATTCATCACGGCCGCCCTCCTCTTCTTCCTCGGCACAGCGTGGGCCTGCACGGCCGAGGCGGCGACGCTCCCCGCGGGCTTCTCCGAGACGCGCGTCGCGGCGGGCCTGCCGGAGGCGACGGCGATGGCCTTCGCGCCCGACGGCCGCATCTTCGTCTGCCTGCAGGGCGGGCAGTTGCGCGTCGTGCAGAACGACGCGCTGCTGGCGACGCCCTTCCTCACCGTCCCCGTGGACTCGTCCTCCGAGCGCGGCCTGCTCGGCGTCGCCTTCGACCCGAACTTCAGCACGAACCGCTTCGTCTACATCTACTACACACTGACCACGACCCCGCGGCGCAACCGCGTCAGCCGCTTCACCGCCAACGGCAACGTCGCCGTCCCCGGCAGCGAGGTCGTGATCCTCGAACTCGACAACCTCAGCGCCGGCAACCACAACGGCGGGGCGATGCACTTCGGCCCCGACGGCAAGCTCTACATCGCCACCGGCGAGAACGCCGTCGCCTCCAACTCGCAGACGCTCTCGAACCTGCTCGGAAAGGTGCTGCGCATCAACCCGGACGGCACCGTCCCGACGGATAACCCCTTCTTCAACCAGGCCGTCGGCAAGAACCGCGCGATCTGGGCGCTCGGCCTGCGCAACCCCTTCACCTTCGCCTTCCAGACCGGCACCGGCCGGATGTTCGTCAACGACGTGGGCGCGAACACCTGGGAGGAGATCAACGAGGGCGCGCGCGGGGCCAACTACGGCTGGCCCGAGACGGAAGGGCCGACGACCGACTCGCGCTTCCGCTCGCCCGTCTACGCCTACCGGCACGACGCGGGGCGCGTCCGCGGCTGCGCCGTCACGGGCGGGGCCTTCTACAACCCCGCGGTCAACCAGTTCCCTGGCAGCTACGTCGGCCGTTACTTCTTCGCGGACATCTGCGGCGGCTGGGTCATGAGCCTCGACCCGTCGGCGCCCGCCAGTGACACGAACCCCGCGCCCTTCGCCGAGGGCGTCGCAGGCCCCGTGGACCTGAAGGTCGGGCCGGACGGGAGCCTCTATTACCTCGCGCGCTTCGAGGGCGCGCTCTACAAAGTCCGCTTCACGGCGCAGCAGCCGCCGTCGGTCGTGACGCAGCCTTCGAGCCAGACGGTCGCGCCGGGGCAGACGGCCACCTTCAGCGTCAGCGCCTCCGGCACACAGCCGCTCGCGTACAGGTGGGAGCGGAGCGACAACCCTTCCTGCGGCGCTTCGCCCGGCCCGTTCAATCCGGTGGCCGGCGCGAACGCGCCGAGCCTCACCGTCGGGCCCGTGACCGCGGCCGACAACTGCTCGCGCTTCCGCGCCGTCGTCTCGAACGCCTTCGGCTCCGTCACCAGCGACGCTGCCGCGCTCAACGTCACGACCAACTCCGCCCCTACCGCCGTCATCAACGCCCCGGCCGAGGGCAGTCTCTACCGGGCCGGCCAGAGGATCAGCTACAGCGGCTCCGCGACCGACCCCGAAGACGGCGCGCTGCCGGCGAGCGCCTTCCTGTGGCGCGTTGACTTTCACCACGAGATGCACACGCACCCGTTCGTCCCGCCCACGGCCGGCCGCACGGCGGGCTCGTTCACCGTGCCGACGACCGGCGAGACTTCGGCCGACGTCTGGTTCCGCATCCACCTGACGGTGACGGACTCCGCGGGCCTCAAGCACTCGACCTCCCGCGACGTGCTGCCGCTGAAGTCAACGATGACTTTCCTGACCAGCCCGCCGGGCCTCGCGCTGACGCTCGACGGCCAGCCGCTCTCGGCCCCGGCCTCGGTCGAGGGCGTGGCCGGCATGCGGCGCACGCTCGGCGTCGTCTCGCCGCAGAGGGTTGACGGCGTCACCTACGAGTTCGACTCCTGGTCGGACGGCGGGGCCGCGACTCACGACATTACGACGCCCGACGCCGACACGACCTACACGGCCAACTTCGTCGTCAAGCAGACGCCGACCCCCCTGCTGCGCTTCAGCCCGGCGAGGTACACGGTGTCCGAGGGCGGGCGCTCCGTCCGCCTGACGGTCATCCGCGGCGGCGACCGCTCGGCCGCCGTCGCCGTTGATTACGCGACAGCCGACGGCACCGCCTCGGAGCGCTCGGACTACACCACGGCGCTCGGCACGCTCCGCTTCGGCCCCGGCGAGACTTCCAAATCCTTCGTCGTTCTGCTCACGGACGACGCGACGCGCGAAGGGACGGAGCGGTTCAACGTCGCCCTCAGTAACCCGACGGGCGGGGCCGCGCTCGACGCGCCGGCCGCGGCCCTCGTCAACGTCGGCGATAACGACGCCGTCACCTCAAGCGAGAACCCTGTTGACAACGCGCGCTTCTTCGTCCGCCAGCACTACCTAGACTTCCTCGGCCGCGAGCCGGACGCCGCCGGCCTCGACTTCTGGTCGTCGGGCATCGAGGCGTGCGGCGCCGACGCCGCCTGCCGCGACGGCCGGCGCGTGGACACGTCGGCCGCCTTCTTCCTCTCCATCGAGTTCCAGGAGACCGGCTACCTCGCCTACCGCTTCTACCGCGCCTCGCTCGGGCGGTTCCCGCGCTTCCGCGAGTTCATCCGCGACTCGCAGGAGATCGGGCGCGGCGTGAGGGTCGGCATCGGCGACTGGGAGGGGCTCCTGGAGTCGAACAAGCGCGACTTCGCCGAGCGCTGGGTCACGCGCCCCGAGTTCAAGGCCCGCTTCGACGCGCTGACCGACGCGCAGTACGTGGACGCGCTCTTCAGGGCCGTGGGGGTCACGCCGACCCCGGCCGAGCGGCGCGCGCTCCTCGACGGCCTCGCGACCGGGGCCGAGACGCGCGCCACCGTCCTCCGGAAGATCGCCGAGCGCGAAGAGTTCGCGCGCGCCGAATTCCGCCCGGCCTTCGTGCTCATGCAGTACTTCGGCTACCTCCGCCGCAGCCCCGACGACCCGCCCGACACCGACTTCGGCGGCTTCGACTTCTGGCTCAAGAAGCTCAACGACAACGGCGGCGACTACCGCCGCGCCGAGATGGTCAGAGCCTTCATCGTCTCCATCGAGTACCGGCGGCGGTTCGGGCAATGAAGTTTCGAGCCGAAGCCGTGTTCAGAAGCCCGACCGTGAGGGAGGGCGTTGAACTTTGCGTCAGACTCGACGCCCTCCCT
>DASZKF010000400.1:0-18559 GCA_035947355.1 Pyrinomonadaceae bacterium | reverse complement strand
GAGGCGAAGGTCGGGAACTCGCGCATCGTCCACTCCCACTGCTCGTCGAAGAGTTTGTGGAGGGCCTGGGCCGGCGGCGTGGCCGCGGCCGGGCGCGGGGCGCGGGGCTGCGCCACGGCCGCCGGGTGCAGGAGCGAGACGAGGAGCGCGGACAGGAGTAAGCCGCGTGCTTGCGAGCGCATCGTGAAAGAACCTCCGGCTTCCGTGTGCGGGTTGGAGTTTTGAAGACTTCGGGAACGCCGGGAAGGATACAACAGGGGAGTAGACAGTAGCCAGTAGGCTCGGGAGCAGATGTTGACGCCGGACGAGGGAGGCGGAAGCCCGACCGTGAGGGAGGGCGTTGACGCTACGGTAAAGCTCAACGCCCTCCCTCACGGTCGGGCTTCCGCCTGCTTTTCCTACTGTCTACTGACTACTGGCTACTGTCTACTTCGCGGGCGCATCTAACCCGAACCATGAGCGTTTCCGTTAAGGATTTGAAGACTTACACGAGTTTCGCGCGGAGGTTCGCCGGGCGGTTCGTGAGGGACCGGGTGCGCGAGTCGCGGGTGCCGATGAGGCCCGCGCCGCACAGGCCGCGGCCGGCGGAGTGGTCGGACGAGCGCCTGACGGTCGCCTGGCTCGGGCACGCGACGGTGCTGATTAATTTCTACGGCACGTGGCTTTTGACCGACCCGGCGCTCGGCGCGAGGGTGGGTTTGCGCGTCGGCGGCGTGACGCTCGGGCCGCGCCGGCTGGTGCGCCCCGCGCTCACGCCGCGCGAGCTGCCGGCGCTCGACGCCGTGCTCCTCTCGCACGCGCACATGGATCACTGCGACCTGGGGACTCTGCGGCGGCTGCCGCGCCGCACGCGCGCCGTCGTGCAGAAGGGGAACCGCGACCTCGTGCGCCGCTTCGCGCGCTCGGACGAGCTCGACTGGGGCGAGTCGGTCGAGGTCGCGGGCGCGCGGGTCGAGTCAATCGAAGTCAACCACTGGGGCGCGCGGCGGCTGACCGACCGGCACCGCGGCTATGGCGGCTTCCTCGTCGAGAAGCGCGGCCGCGCGCTCGTCTTCGGCGGCGACACGGCCTACACCCGGTCCTTCGCCCGCCTGCCGCGCCGGGGCACGCGCGTAGACCTCGCCGTCCTCCCCATCGGCGCTTACGACCCTTACATCTACGCGCACGCCAGCCCCGAGCAGTCCTGGGCGATGGCGCGCGAGATGGGCGCCGACTACATCCTGCCCATGCACCACTCGACCTTCCGCCTCAGCCGCGAGCCCGAGGGCGAACCCATCCGCCGCCTCCTCGCCGCCGCCCGCCGCGAGCGCTGGCGCGTCGCCCTCACCGAGATCGGCGAGACGTGGACGCTGCCGGAATAAAAGTTTCGGGTTGCGAGTTTCGAGTTAAAGGCGAGCCCCGAAGACGGCCGCGGATGGACGCGGATGGGCGCAGATCAGAAATTATTCTGAAATCTGCGCCCGTCCGCGTTCATCCGCGGCCTTTTTTCTAACTCGAAACTCGAAACCCGCAACCCGAAACTTCAGTTACCAGTTGAAGCGTTCGCGGTACTCGATGGACTCGATGAAGGCGCGGACCATCTCGGCCTTGTGGAAGTCGCCGCCGTTGTCTTCGAGCTTCCGGAGCCAGAAGTTGAAGCCGCCCATGCCGGAGTCCGGCCCCTCGTTCGGGTTGCGGTGCAGGTAGCCGAAGTACTGCATGAGGACGAAGGCGGGGTTCTGCTCGCGGCGGCGGAACTCGGCGTGGTCGGCCACGTGGCGCAGAATCGAGGCCCGCGAGTGGCCGCCCGACGCCATGCCTTCGATCAGGCTCGCGCGCAGCTGCTGGTTGGCGGAGAGGCCGGCGTTGAGGAGCAGCGCGTCCACGTACTGCTCGTTCGTGAGCGAGTCGTAGCGCGCACGGAACTCGGGGCGCGCGACCCAGGCCGCGAGGACGGCCGCCCGGTTGGCTTCGAGCCGCTGCTGCCAGCCCGGCGTGCCGACGACCACGCCGCGCACGGCCGCCTGCATGTCCACGAGGAAGGGGTTGCGCCGCGGCATCGTGCCGAAGCTCGCCTTGTGGAGGCGGTAGAGCAGGTAGCCGGTCTCCTGGAACTCGATGGAGAGGAAGAAGGCCGCCGAGGTGTTGGCCCGCATCAGCGTCACGCAGCCAGCGCCGCCGCCGCACTTGACGATCTCGTTCGACCAGAACCGGAGGCCGCCGTCGTCCGCCTCGCGGAAGAGGAAGTCGCGGTACTGCTGCTCGACGAAGAAGGTCGTGTAGTCAATGTCGTTGGTGCCCGAAGGGATCGGAAGGCCGGCGGTGTTGAAGCCGCCGCTCAGGAGCGTGCGCCCCTCGGTGTCGGTGACGACGACGCGCGACGCGGTGGTGACCTCCGGCACGAACTGCCCGTCGTTGGTGTGACGCTCGAGCTCGGCTTCGAGCGTGGTGGCGAGCGTCAGCGTGCCCATCAGCAGGTCGTCCACGAAGACCTGGAGCTGCGTGCCGGCGGGCAGGTTGAGCTTCTCGACCTCGACGTTGAGCTTGCGCTCGGTGCCGCGGCGGCGGAAGCGCGCGTGGCCGGTCGGCGTCAGCCCGCCGATGGGAGCGCCGGCCAGGCGCGACTCGATGCGGACCTCGCCGCTCTGGTTGGGCGTCGGCATCGGGGCCGGGCCGGGGTTCGGCACCGGCTGCGCGATGTTGGAGAACGAGCCGGCGACGATGGTCTCGCCCGAGGCGTCGGCGACGACGACGCGGGTGCGCGTGTTGACGCTCGGGACGGCCTGCCCGTCCTCGGTCTTGAGACGGAACTCGCTGCGGCGCAGGTCGGCGGCGACGATGATGTTGCCGACGAAGGTGCCGTCAACCAGGACGCGGAGCTGCGTGCCGGCCGGCAGGTTGACGTTCTCGATGCGGACGCGGAACTCGCGATCCGTGCCCTCGACCTCGAACTCCGCGTCGCCGCGCGGGACGACGCCGCCGATGGGCGCGCCGACCAGGTCGGCCTCAATCTCGTTCATCACGCCGGGCGAAGGCGAAGGCGAGGGCGACGGGTTCGGTGACGGCGACGGATTCGGCGAAGGCGACGGGCTGGGCGACGGCGAAGGGCTGGGCGACGGCGTCGCGTTAGGCGAGGGGGTCGGCGAAGGGCTCGCGCCGGGCGTCGGGGTCGGCGCGGCCGAGCCGAAGGCGCCCGAGACGATGTTCGCGCCCGATTGATTCCTGACGGCGACGGACGTGCCGTTCGCGACGGCCGGGACGGCCTGCCCGCGCTCGGTCTCAAGTTCGAGCTCGCCGGCGCGGAACGAGTTGATGGTGAGCGTGCCGACCTGCCGGCCGCCGACGATGACGTTGAGCACCGTGCCGGCGGCGAGGTTCACGTCCTGCACCTCGACCTCAAGCTTGAGGTCGTTGCCTGGGCGCTCGCGGAAGACGGCCTTACCCACGGGCCTCTGGCCGCCGATGGCCGCGCCGGCGAGGCCGGCCTCGATGATGACTTCGTCGTCGCCCGCGGAGGCCGGCGCCGGCGCCAGCGCGGCGACCAGGAGCGCAAAGAGCGCGAAGCCCAGCACCGCTGCGGATGAAAGGTATGAAAGGGAGTTATGAATTCGTCGGGTCATGGCTGTTTGCTTCCTCATCTTCTCAGCTCCGAGATTATTCCGGGGAATTTGTCGGCGGGGAGCCGGTGTCCGTGGGAACAGTGCGGCGCTCGGCGGCGAAAATACGACCGGGCGGATAAGAATTTCGCCCGCGGTGGTTGGAAAGGCCCGCGGCCGGCACCGGGCCGCGGGAGTAAACGGCACTGTCGGCCTGCAAAAAACGGCCTTACCCTGTAAGATGGCCGCGCCGAAAAATGTCGCCGTCGAAGACGCGCGCGGCCGGAGGTGAGCCGGGATGGAGAGGGACGACTTCGAAGGGGCGGGCGTGCAGACGAAGGTCACGCACGCGGGCAAGGAGCTGAACAAGACGCACGCGGTCAGCTCGCCGATCTGGCTGACGACGACCTTCCGCGCCGACTCGAACGCGCACTTCGCCGAGATCGCCACCGAGCCGCGCCCGGCCGAGTTCTACACGCGCTACGGCAACCCGACGCACAAGGAGGCCGAGGCCGCGCTCTGCGCGCTCGAAGGCGGCGAGGCGGCGCTCCTGACCGCTTCGGGGATGGGCGCGGTCTTCGCGGCCGTGATGTCTTCGGTCTCGGCCGGCGACCACGTCGTCGCGCAGCGCAACCTCTACGCCGGCACCGAGACGCTGATGAAGGAGCTGCCGCGTTTCGGCGTCGAGGTCACCTACGTAGACCAGGCGCGCCCCGGAGCCTTCGCCGAGGCCGTGCGACCCTCGACCCGCCTCGTCTACGTCGAGACGCCGACCAACCCTCTGATGATGCTCACGGACCTCGCAGCGGTCGCCGAACTCGGCCGCGCGCGCGGCCTCACCACGGTCGTAGACAACACCTTCGCCACGCCCGTCAACCAGCGGCCCCTGGAACTCGGAATAGACGTGGCCGTCCACAGCGCGACCAAGTACCTCGGCGGCCACCACGACATCACGGCCGGCTGCCTCGTCGGGCCGAAGGATTTCGTCGGGCGCGCGTGGCGCTTCTCGCTCGTCGCCGGCGCGACGATGAGCCCGTTCGACGCATGGCTCCTGCTGCGGGGCCTGCGCACGCTCGGCCTGCGCGTCGAGCGCCACAACCGCAACGCGCTGGCGCTGGCGCGGTTCCTCGAATCCCACCCGCGCGTCGAGCGCGTCCACTACCCCGGCCTCGAATCGCACCCGCAGCACGAGCTGGCCCGCCGGCAGATGCGCGGCTTCACAGGCGTGCTCAGCTTCGAGCTGCGCGGCAGCTACGAGGAGGCCGAGCGCGTCATCTCGTCTCTGAAGCTCGCGACCTACGCGGCGAGCCTCGGCGGCTACGAGACGCTGGTCGTCCACCCGGCCGCGATGTGGGGCCTGCAACTCTCGCCCGAGCAGAAGAGCGAGATGGGCGTCTCGGTCGGCCTGCTGCGCGTCTCGGTCGGCCTCGAAGACGAGCAGGATTTGCTCGCCGACTTCGCGCGGGCGCTCGAAGGTTGACGCGCGCCGGGACGGAAGATTAGCCACAGAGACACAGAGAAGAAGAAAAAATGGTTGTGTTTGAGGGAGAGTTGACGCGCACACGGCCGCGTGGCAGCCGCCAACGCGCGCGCGTCGCTGCGGACAATATTTCAGCGTGCGTGTCTACCACTCAACTCTCCCTCAAACACAACCTTCTTTCTTTGTCTTCCTCTGTGTCTCTGTGTCTCCGTGGCTATTTTGATTTGAGGGGATGAGGTGAGGCGACTTCTTTATCACCGCGTGGACGTGTTCACAGACCGCGCCTTCGGCGGGAACCCTCTGGCCGTCTTCCGCAACGGGCGGGGGCTTCCGGACGAGACGATGCAGTCAATCGCCAAAGAGTTCAACCTCTCGGAGGTGACTTTCCTGCTCCCGCCCCGCGACCGGCGCTGCGACTACCGCGTCCGCATCTTCACGCCCGCGCAGGAGCTGCCGATGGCCGGGCACCCGACGGTCGGCACCGCCTACGTCCTCGCGCACGAGCGCATCATCGAGCCGGACGAAGGCGAGAATCAATTGAAGGTTACTTTTGAAGAGGGCGTCGGCCCCGTCCCGGTCCGCGTCGAGTTCCGCGGCGGCGAGCCGGTCTACACCGAGATGGGCCAGCCGCTCCCGCGCTTCGGCCCGCGCCTCGAAGACCGCGCGGCGGTGGCCGCGATGCTCTCGCTCGCCCCGGAAGACGTTGACGACGCTCTGCCCGTCGAGGTCGTCTCGTGCGGCGTGCCCTTCCTCTACGTGCCGCTGCGGGGCCTGGACGCGGCCCGCCGCGCCCGCCCCCGCGCCGACCTGATCGAGCGGTCGGCCGGCGGCGGCGTCCCGCGCGAGGTCTTCGTCTTCACGCGCGAGGTCGAGCACGCCGGCTCGACCGTCCACAGCCGCATGTTCGCGCCCGGCCTCGGCGTCACGGAAGACCCGGCCACGGGCGCGGCGAGCGGCCCGCTCGGCAGCTACCTCGTCCGCCACGGCGTCGTCGCCTGCGACCGCACGGCCGAGATCGTCAGCGAGCAGGGTATCGAGATGGGCCGCCCCAGCTTCGTCCGGATCACCATCGAGCGCGACGGCGACGACATCAGCGCCGTCCGCGTCGGCGGCCGGTGCCACTACATGGGCGAAGGGTTCTTAGAGGTTTGAAGCGCATTGTAAAAAAGGCCGCGCGGGCGCGCCGGGAATCCGGCGCGGCCGGCCCCCAAACTTCTTAAACCCTTCCGTGCGAAGACTTAACGCCTGCGTCCGCGCCCGCCCGCGGCGCCTCAAGAATTCCTCAAGCGGCCCCGCCTAGACTGCCTCCCGTGGACGGACGACCGAGGAGGGCTGGCCCCGCCCGGCCGGCAGTTTCAGAGATGCTGTTGCCCCGAGCAAAAATTTCGCACCTCATCCAGCAGAAGAGAGAGCGCCGCATGCCGCAACTCATCCTCGAGAAGATCGCGCCTCCGGCCGAGCTGCCGCGGGTCTCGCGCGCCCGTCTGCTCGCCACCCTCGACGAGAGCCTCGCCGCCTGCAACTCGACCATCGTCCACGGCCGGACGGGGACGGGCAAGACGATGCTCGCCGTTGACTTCGCGCGCCGGTGCGGGCGGCCCGTCGCCTGGTACAAGCTCGACGCGCCCGACTCGGACCTCTCCGTCTTCTTCCGCTACCTGACGGCGAGCGTCGCCGCCGCGCGGCCCGGCTTCGGCTCGAACCTTCTGGGCCGCGTCGGCGAGCGCGTCGGGGCCGGCGACGTGCCGCTGCTCGTCGAGTATTTCGTCTACGAGCTTCTGGAGTCGGCCGAGCCGCTCCTGGTCGTCATAGACGACCTCCACCTCGTCTACGACGCCGAGTGGATGGTGCCGTTCTTCCGCCGGTGGCTGCCGCTCCTGCCGCGCGAGGTGCACGTCTGCCTGCTCGGCCGGAGCCTCCCGCCGACGCCGCTCTGGCGCATGCGCTCGAAGCAGACGCTGTGCGTCGTTGACGAGGAGGCGCTGGCCTTCACGCCCGACGAGGCCCGCCAGCTCTTCGCCTCTTACGGCCTCGCGCCCGAGCGCGCCGGCGAGGCGCACGCGAGCACCCGGGGCCGCGCCGCCACGCTCGACGCGCAGGCCCGCGCCGCGGCCGCCTTCGAAGAGGCCGAGCGCATTTCGGCCGCGCGCGAGTCGCAGTCGCCGGCGCGCGTCGGCACGCTCCGCCTGATCAAGGGGTTCGGCAAGTCCTCGATGGGGACGACCTGAAAGGGGGCCGCCCCGCAGCGCCTTCCGGCCTCGCTAAAGAGGGGCCTCCTGCGGTAATGTTAACGTAGGGGTTACCGAGACCCGACGCCGTCGGCCGCGAGCATTGCCCCGCTCGCCGGCCGCGACTTTCCGCCCGAACCGAACCCAAAGCCAGGGCCTGATGACGAACCTGCCCCATCGTCAGGAAGGGAGTCATGCAGGCGCGCCCCCGCCCCCGGGGGCCGCGCCGCCGCAGCCGCCCACCTTCTTCCTGCGCACGAAGCTTTTGCCGCCGCGCCCGGCGCCGTCGCTCCTGCCGCGGCCTCGGCTGACCGAGCGGCTCGCGCAGAACCTCGCGCACGCCGTCACGCTCGTCACCGCGCCGGCCGGCTCGGGCAAGACGACGCTCGTCGCCGACTTCGTGCGCGCCCGCCGGCTCCCCTTCGTCTGGTACCAGCTCGACCGCACCGACTCCGACCCGCTCGTCTTCCTCGGCTACGTCACGCACGGCATCCGGCAGCTCGTCCCCGGCTTCGGCGACGCCACCTCGGCCTACCTGCGCGAGTCGGCCGGCGAGCTGGCCCAGGCCCCGGAGCGCGCCGTGGACGTGCTCCTCAACGAGGTGCTCGACCGCGCCGAGCAGCAGTTCGTCCTCGTCCTCGACGACTACCACCACCTCGGGGCCGACACGCCCGTCCACCGCGTCGTTGACCGGCTGCTCGCCTACCTCCCCGACCTCATCCACGTCGTCATCATCTCGCGCGACGTGCCGCCGCTCGCACTCGCCCGCATGCGGACGCAGGCCAGCCTCGGCGTCATAGACCGCCAGGAGCTGCTCTTCACCGACGAGGAGACGCGCGAGCTGTTCCGCAACGTCTTCGACCTCGAGCTCACGCCCGAGCAGCTCTCCGAGTACCGCGAGCGCACCCACGGCTGGATCACCGCCCTGCAGCTCGTCCGCCAGGTGGCGCAGCGCCAGGCGCTCGCCCGCGGCGAGCAGGCTGCCCCGACCGACCTCGTTGAGGTCCTGCGCCAGAGCGAGCGCGACATCTTCGACTACTTCGCCGAGGAGGTCTTCGCCGACGAGGCCGAGGACGTGCAGCAGTTCCTCCTGCGCCTTTCGCTCCTCGACCGCGTCGAGCCGGAGACGTGCAGCCGCCTCTACCCGGACGCGCACAACGCCTCGACGCTGCAGGCGCTCGTCCGCCGCAACGTCTTCATCTCCCTGGCCTCGGACGGGCGCGGCGAGGAGTACCGCCTCCACCCGCTCTTCCGCGGCTTCCTCCAGCGCCGCTTCCGCGTCGAGGCCGGCCGCCAGGGCGTCGCCGCGGAGCACGCGCGCCTCGCCGACTACTTCCTGGAGCGCGGGCAGTGGGAGCAGGCCATGAGCCACCTCCTCGCCGCGGAGGATCACGACCGGGCGGCGGCCATCATCGCCGAGCGCGGCGGCGCGTGGGTCAGCGCCGGCGCGCTCGGGTCGCTCGCCTCCCTGGCCGACGCCGTCCCGCGCGAGGCGCTCGAACGCCACCCGCGCGCGCTGCTCCACCGCGCCGAGGTCGCGCGCGTGCGCGACGAGCTCGACGCCGCGCAGCTGCTCTTCCACCGCGCGGCCACCCTGCTGCACGAGCAGGGCGACCGCGCCGCCGAGGCCGAGGCCCTCTTCTCGCTCGCCACCATCGCGCGCCGCCGGGGCGACTGCGAGACGGCCTTCTCGTACCTCGACCGCGCCGTCGAGCTCTCGGACGAGCGCTCGCTCGTGCGCACCAAGTGCGCCAACACGCGCGGCCTGTGCCTCGTCGCGTTGGGGCAGTGGACGGAGGCCGAGCGCGAGTTCCGCGCCGCCCTGCAACTGGCCGAGGAGCGGGGCGACCTCTACTACGCGCGCGTCATCTCGCACAACCTCGGAACGCCGGCCGGGATGCGCGGCGACTTCCGCGAGGCGCTGCGCTGGCTCCGCCGCATGGTGCGCGACGAGCGCGGGGCCGAGCCGCCCGTCCCGACCGAGGCCACCGCCCGCCTCAACCTCGCGCGCTGCTACTTCCACCTCGGCGACTTCGAGTCCTGCGAGCAGCACCTCGAACGGGCGCTGGAAATCTGCCAGCTCTTCAACATCGTCGCCATGCGCGCGGAGGTCTTCGAGTCCTACGGCAACCTCTACCGCGAGCGCGGCGACCCGGCCCGCGCCGCCGAGTCCTACGACCGCGCCGAGCGCGCCTACGAGGAGGCCGGCATAGACGTCACGCGCAAGGAGCTTCTGGAGGAGCGCGGGAGGCTGGCGCTGCGGGCGGGCGATCTGCGCGAGGCCCGCGCGCTGCTCGACCGCCTCGTCGAGGCGCGCGCCCGCGACGAGATGGGCCGCCAGCGCGCGGTGCTCGCCCGCGCCCGCGTCCTCATCGCGCAGGGCCTGACGGAGGAGGCCCGCCGCGACCTCTACCCGGCGCTCCAATACTTCCGCGCCAGCGGCCTCTACGGCAACGAGGCCCCGGCCGCCATGCTCCTCGCCGTCTGCGAGCACGCGGCCGGCAACGAGCCGGCGGCGCTCGAACACCTGCGCCGCGCGCTCGACCTCGCCGCGCGCTACGACTACGAGTACAGGCTCGCCCGCTGGGTCGAGCAGTACCCGCAGGTCTTCGCCGCGCCGGAGGCGGCCGAATTGCTGCCTGCCGACCTGCGCGAACGGCTCCCGGCCGCGCCCGCGACGCCGGCCCCGTCCGCCGCGCCGGCCCGGCCCGCGGCCGTGGCCTCGGCCCCGCCGGCCGACCTCTCGATCAACATGCTCGGCGCGGTCGAAATCTTCCGCGACCCGGCCAAGCCCTTCGCGCCCGACGCCTGGGTCACGCGCCGCGCCCGCGACATCCTCTGCTTCATCGCCTCGCGCCGCCACCGCCGCGCCTCGAAGGACACCATCATAGACACCTTCTGGGGCGAGTCGGACTTCGCGGCCGTCGAGAAGAACTTCCACCCGACCATCTCGCACATCCGCAAGGCCCTGAACAGCAAGCAGCCCCTGAAGCAGAACTTCCTGCTCTACCGCGACGGCGACTACCAGCTCAACCCGGAGTTCTCCTACCGCATAGACACGGAGGAGTTCGACCGCCTCGTCTCCGAGGGCGACGCCGCGCGCCGCGCCCGCGAGCAGGAGGCTTTCGTCCGGGCCTACGAGGGGGCGGCCGCGCTCTACCGCGGCGAGTTCATGTCGGGCTGCTACGACGAGTGGGCCGAGGAGCAGCGCACCTACTACCGGGAGATGTACCTGCGGCTGCTGGAAATCCTGGCCGCGACGGCGCAGAAGTCCGAGGAGTGGGAGCGCTCGCTCCAACTGGCGCAGCAGATTCTGCGCGAAGACCCCTTCCGCGAGGACGTGCACTGCCGCGTCATGCGCGCGCACGCGGCCTTGGGCAACCGCGTCGCCGTCCGCGAGCAGTACGAGACGCTGCGGAAGCTCCTGCGCAAGGAGCTGGGCGTCGAGCCGGCGGCCGAGACGCAGCGGGCCTACAAGGAGTTGGTCAGGTGAGGCTTGATTTCGCGGCCCCGGCCGGCACCGGAAAGCCGGCCCCGCGCATCCAAACTCCTTCCCGGCAAACAACCTAGAAGGAATTTACAATACAACCGTAACAAAAAACGGGGCCGGGTGATGTATCAATGTAAGGTTCAATTCGACAGTCCGGCCCTCGCAGCAACCTGTTCCCGACACAGGCCCCGCCTCGAGTCTGGAACTCCAAACCTAAAACCCAGAGCTACGATGAGCAGTAAAACCCCTACCAGCCTCCGGCGCTCGGTCTCCCTCGCCCTCGTCCTCCTGCTCGCCGCGCTCCCGGCCCGCGCCGGCGTTACCATCCGCGCCACGCAGGGCATCACGATGAGCGGCATTGACGGCGTCTACTACGACCAGACGGCCGGCATCACGATGAGCGGCATTGACGGCTTCCTCGGCCTCTCCGCCAACGGCATCTTCCCGACCCAGTCCGACGGCATCACGATGAGCGGCATTGACGGCATCACGATGTCGGGCATTGACGGCGTCGCCTACACCGGCGCGAACTCCTACGTCGCCGGGCACGCCGACAGCGCCTCCGTCACGCGCGCCGACGGCATCACGATGTCGGGCATAGACGGCATCACGATGTCGGGCATTGACGGCACGACCTGGGAGGTCAACTCGGTCACGGTGAGGGTGCCGAACGGGATCACGATGAGCGGCATTGACGGCATCACGATGTCGGGCATTGACGGGCTGCGGCGGGCGGGCGGCGACGGCATCACGATGAGCGGCATTGACGGCATCACGATGAGCGGCATCGACACGGTGCGGATTAACAGCTCGGGCCAGGTGGTCGCGACGATGCGGGACGGGACGGTCTTCAGCGCGCCGACCAACGGCATCACGATGAGCGGCATTGACGCCCTGGCGATGACCGGGCTGAGCGACGTGGTGATGAGCGGCGTCCAGGGCTTCCAGCTCTTCGGCCTCGACGGCCTGCCCGTCGCCGAGCTCGACTCGCAGACCGGCGGCGCGGTCGGCTCGACCGGGCTCCTGAGCTTCGACCCCGAGCTGGCGCTGCTGCTCGACCGCCTGACCGACGACAGCAACGTCAACGCCGTCGTCATCTACCACCGCCCCGTGTCGGACGCCGACCTCGCCGACCTCCAGCGGCTCGGCGTGCGCGGCGGCACGCGCTACCGCGCCCTCCCGATGGTCGCGCTCACCGCCACCAAGAGGCAGATTGACAAGATCGGCGACCTGCCGGCCGTGATGAACGTCTACGGCAACCGAACGCTCGACTGGAACGATGACGGAAGCCGCGAGCAGACGGGGCTGCTGCGCTCGCGCGGCGACTCGGACCTGCTGCGCTTCCACGGCGGCTCCGCGCTCGAAGGCCAGGGCGTCAACGTGGCGGTGCTCGACACCGGCCTCGACGCCAACCACGCCGACCTCGCGGGCCGCGTGCTCCGCAACGTCAAGCTGGCCGACCTCCAGGGCCTGAACCTCGTCGGCTTCACGCCGCCGCAGAACGTCGAGACGCTCTCCTCGACCGACCAGGCGGCCGGCCACGGCACCTTCGTCGGCGGCATCATCGCCGGCACCGGCGCGCGCTCCAGCGGCCGCTTCAAGGGCTACGCGCCGAAGGCCCGGCTCGTCGGCCTCTCGGCCGGCGACGCCACACTCCTCAACGTCCTCGCCGGCTTCGACTACCTGCTCTCGCACCCGGAGCTGGGCGTGCGCGTCGTCAACTGCAGCTTCTCGGCCAACACCCTCTACGACGAGCTCGACCCGGTCAACGTGGCGACCAGGCTGCTCACCGAGCGCGGCGTCAACGTCGTCTTCTCGGCCGGCAACTCCGGGCCGGGCCTGCACACACTGAACCCTTACGCCGCCGCGCCCTGGGTCATCTCGGTCGGGGCGACGGACGAGCGGGGCCGCCCCGCCGAGTTCTCCTCGCGCGGCGACTTCGGCAGCCGCAACTACCGCCCGACGCTCTCAGCGCCCGGCACCAACGTCGTCTCTCTGCGCGCCGCCGGCACGAACCTGACGGGGACGACCGGCATCGCCGGGGCCGACGCCGAGTACCTGACGGAGTCGGAGCTGCCCTACTACACGACCGCCTCGGGGACTTCCTTCAGCGCGCCGGCCGTCGCCGGCACCATCGCCCTGATGCTCGAAGCCAACCCCGCGCTGACGCCGGGCCAGGTGCGCGACATCCTCCAGCGCACCTCGACGCCGATGCCGCCCTTCTACCAGCACGAGGTCGGGGCCGGGATGCTCAACACGCACGCGGCCGTGCTCGAATCGGCCTTCCCCGGCCGGCAGATCGGCCTCTTCCGCGCCGTCATGAACCGCGGCCAGGTGCGCTTCGTCCTGGAGCCTGACCAGACCTTCGTCGCGACCGTCCTGCCGGGCGGCAACCACGAGGTCAGCCTGTCGGTCCCGGCCAACGCCGTCTACGCCTCGACGCAGATCGCCTGGGGGCCGCTCTTGACGGCGAACGACCTCGGGCTGATGACCTTCGACCCGTCGGGCGAGAAGGTCGGCTCGTCGAACTACCTGAACCTGCCGGGCCTGACGGGCCGCCGCGAGCGCACCCTCGTCAGCCTGCCCGCGGCCGGGACCTGGCGCGCGCGCATCTCGCACA
Source organism: Pyrinomonadaceae bacterium (assembly GCA_035947355.1). Classification (GTDB taxonomy): domain Bacteria; phylum Acidobacteriota; class Blastocatellia; order Pyrinomonadales; family Pyrinomonadaceae; genus QHXN01. Next base: position 5,166 of record DASZKF010000400.1, on the reverse strand, counting down.
CGCTTGGCGTCGGCACCAGCCCGCAGGAGTTCAGGGGCATCTTCCAGACGGCCCGCGTCGAGTACGCGCCGCTGGCCGACCTCGGCTCGCTCCAGCCCGAGGCGCGCGACCTCATCCGCGACGCCGTCCGCACCCTGACGATGTGGCCCGACGGCGGGACCTTCCGCCCGGCGCAGACGGTGACGCGCGCCGAGCTGGCCGCGGCCGTCGTCGCCGCCGGGCGCGTCCCGCAGTACGTGCCCGACACGCCGAGCTTCACCGACGTCTTCGACACGCCGACGATGAACGCCGCCGAGAGCGCGCGCACGCTCTTCCCCGACGTCGTCCGCGGCGGCAGCTTCCGCCCGGACGAGCGGGTTGACCGCCTGCTCGCGGCCGTCGTGCTCGTGCGCGCCGCCGGCCTCGAGGCCGAGGCCCAGGCCGCGAGCCAGTCGGCGCAGATAGGCTTCACCGACGCGCTCTCGATACCCGAGGAGTGGCGCGGCTACGCCCACGTCGCCTTCACCCGCGGCCTGCTCCCTTCGGGCGCGGCCTTCGACCCCGCCGGCACCTTCACCCGCGCCCAACTGGCGCAGGGCCTCGCCGGCATCATGCGGATCATCACCGAGGACGAGGAGTAGAGACGGTGATGAACCGGGCCATGGGGGCGGCACGGAGCAAGTGCCGCCCCTTTTCTAATGCCTTGAAAACAGGCGGGGCGGGCCGCCGGCCGTAAATCTCACAAAATTTTTTCCGCCACCTCAAGTTTCTCTCAACCACCTGCGGCTACTCTCCGGAACGAGTTTAGGGGACTCGAAGTCGCCCGCGCGGCGGCGCCCGAAGTCGGGACGGACGCGGTCGCGCGGGGACTAAGGCTCGGCGGGCGGCCCGCAAGGCAGAGACGGGTCGTCCGCCGGGCCGATGCGGCGGCGACGGAAGGCTCGGAGATCAGAGCGGAGGTTTCGAGGGTTTGCCGCGCGCACGCCCGTGGGGCATGGGGAGTGCTCGCGGCCGGGGAGCGGTTTCGGAGGGCGTCCCTTTTGGGGGAAAGGGACGCCCTCCGAAACCGCAGCAGGGCTAGGGGCTAGAAGTTAGAGGCTTGTAAAAGAGCGGCCGCGCGGCGGCGTTTGGCGAGCGCCGATAGGCGCGGCAGGCAATAGCCCCGCCCGTCAGGGCGGGGTGCGCGTCGCATTAACAAAAGCCGTAGCCCCGGAGGGGCGGCACACCGGGCGTCGGTGTGTGCCGCCCCTGCGGGGCTCCGCGTCTATTACCTGAACCCGAACCCCGCCCTCACGGGCGGGGCTATTTCATGCCGCCGCTCCGCGGCTCCCTTCTACAATCCCCAGCCCCTGGCCTCCAGCCGCCGGCCTCTAGGCGCAAGGCTTGACCGAGGCGCGGGTGAGGCGGACGGGCTTGAGGGGCTTCTCGCCCTCGACGGGGGCCTGGTTGATCTGGTCAACGACCTCCATGCCGGAGCGGACGCGGCCGAAGGCGGCGAAGGTGCCGTCGAGGTGCGAGCCGTCGCCGGCGAGGATGAAGAAGTTGGTCGTGGCGCTGTTCGGCTCGCTCGTGCGCGCCATCGAGACGACGCCGCGGACGTGCCTGACCGGGTTCGGCTCGTCCGGGATGGTGCGGCGCGCGCGCCGCGAAAGCTCCGGCGTGAGCTTCTCTCGCGTCCACAGGTCGCCGCCCTGGATGACGAAGCCTTTGACGACGCGCTCGAAGACGGTCGTGTCGTAAGCGCCCGTCGCCGAGAGGTTGAGGAAGTTGCGGACGGTCTCGGGCGCGGCCTCGGCCAGCATCTCGACCTCGACCGCGCCCGCCTCGGTCTCCAGCGTCACGCACCGGCCGGCCATCTCCGCGACCGTCGCCTTGTCGAAAGGCTCGGCCGGCTCGGCCGGCTCGGCGGCGGGCCGCGCGTTGGCCTTCTTCGTCGCGTCCTGCGCGGGCGTCGCCTGCGGCTGCTGCTGCGCGCTCGCCGCGGTGCAGCAGAACGCGGCGCACAGCGACAGGCTTAAGAACTTCACTCTCGGATATTTCATAAAGCTGAATCGGGACGGGAAGAAGATTAGCCACAGAGACACAGAGAAAAGGAAAGGGATTGTCTTTAAGGGAGCGTTGACCGGCGGAGCCGGAGCCGCCGCGAACGACGCCCGCCCGCGCGCCGCGCGAACCTATCACCGCTCAACTCTCCCTCAAACATAACTGTTCTTTCTTCTTCTCTGTGTCTCTGTGGCTTATTTTTTTAGCCGCCGGCCATCATCCGGTCGCGCTTGGCCTTGAACTCGGTGCCGGGCTTCCACTCCGGGTACTTGTCGGCTTCAGCGACGCGGTGGCCGATGACGAAGAGCAGGTGCGCGTCCTCGACCGCGCCCGACAAGTCCCAGTCGGGCTTCACCTCGTCCGACGGCTTGTGGTAGTCGTTGTTGGTGTACTCGTCGCGCTTCTGCTTGCTGTACTCGGGCGACTTGCCGATGTACTCCGTGCCGGTGTCTATGTAGAGCGCGGGCACGCCGACCTTCGCGAACTCGAAGTGGTCGGAGCGGTAGTAGAAGCCCTTCTCGGTCTCGGGGTCGGGCAGCACCTTCCGGCCCTGCATCCGTAGGACCTCGCGCGTCAGGTCGTCTAAGGTCGAGTTGCCGTCGCCGATGATGACGATGTCGCTGGTTCTGCCCCACTGGTTGACGCCGTCCACGTTGATGTTGGCGAGCGTCGTGCGCAGCGGGTAGAGCGGGTTCGTCGCGTAATACTTCGCGCCGAGCAGCCCCTTCTCCTCGGCCGTCACGAAGAGGAAGAGGATGGAGCGCCTGGGCGGCTTGGCGAGCTTGGTGAAGGCCTCGGCGATCTCCAGGACCTGCGCCGTGCCCGAGGCGTTGTCGAGCGCGCCGTTGAAGATGCGGTCGCCCTCGCCCTTGTCGGCCACGCCGAGGTGATCCCAGTGGGCCGAGTAGACGACGTGCTCGTTCTTGAGCTTCGGGTCGGAGCCTTCGAGGCGGCCGACGACGTTGTTCGACTGCACCTCGCGCAGGGTGTTTCTGACCGAGGCGTCCATCTTCGCCTTGAGCGCGACGGGCCGGAAGTCTTTCGACGTGGCCGCCCGCTTCAGCTCGTCGAAGTTCTGGCCGCCGGCCGCGAAAATCTCCTTCGCCCGCTCCAGCGTGATCCAGGACTCGATGCCGACGCGCCCCATGTTCTTGTCGGGCGAGACGATGTCGAAGTTCTCCTGACCCCAGCTCCCCTTGACCACCTCGAAGGGGTAGCCGGCCGGGCCGGTCTCGTGGACGATGATGGCGGCGGCCGCGCCCTTCTCCGAGGCGATCTCGTACTTGTACGTCCAGCGCCCGTAGTAGGTCATGGCCTTGCCGCGGAACACCGCCTCGTCGAGCTGCGCGGGGTTCTTCGGGTCGGGCACGGCCGGGTCGTTGATGAGCATGACGATGGTCTTGCCGCGCACGTCCACGCCCTTGTAGTCGTCCCAGCCGTACTCGGGGGCGACGACGCCGTAGCCGACGAAGACCAGGTCGGAGTCGGAGACTCTCGTCTCGGGCACGTTGCGGCGCGAGACGGCGACGTAGTCGTCCGGGAACTTGAGGTCGAACTTTTTATCCCCGGCCGCGATGCTCATCGCCGGGTCGGCCTTCATCCCGACGAGCGGGACTTTCTGGACGTAGGTCCCGTCGGGGTTGCCGGGCTTGAGGCCGATGCGCTTCATCTGCTCGGTCAGGTACTTGACGGTTAACTCCTCACCTTTCGTGCCGGGGCCGCGCCCCTCGAACTCGTCGGAGGCGAGGGTCTTCGTGTGGCGGAGGATGTCTTCGGCCGTGATGCTTTCGAGCGCGGGCCGGAGCATGGCCGGCATCCCGTCCGCCCGCAGCCGCTTCGCCGTCTCCTGCCGCGCCGCCGCGGGAAGCGCGCCCACGGCCAGCAGCATAGCGGCGAGCGCGGCGAGAGGTTTCGTACTTCGCTTCATCGTCGGTTGCCTCGTTCCGGAAGAGTTGTGGGAAAGATGAGAAAGTTCTAACGCCGGCTGGCGGGGAAGTCAAATCTAGTTTCGAGTTGCGGGTTTCGGGTTTCGAGTTAGGGCGGCGCACGCTGCGCCATCCGACTCCCGCTGAACAAACTCGAAACTCGAAACCTGCAACTCGAAACTTAATTCTGCTGGCCGGCGCGAAATAGCTCCGTGACCCAACGGGGCTCGCGCGGCTCGGGGCGCATCTTGAGGCCCTTGGCGAGCATCCAGCGGTGGAGCCAGGAGAGGCCGGTGTCGGCCTGCGCTTCGGGCAGGGCGTAGGCTTTGTCCGTGAGGGCACGTTCGAGCGTGACGAAGCTGTAACCGCGGCGCTCGAGCACGGCGGCGAGGGCGTCGAAGTGATCGGCGTTGAGTTCGTTGGCGTGGAGCAGGAGCGTCTGCTTGACCTCGTAGCCGAGGAAGTCGGCCGAGAGCCTCTCGAAGAAGTCGAAGACCTCCTCCATGTAGCGGAGGTACTCCGAGGAGACGCGCCGCGCCATCTCGGCGTCGCCGCGCTCGGCGGCGCGGGCGTAGGCGTGTGCGAAGACCCACTCCTGGTTGTCAACCGTCACGGGCGCGACCGTGTAGCCGCGCGCGGCGAGGAACTCCGAGAGGCCGCGCCGGTACTCCTCGTTCGGCCCCGTGCGCAACTGCGTGTGGCGGAAGTAGCGGAGCTTGCGGCCGCGCTCGGCCAAGAGCATCCGCGTCACGGTCTCGCCGCGGATCACGTCCTCACGGTAGGCGGCGAGCGGGTTGCGGTCTATGGAGATGTGCGAGAAGGTGTGGTTGCCGAGTTCGTGACCCGCGTCGAGCCACGAGCGCAGAAGCTCCGTGCGCTCGTCCATCTCGCCCCGCACGTAGAGCCTGGACTCGTTGACGAAGGCGACGGCCGGGACGTTGTGCCGGCGGAAGGCGCCGAGCAGCTTCGAGGTGATCTCGCGCATCTTCGCCAGGTCGCCGTGCGTCGCCGGCAGGTCGTCAACCGTGACGGCGACCTCGCGCCCGGCCCGCGCGCCCGCCGGGGCCTGCCCGTAAGCGCAGCCGCACGCGACCGCGGCGGCCGCGAACGCGGACAGGAGTCTGACGGCCAGTCTCTTCATCGTCCCTCCTGGCAAAAGAGGGTGCTGGGTGTCGGGTTCCAGGTGCTGGGGAAAGCAACTTGTCTTTCACCCGGCACC
>DASZKF010000399.1:0-1716 GCA_035947355.1 Pyrinomonadaceae bacterium | reverse complement strand
AGGGAGGGCGTCTTAGTTCGTCAGCATCGACACTGATGAAACCAAGACGCCCTCCCTCACGGTCGGGCTTCTGGCCGTCTACTCTTCCTTCCGCTTCTCTGTTACGATGCGGCGCGAAACGGTCGGGACGAACACTTTCAGGAGGCGGCACCTTATGGACGCCAGCGAGGAGAAGGTTGAGGAGCGGGCGCGCATCCTGGTCGTGGGAGGCGGCTTCGGCGGGCTGTTCGCGGCGCTGGGGCTGGCCGGCGCGGGCGAGGTCACGCTCGTCGCCAGCGAGGATCACTACCTGCACACGCCGCTCCTCTATGAGTACCTGAGCGGCGAGGTCGAGGCCTGGCACATCGCGCCCACGTACAAAGAGCTGCTCGACGAACGCATCCGGCTCGTGCAGGGCGCGGTGACGGACGTGGACTTCGCCGCGCGCGAGGTCGAGGTCGCGGGCCGCGTGCGCCGCTTCGGGTACGACTACCTGGTGCTGGCCGTCGGCGGCGTGACGAACTTCTGGGGCGTCGAGGGCGCGGAGCAGCACGCCATGCCGTTTCGCAAAATCCGCCACGCCGACGACCTCCGCCGGCGGATGATAGACACGCTCGACCGCATCCAGCCCGACGCCGCTCCGCAGGACGCGCGCCGGGCCGCGACCTTCGTCGTCGTCGGGGCCGGCGCGAGCGGCGTCGAGCTCTCGACGAAGATGTCCGACCTCCTGACGGACGCCTTCCGCCGCCGGGGCCTGGCGGGCGAGCCGCGCGTCGTCGTCGTCGAGCTAGGCCGGCAGGTCGTGCCCGGCATGGACGCCGACATCCGCGCGGCCGTCGAGGCGGCCCTCGCCGAGCGGCGCGTCGAGGTGCACACGGAGACGCGCGTCGTGAGGGTCTCGGCGCGCGGCGTGACGTTCGAGCACGCGGGTGAGCAGACGACGCTGGAGGCGGCGGGCGTCGTGTGGACGGCCGGCGTGCGGGTCAACCCGCTGGTCGAGCGCCTGGACGTGGAGAAGACGCGGCAGGGCCTGCTCGTCGTCCGGCCGACCTTGCAGTTGCAGGATCACCCGGAGGTCTTCGCGCTCGGCGACATCGCATACTTCCCCGACATCGCGCCGAGCCTCGCGGGAACGGCGCAGCTCGCCTTCCAGCAGTCCTCGGTCGTCGCCTCGAACGTGCAGGCGCTCATAGACGGCAGCGTTCCCTCGGCCGGACACTTCAAAGAGCTGGGCGAGGCCGTCAGCCTCGGCACGGACGACGCGGCGGTGCTCGCCGCCGGCCGCGTCGTCGGCGGTCAGGTCGCGCGCCAGGCCCGCTTCGCGCTCTACACGACGCGCCTTCCGACCTGGCAACACCGCCTCCGCGTCGGCGCGAGCTGGTTCTTCGGCGGCAAGACCCCGCGCCCGCTCGGCCTGTAGATTAAAACAAAACGGAAGCCCGACCGTGAGGGCGTCTCAAGATTCGCATGGAGGCTTGTATCGTTGCTTGAGACGCCCTCCCTCACGTTCGGGCTTCTGACTGTTTCGACTCTGAACTTTTTACACGGGCTGACAAGGAGTGCCACTCGGGGCTGACAAAAACGGTCACGGGCGGGGCGTGCGGAAGGTTTTCGGCTGACAAAATCCTTGCAAATCGCGGCCGCGGGCGTCGGTTCGGCGTGGCACGGCGGGTGCCAAACGTAGCAGGCGCGCGGCCCGGCCGCCGCAGTCCGAGACGCTCTTTTTCGCACGGAATA
>DASZKF010000398.1:0-1953 GCA_035947355.1 Pyrinomonadaceae bacterium | reverse complement strand
AGGGAGGGCGTCGAGTCTGACGTAAAGCCCGACGCCCTCCCTCACGGTCGGGCTTCTGATTGTCTTAACTCGAAACTCGAAACCCGAAACTCGAAACTAGTCTTCCAGACGGAAGACGACCAGCTCGTTGCTCGAACGGTCAATGATCGAGAGCGCGCCGGCGTGCTCGCCGGTCGTGACCTCGGCCACGTCGCCCGGCGCGAGCACGCCGAGACTCTTCCGGTAGTTGAACTCTCCGAGCAGCCGGCCGTCGAGGCCGACGATGAGGGCCCGATCCGTGACCGGGTCGGCCTCCGTCGCGGGGCCGTCTATGACGAGGAGCCGGCCCGGCCGGACGGGGCCGTCGCCGAGGCGCGCCCCGCCGAAGTGTGTGACGGCGACGATAGACCTGACGCCGGCGGGCGCGAGATCAACGGTGCGGCTGAGTTGGCCCTGGCGCGTGAGGAAGAAGAGAGTCGTGGCCCGGCCCGGCTCGGTGACGCGGACGGCGAACTCCTGCGAGGAGGGGACGTAGGCGACGGCCGAAGGGCTCCCGACCGCGGTCACGTCAATCGTCTCGGCGAGCCGGCCTTTGGCGTCGAAGAGCAGGATGGCCCGCGGCCCGCGCTGGTGCGCGACGGCGATCAACTGCTCGTCCGGCAGGTAGGTCATGCGCCGGCCGCGCCCGAAGTTCTGCGCGGCGAGGTCTACGACCGGCGCGGCCGCGTCGAGCGACGCCGGCACGCCCGCGACCTGCTGCGCGCCCGGCGGCAGGCCGCGCGCCGGAGAGAGGACGAGGTGCTGCGCCGCGCTCGCGTCCCACGCCAGCCCGAAGGCGGCGAAGAGTCCGGGGCCGATGCGGTAATCGAGGTCGCGTTCCGGCGTGCGGGCCAGCCGCTTGTCGAAGAAGAAGAGGCGGCCGGCGACGAGGTCGGCGGCGACGACCGAGCCGTCCGCGAGTTGGGCCAGCCCTTCGACGTTCAGCGCCTCCGGTAACCCGACGCTGCGGGCGACGTTGCCGGCCGAGTCGAGTACGAAGAGTTGGTCGTCAACGCCGACGAGGAAGCCTTCACCCAGGCGGGCCGCGCCCGTGACGAAGGACTGGCCCACCGGCTCGGCCGGCCTGACCTCGCCGGCGACGCGGTAGGTGTCGCCGACGAGCCGCAGGATTTCGAGCCGCGACTCCTGCTCGGGCACGAACTTCACCACGGCCAACAGGAGCCGCTCGCCGCCGAGCCCGCCGGGGCTGGCCTCGATAGCTTCGGGCTGGTCAGGCGCGAAGTCGGCCGGGAACTGGACGGCGCGCTCGCCCGCGGGCCGGCCGTCGCCGTCAGCGAGCAGGAGCGTCGCGCGGCGGCGCAGGTCGTTGAAGGCGAAGAGCGCCTCGGAGGCGAGGTAGGCGACGCCGCGCGGCGCGCCCGTGACGGCGAGGCCGCGCACGTCGAAGAGCGGGCGCGCGACGCCCGCCGACTTCCCCGCGAGCGGCACGAGCAGCAGGTCGTAGCCGTCGAGGACGGCGAGGTTCCCGGCGAACGGGCCTTCGGCGAGGTGGCAGATGTCTTCGGTAGAATTCCCGAGGCGTGCTCGGTTGATGATGGTCGGCATGTTGTCAAATCCTCCTGAGGCGGGTTGGGGCCGAGCCGGCGGCTCGCGCCGGGCCTCGTGCGGGGTCGGGTGTGGAGCATCCTCGGTCGGAACGCCTCCGCGGCCCTCTGCTGTGAGGTCGCGCCGCGGATGCGACGGCGCGCGCCGCCTGTGAAACCCTGGAAGGCGTCTGAAAGTTCCCTCGGCTCGTCTCGTCAATATCTACGGACGAGCGCGGGCGGCGGATTCGTCGGAGGATTTTTGATTTTAGATTTTTGATTTGCGATTGGAAGACGGTTGACTGTTCTTCCAATCGCAAATCAAAATCGCAAATCTAAAATCCTCTTAACTATTCTTTCCCCCTGATGAGTGCCATCGCCTCGGCGCGGG
>DASZKF010000397.1:0-11320 GCA_035947355.1 Pyrinomonadaceae bacterium | reverse complement strand
CGGCCTCGGCCGTGGCGGCGCGCGTCAGGTTCGTGTCGTAGCGCCACCAGTTCAGCCCGATCTGCTCGGCCTTGTCTATCGAGCAGACGAGGAGGCGGATTTGCAGCGTCAGCAGCTCGACGTTCGCCAGCGAGACCTTGACGTCGCCCGCGATGACCAGGCCCTTGTCCAGGATGCGGTCGAGCACGTCGACCAGGCCCGGCGGGCGCGCCGTGATGAGACTCGTTCGTTCGCTCGACATAGCTCAGTAGACAGTAGTCAGTAGCCAGTAGACAGTAGGAAAAACTCTCTCCACCCGGAAGTCGCGTTAACAGAGTCAACGTCAGCGTCGGAAACTACTGTCTACTGACTACTGACTACTGTCTACTCTCAAATCAGCTTCCCGATGGGGCCGAGGTCGAGGTTCAGGTCTTCGTCCTCCAGGCCGAACTGCCCCTTCAGCTCGCGCATCTTCTCTTCGAGCTTCATCAGCGCGAGGCCCAGCTCCTCGATCTGTTCGGTCGTCAGCCCGCCGCCCTCCATCCGCCGGACGGCCTGCTTCTCCAGCAGGCGGCGGACGAGCTCGATGAGCGTCAGGACGAGCTTCGCCAGCCCCTGCTCGACCGAGCGCGCGTCGACGTTGATGCGCTCGGGCAGGGCGTCCGCGACGCGGCGGAGCTCGCCGGCGAACTCGGCGGCGTGCGCGGTCTCGACCTCCGGCTCGACCGGGGCGGGGGAATCAGGGGAATGCTGCTCCACAAGAGTACCCTGAACGGCGGAATTGTGTCCACAACGATTAGGCGACCGGCATTGTAGCAGGGCAACTAAGAATTAAGAATTAAGAATTAAGAGTGGCGTGCTCGCGGGGCGGCACCCATGCCTCCCAGCCACATCAATTCTTAATTCTTAATTGAACCAAAGCTGTAGGGCGGCCAGGGGCCGCTGGTGAGGAAGCGGAGGTCGGGGCGCTCGGCGCGCAAGGCCCGGAGGCGGTCGCGGTACTCGCCGACGCGGGCGCGGGCGACGAGGTGCGCGGCCCGCACGACCAGCGACGCAGAGGGGCGGACGCGCACGTCCGACGCGCGCGCGAGGTCGGACGTGCGGAGTTCGAGCCAGGCGGCCAGCTCGTCGGCCCGCCGCCTCAAGTCTTCGTCGCCCAGCAGCTCGCGCCGCTTCGCGAGTAGGAAGGCCGTCCCGCCGCCGGCCGGGGCCGGCGCGCCGCCCTGTTCGCCGCCGGCGGCGGCCCCGGCCCCGCGCCGCGCCACGGCCGCGTCCCACATCAGCTTGACGCTCATCTCGACGCAGCCGCGCACGGCCGCGAGCGCCGCGCGCAACGCGGCCTCGCGCGATTCCAAATAGGACGCGAGTCGTTCTCCGTCGGCGAGCGTGCCGAAGCGGAAGGGGAGCGGCGTCGTGCGCGCGAGCACGACCGCGTTGACGCGGTTGTGCGCGAGCGCGTGCTCGCGCGTGACGGGCACCGGCTCCTCCTCGAAAGGGCTGACGACCGCGGCGAGTCCGGCGCGCTCGAAGAGGCGGACGGGCGCGCCGGCCAGGCCCGGCGTTCCGGCCAGCGCCTCGCCCGTGACCTCGTCGCTCACACAGTAGACGTAGAGGCTCACCGCCCGCCCGCCTCCTCCCCCTCGGCCCCGCCCCCGCGCAGCGCCGCCAGCCGCCGCTCGCGCCCGCCGAGCACCTCGTTGACGGTCTCGACGGAGCCGAGCAGCACGTTCAGGCCGAGGTAGATCAGGTCAACGTCGGCCACGGCAATCGTCACCTCGCCCGCGATCACCAGCCCGCGGTCGAGCACGTGGTCGAGCGTCTCCAGCAGCGACAATTCCTCTTCGTCGTCGAACGCAAACTCTTCGTCAATCATAAGCACTTGGGGCTGGGGGTTAGAGGCTGGGGGCTTGTTAAAGACATCCGCGGGGGGCGCTCGAAGATGAACTCTGCGAGTAGCCTCCCGCTCAACCACAAGCCCCTAGCCTCTAACCCCCAGCCTCTCTTCGTCGCCGGGGGCGACGAAGTTGTAGGCGGGCCACGGCCCGGTCAGTTCGAGGCGGAAGCCGAGCGGGGCGTAGTCGGCGGCCACGGCCTCGGCCGCGGCGCGGAACTCTTCGAAGCGCGCGCGCGGGACGAGGAAGGCGAGGCGGGCGGCGACCTCGCCCTGTCCGGCCGCCTCGTCCTTCAGCACGCGCAGGCGGGCCGCGGCTTCGCTCACGGCGCGCAGGCGGCGCTCTGCCTCCGCGGCGGCGCGGCGGGTCTCGGCGCGCGTCTCCTCGTCGCGCGCGGCCTCTATCTTTTTGCGGAGGAGGTAAGCCTGGCCGGGCGCGGAGGCGGCGGCGCGCTCGGCCAGTTCGCGCAGGCGCGGGCTGACGCGCTCGACCTCGCCTCGCAGCACCGCGCGCGAGACGTAGAGGTTCACGCCCCACTCCTCGCGCCCTTCGACGCGCGCGAGGGCGGCCCGCAGGGACGCGGCGCGCTCGGCGAGCATCCGCGCGACCGACTCGCGCTTGAGGTAGATGGTGCCGAAGCGCAGCGGGACGACCGCGGCGCGGCGCGCGAAGTGCTCGACGGCGCGCTCGTGTCGGAGAGCGCGCGTCGCCGTCCAGGCCGCGTCGGCGAGCCGCGCCTTCAAGCCCTCCTCGCCGTAGTCGGCCAGAGGCACGGCGCTGACGACCGCGGCGAGGCCGCCCTCGCCGACGAGTTCGAGCGGGGCGGCGTCTTCAATCGCCCCCGGCCCGCCTTCGCCGACGAGCGGCGCGAGGCTGTCGGAGAAGCCTACGCAGTAGACGTAGAGGGCGGCGGTCGGGCCTTCGTGCGGCCCGCGGCCGACGGCGGTCTTCCTCCTCGTTGGTCTTTGCTCGCTCAACTGCTGCCGGACTCCGTCCGAGAAGTTTATCAGCGCGGCGGGCCGGCGTCGCTGACGGTCAGTGCGTTCTCCGCGTCGAGCGTCGCCTCGTTCGCGCCGCGCGCGAGGGTGAGCCAAAGGTTCCAGAAGGCCAGGCGGCCGCCCCGCTCGTCGAGGCACATCAGCCAGTAGACGCCGGGCGCGAGGCCGTCGAAGGCGGCGCGGCCCTGCTCGTCGGCGCGCTCGGCGCGCAGGACGTGCGGCTCCCAGAGCGGTCTCGACTGCTCCAGCAGGAGCTTCACGTCGGGGCCGAGCGGGTAGGCCGAGTAGCGCCGCGCGTGCATCAGCCCGGCCAGCATTCTGAGGCGCGGGTGCTCGCGGTGGACGGCCTCGCGCGCCGGGTCGCCCGCGGCCGGCGCGGCCATCGCCAGCCTGATGAAGTCGTCGTCGAGCAGGTAGAGGGTCGCGCCCGCGCTCGGTTCAAGCCCCGTCCGCGCCTCGACGCGCAGCGTCGCCGCCCCCGCCTGCCGCGACGAACAAGACGGCGCGGCGGCCGCGATGAGCGCCGCGGCCACGGCCGCCGCCAGTGACAGCCTCAGTCTCATACGCTTCCTTACCCAAGCGCGCGCCACGCCGCGAAGTGTTCGCGCAGACTCGCGGGGCCGCGCACCTCGCCGGGGCGCTGGGGCGCGAGGTAGATTCCGACGCCGGGGCCGAGGGCACGTTTGAACTCTCCGACGACCGGCGCCTGCGCGCGCCGTCGCGCGCCGCAGAAGTCGCAGCCCGCGGCCGCCTCCGGGGGGACGACGTTGTTGACGACGAGGCGGCGCATCGGGACGCGCAAACGTTCGAGGCTCTCGGCGAGCCTGACGGTCTCGGCGAGGCTCATCCGCTCGGGGATGGCGACGCCGACGAACTCGCTCTCGTCGGGGTCGGTCAGGAGCGCCGCGACCCGCTTGATCGCCTTCGAGAGCGCGACCAACTCCTCGGCCACGCCGCCCCAGCGTACCACGTTCTTGTACTTGAGGAGCAGCCTGATGAAAGTCCTGATCCAGGAGAGCGCCACGTCGGGCAGCTCGAGGAACCGCAGGAGGTGGCCGGTCGGGGCCGTGTCGAGGACGATCGTCGTGTACGCGCCCGCGTCGAGCAGGTCGCTGACGGCCGAGAGGGCCGCGATCTCGTCAATGCCAGGCGGGGCGAGCGCGACCAGCTCGCGCATCGCCTCGCGGTCGAACTGCACCTCGAAGCGCGAGCCGCCGGTCAGCGACTCGAACAGCTCGTCCGTCCAGCGGCGATAACGCTCCTTCAACTCCTCGAAGCGCGCCGCCGGGTCTATCTCCTTCGCGTCGAGGTTCGGCCGCGCGGCGACGCCCCGCTTCAGCTCGCCGACCTCCTCGCCGAAGCTGTCCGAGAGCGAGTGCGCCGGGTCGGTCGAGAAGAGGAGGACGCGCGACGCCGGGTCAGCCTCGGCGAGCGCGAGCGCGCACGCGGCCGCGGCGGTCGTCTTCCCGACCCCGCCCTTGCCGCCGAAGATCAGCAGGCGGCGCGGCTCAAGGCGGAAGCCCGACCGTGAGGGAGGGCGTTTTGGTTCCGTCAGCGGCCCGCGCGGCTGACTTGAGGCGCCCTCCCTCACGGTCGGGCTTCTGACTGTTTCTTCCACCCACGCGGCGCGCGCGAAGCGGCGGAGGGCCGCGGGGCCGCGCACCTCGGAGGGGAAGACGGGGACGCGGCGGCGGCGCAAACTCTTAAACTCCCGGTCGAGCGCGCGCAGCCACGGCCGCTGCGTCCGCGCGCGGGCGCGGCAGAAGGGGCAAGGCCCGTGCTCCTGCTCGACGCGGTTGACGAGGAGGTCGGTGACGGGGACGCCTTCTTCGCGGAGCATACGGAGGTAGCGAGCGGTCTCCTCGAAGGCCATCGCCTCGGGGGTGGCGACGAGCGTGAAGGCGGCGCGCGCCGGGTCGTAGAGCATACGGCGTACCTGCCGGACGCGCTCGGTCAGGTCGCGCAGGAAGAGGTCAACTTCGTCCTCGCCGACGCGGCCCCGCGCGAAGTGCGAGACCATGTAGCGGTGCTTCTCCGACATCACGTCGAGCGCCCCGACCCAGCGGGCGAAGACTTCGGGCAGGCGCAGCATCCGGGAGGTGTGGCCCGACGGCGCGGTGTCTACGACGACGCGCGCGTAGGCCCCGGCGCGCTCGACCTCGCTCAGCTCGAAGAGCGCCATCACCTCGTCCATGCCGGGCAGGGAGAGCGAGAGCAGGTCGTTGATGTCGGCCTCGTCGAGCATCGTGCCGCGGTCGGCGATCTCCGCGAGGACGCGGTGGTGCTTCTCTTTAAATTCCGCGAGGGCGCGGGCGGCGTCCATCTCGCGCGCGAAGAGGCGCGGCGCGTTGCGGGCGCGGCCCCGGCGCGCGACCTCGACGGTGCGGTCGCCGATCTCCGCTCCGAGGCTGTCCGAGAGCGAGTGCGCCGGGTCGGTCGAGAAGAGGAGGATGCTCTGGCCGGGCGCGGCGGCGTCGAGGAGCAGGAGGGCGGCCGCGGCCGCGGCGGTCGTCTTCCCGACGCCGCCCTTGCCGCCGAAGAAGAGGTAACGTGTGCCGGGGAGGGGACTAAAGTTTCGAGTTTCGGGTTTCGAGTTGCGAGTTCTGGTTTTCGAGTTACGCGTTCCGGGTTCCCGTGTCCGTGTGGCAGACATGCTGTTTTAACTCGAAACTCGAAACCCGTAACTCGAAACTTGAGCGCGGTCAGCGCTCGTCGTCGCCGCCCGACTCGATGACGATAGAGGAGGTGTCGGCCGTGTGCACCTGCCCGAGGGCTTCGAGCTGGCGCTGCTTGACGGCGCGCAGCCGCGCGAACAGCTCGGCTTCGGCCTCGGCGTACTCCTCGTCCGAAATCTCCTCCAGCTCCAGCCGCATCTGCAGCTCCAGCAGCTGCTCCTTAATCACCGACTCGTCGTTCAACTCGCGGTCGGCCAGCTGCTGAATCTGCCGCAGGATGAACTTGAAGCCGTTGACGGGCGCGAGGAGGATGTCGTCAATGAGAAACATAACGGAAATGATGAATGATGAATGCGGAATGATGAATTAAATGCTGCTTGAAGGGTAAGACTCAGCCTGTGTCACATTCATCATTCATCATTCCGCGTTCATCATTTTCTTATGCGGTGCCCTCGCCGCGCTCCAGCTTGAGGCGGATGTGGACGAAGTTGTAGGGGGGCCAGGGGCCCGTGTATTTGAAGGAGAGCTTGCCCTCGTAGCGGGCGGCGATCTCTTTGACCTTGGCGTCGAACTCCTGCTCGCGCTCGCGCTCGATGAGGAAGGCGGCGTTCATGATCATCTTGTCGCCGATCGGCTTGTTGGCGCGCGAGGCGACGGCCGTGTCCCTGAGGCCGGCGTAGATTTCGTGGACGTAGGCGTCGGACTTCGCCGAGAGCGCGGCCTCGATGAGCCGGCCGAGCTGCATCCGCGCGAAGTAGGTCGAGCCGGCCCCGCGCGAGGTGATCTGCTCCTTGAGGTTGCGAATCTCCTCGGACTCCTCCTCGATTTCGGCGATGACGCGCTCGCGGTCCCAGTTGACCTTCAGGCCGAACTCGACCTTGCCCTCCATCTTCGCCAGCACGTCCCTGAGCGCCTCGTAGGTGCCGCGCATCAGCTCGATGATGTCGTCCTCGGTGCGGAAGAGCACGCCGAAGGCCATCGGCAGCACGGTGAACTCGCGCATCACGGTCTCGTTGACCTGCTCGTGCGCGAAGACGTTCTCGCGCGTCGGGTCGTAGACCTGGATGGGCGTGTTCGAGACGACCGCGGCCAGCCCGTCGTAGTGGACGGTGTAGACCTCGTCGCCGCGCCCGCCGATCCCGATGGGGCCGAAGGAGCGCGGCTGCTTCGACTCGATGATGCAGTAGACGTACTTCCCGCCGGGGGCGGGGGTGGCGGCGGGCGTCTCGACGTGTTCAGCGCTCATAGTCATTCCCGGAAACGTGGTGGTTTTACTGCGGCCCCGCGGCGGGGGCGCGTCTCGCGTGCCGTTGATTCTGCGGGGTCGTGACCTGAAAGTATAATATGCGCCGGGCAATTTCGGCGCAACCAATATGTGCGCCGGCCCCCGCGGTGTTAGAATCTCCGGGCCGAAACCCCCCGGACGGCGCGGACGTAAATAAGTTACGAGTTTCGAGTTTCGAGTTCAGAACAACTCCTAACTCGAAACTCGAAACTCGTAACCCGAAACTGAATTCGGAGAATTCCATGAGCGACCAGCGTAACTGGCTTGAGCGGCTCGGCGATAAGATTCCGGGCTACAGCGGGTACGTAGAGAAGGAACGGCGGCGCGACATAGACAAGCTGCACCGCGAGCACCTGGCCGACCGCCTGCGCGCCACCAAGCAGCCCGTCAGCGACCTCGTGCGCGAGCTGTCCTCGTCGGGCCGGCTCTTCGAGGTCGGCCCGTTGGAGCGGGTCTCGAAGAAGATAGACCAGATCGAGAACCGCGTCCGCTTCGCCTCCTACGGCTACGCCGGCTTCTTCGACGTGGTCAAGATTCAGGAGGCCGAACTCGACCGCCTCCACCGCTTCGACCTCGCCCTGGTCGAGAAGGTCGAGGAGCTGGAGCGGCAGGCGCGCTCGCTCGCCGAGCGCGCGGCGACGGCCGACGGCCTCAAGGCGGCGGCCGCCGAGGCCGAGCGCGCCGCCGACGACCTCAACCGCACCTTCGACGAGCGCTACCGCGCCATCGAAAACTTCCGCCCGGAAGGCGACCAGGGGCGGCCGATGTTCAGCTAAAGGCAGTAGTCAGTAGACGGTAGACAGTAGTCAGTAGGTTCTTTAACGGACACTGATGCTGACACGCGCAAGGTTCGATGGCGATGATTTTCTACTGACTACTGACTACTGACTACTGACTACTTCTTTTATGTCCGAGCGTTGTTCCAACTGTGGCGCGGAGCTGTTCGCGGGGCAGCAGTTCTGCCGCTCGTGCGGGGCGCAGGTGCGGCCGGCGGGCGAGGACGCGCCGACGCGGCTGCTGCCGGAGACCGAGCCGCCCGCGACGACCGCCCCGCTCGGCGGGCGCGGCACCGACCCCGTCCGCGACCCCCGGCCCACCGGCTACCAACAGCCGCCGCCCGGCTACCGGCCGCCGGCCGCCTTCCAGCAGACCGCCCCGCTCGCGGCCGCGCCGCCCGCCCGCCGCGGGGCCTGGTCGCTCGCCCTCGTCGCCGTCGCCGTCGTCAGCGTGCTCGGGACGCTCGCCCTCGTCTTCGCCTTCAGGGCGCGGCAGCAGCCGCTCGTCGTCGTCAAGAAGGGCGTCGGCGACGAGAAGGTCGCCGTGCCGCCCATCCCGCCCGACCTGCCCGAGCGCGTGCGCGAGGCGGTCGAGGCGTCGGGCGCGGCCCTCCCCGTAGACGAGTCGGACGTGACCGTCACCGACGACGAGACGACGTTCACCAAGTCCTACCCCGTCAACCCCGCCTCGTCCTTCGCCGTCAACACGGTCAACGGCGATGTGACGGTCGAGGGCTGGGATCAGCCCGCCGCCGAGGTGACGGTCGTCAAGAGCGGCGGCGACGCGGGCGCGCGGGCGGCGACGCGCGTCCTCGTCTCGAAGGGCCGGGAGCGGCTCGCGCTCTCGGCCGCCCCGGCCGCCGCCGACGTGAGCGTCTCCTACAGGGTCAGGGTGCCGCGCGCGACGAAGCACGTCGAGGTGAACGTGGACAGGGGCGAGGTGGAGGTGAGCGGGCTGCGAGGGTCGGTCGTCGTTGACGTGAAGACGGGCGGGGCGACGTTCGGGGAGCTGGCGGGGACGGTGCGCGGCAAGCTCATCAAGGGCGACATGGTCATCAACTACGGCGCCTCGCCGAAGGACGAGCCGCAGGAGTTCTCGGTCGTGCGCGGCAACGTCAAAGTCGTCCTCGGCCCCCGCCCGGCGAACGCGGACCTGAAGGCGGAGACGGTGGACGGCGACATCGAGGTTGACGAAGGGGTCGTCCCGCTGCGGGTCGTGAGGACGGAGGTCGGGGGCCGCCACGTCGCCGGCCGGCTCAACGAGGGCGGCGCGCCGCTCCTGATTAAAGTCGTCAACGGCGACATCGAATTAGGGAACTAACAGCCGGGGATTTAACACGCGCAACGGCGAGGAGGAGAAGCAGCCAGATGGCAATCGAAGTCATACAGTTCCTCGACCCGACGGGGTCGCACGTCATCCACCGCGTCCCGCCGCAGGGCTCGACCGACATCAAGATGGGCGCGCAGCTCATCGTCCAGGAGAACCAGTCGGCGGTCTTCTACCGCGACGGCAAGGCGCTCGACACCTTCGGCCCCGGCCGCCACACGCTGACGACGATGAACGTGCCGCTCCTGACGCGGCTGCTCTCGCTCCCCTTCGGCGGCACCTCGCCCTTCCAGGCGGCGGTCGTCTTCGTCGCGCGCCACACCTTCCAGGACATGAAGTGGGGCACGAAGGAGCCGATCCCTTTCCGCGACTCGGAGCTTTACATGGTGCGCCTGCGCGCCTTCGGCAAGTACTCGTTCCGCGTCGCGGACCCGTCGCTCTTCGTCGGCTCGGTCGTCGGCACGCGCCAGATCGTCTCGACGCAAAGTCTCGGCGAGTACCTGCGCGACATCATCGTCTCGCGCCTCAACGACCTGCTCGGCGAGAACCTGAAGACGGTCTTCGACCTGCCGGCCTACTACGACGAGCTGGCCGCGGGCGTCAAGGCGCGCGTCGCCGAGGACTTCAGCAAGCAGGGCCTTGAGCTGGTTGACATGCTCATCTCGGCCATCACGCCGCCCGAGGAGGTGCAGAAGAAGATAGACGAGCGCGCCTCGATGTCGGCCCTCGGCGACATGGATCGCTACATGCGCTACAAGGCCGCGGAGTCCATGCAGGACGCGGCGCGCCAGCCCGGCGGCGCGGCCGGGCAGGGGATGGGCCTCGGGATGGGATTCGGCTTCGGGCAGATGATGGCCGAGGGCATCAGCGGGCGCGGCCAGCAGCAGGGCGGGGGGCAGCAGTCGGGCGGAGGCGCCGCCGCGCAGCAGACCGTCACCTGCCCGAACTGCCAGGCGCAGAACCCCGCGGGCACGAAGTTCTGCGCCAACTGCGGGACGCCCGCCCCCTCGCCGCAGTCCGCGACCGTCACCTGCCCGAACTGCCAGAACCAGGTGCAGGCCGGCGCGAAGTTCTGCTCGCACTGCGGCACGTCGCTTGAGCCGAAGAAGTGCGAGAAGTGCGAGACGCCGCTCGCGCCCGGCGCGAAGTTCTGCGCCAACTGCGGCACGGCCGCCGCGTGAAAGGGCCTCGCGAAAGGAGCCGAGCATGCGCCACCTCACGTCCCGCGTCCTGACGCTGCTGGCGCTCGCCGCCTCGGCCTGTTGGGTTCAGGCGGAGGCGCGCGCGCAGGCCGCCGACGATTGCCCGCGCGTCGTCACCGAAGGGGGGGCCGACGCGCGGCCCGACGTCGTGATGACCTTCCGGGTCGCGGGCCTGTCCGAAGCCCAGCTCATGAGGCTCAGCTTTAACTGGACGGTCTCGGCCGGCGTTATCGCGGTCGGCCAGGGGACGCCGTCCGTCACGGTAGACCTGACCGGCACGCTCACCACCGGGTCGGAGGTGGCGGTCGAGATCGGCGGGCTCAAGGGTAAGTGCGACGCGGTCGTGTCGTACACGGTGCCGCGGGTCGTCGGCTGCCGCCTCCCCCTCGACGAGTACGGCGACATCAGTTTCGAGGACGAGAAGGCGCGGCTCGACAACTTCGCCATCGAGCTGCAGAACGACCCGACCGCCCAGGGCTACGTCATCGCCTACGGCGGCCGCCGCGCGCGCCCCGGCGAGGCCCGGCGCCGCGCCGACCGCGCGAAGGAATATCTCGCCGCCGTGCGCGGGATCGACGCGTCGAGGGTTGTCGTCGTGGACGGCGGCTTCCGCGAAGACCTGACGGTCGTTCTCTGGGCCCTGCCGCAGGGCGCGACGCCGCCGCAGGCGTCGCCGACGGTCGACCCGGCCGAGGTCGAAATCAACTGGGACGCGCCCGCGGCGCAGCCCCCGGAGGAGTGATGCCGGCCGTCTGCGAATACTGCCACGGGGCCGTCGCCGAGGGCGCGACGAAGTGCCCGAACTGCGGCGCGGCGGCCGGGCCGCGCGAGCCGGTTGACTACCGCAACTGCCCGCACTGCCGCCGCCGCCTCGTCGCGCTCGGCAGCCCCGCCTGCAACTACTGCGGCAAGGCCCTGCCCGAAGACTTCGTGAGGGCGCGCGAGGCGATGTGGCAGCGCATCAACGACGCCGGCGCGGGCCGCGCCACCCGCGAGGAGCTTGAGGAGCTGGAGAACTCCGGCGACGACGCCCTGCGCCGCGCCCTCCGAACCCTCTTCGACCTCGAAGACCGCACCCGCCGCGAGTAGCAGACAGGAGCGCCGGAGGCGCGGTAGAAATAGCCCCGTGCGTGAGCGCGGGGTTCGGGTCGGCGTAAAAGACGCGGAGCCCCGGAGGGGCGGCACT
>DASZKF010000396.1:0-4890 GCA_035947355.1 Pyrinomonadaceae bacterium | reverse complement strand
AAGTCTAAAGTCTAAAGTCAGAAGACAGGTTCCTGGTTCTGACTTTAGACTTTAGACTTTAGACTCCAGACTTGTTAGGATGTCCGGGCAGACAAACCCTGACCTTCGGACGAGAAGCGAGCGAGGTGCGCGATGAAATTTCCGGGCGGAATGAACCTGCAACAGATGATGAAGCAGGCGCAGCAGATGCAGGAGAAGATGCAGCAGGAGATGGAGGCGATGGTCGTGGACGCGTCGGCCGGCGGCGGCGTCGTCACCGTCCGGATGCGCGGCACGAAGGAGGTCGAGTCGGTCAAGATCGACCCCGAGGCCGTCAAAGACGGCGACGTCGAGATGCTCCAGGACCTCATCGTCGCCGCCGTCAACGAGGCCGGCCGCAAGGTGGACGAGGCCATGAAGTCCAAGCTCGGCGGCATGCTCCCGCCCGGAATGGGATTCTAAAAGCAGTAGTCAGTAGTCAGTAGTCAGCAGCGCCCCGCGTTACGGCCGCTGACGCTGACAGCTTCGAGATTCCCTGGCGACTGTCTTCCTACTGTCTACTGTCTACTGTCTACTTCATTTCATGCTTGAGTACTCCGAGCCGGTCACCAAGCTGATAGACGAGTTCAAGCGCCTGCCCGGCATCGGGCAGAAGTCGGCGCAGCGTCTCGCCTTCCACGTCCTGCGGATGTCGGAGGAGGAGGTGGGCCGCTTCGTGGCGGCGATGGAGGAGGTCAAGCGGCGCATCGTGATGTGCTCGGTCTGCAATAACCTGACCGACGTGGACCCGTGCCGCTTCTGCTCCTCGACCTCGCGCGACCGCTCCGTGATCTGCGTCGTCGAGGAGCCTTACAACCTCGTCGCCGTCGAGAAGACGCGCAGCTTCAACGGGCTCTACCACGTGCTGCACGGGACGCTCTCGCCCCTGCGCGGCCTCGGGCCGGAAGACCTCCGGCTCTCGAACCTGCTGACGCGGCTGCGGCCCGAGAACAACGAGGGCGTCGAGGTGCGCGAGGTCATCCTCGCCACCAACCCCAACACCGAGGGCGAGGCCACCGCCACCTACATCAGCCGGTTGCTGAAGCCCCTCGGCGTCCGCGTCACACGCATCGCCATGGGCATGCCCGTCGGCTCCGACCTCGAATACGTTGACGAGGTCACGATGGACAAGGCGCTCGCCAACCGGCACGAGATATAAAAAAGTTTCGAGTTCCAGGTGCCAAGTTTCGAGTTAAAAGACAGCTTGCTTTAACTCGAAACTTGAAACTTGAAACTTTTTTAGAATCTGACGTGTTCGACCGGCGCGTCCGTTTTGCAGTCGCCGCAGTCCTGGCCGTCGTCGTACCACTTGGCGTCGAACTCGACGAGGGAGAGGATGGGGACGGGGTCGTCGCCGTCGGGGCCTTCGAGCCGGTCGGGCGCACCTTTGAAGCGGACGATGGTGCCGCAGCCGATGATCCTGGTGCCCATCTCGCGCAGGAGGCCGACCGTCTCGTTGATGGCGCCGCCGGTGCGCGAGATGTCGTCCACGATCACGGCCGGGTAGACCTCGCCCTTGTTGACGTACTGGCGGAAGCGGCGCTTGCCGTCCTTGTCGAGCTCGGCCCAGTAAATCTGGTCGGCGCTCAGGGCCTCGCGCACCGCGAAGGCGACGGGGATGCCGCCGGGGCTGGGGCTGATGATCGAGACCTTCGGGAGCGCGCTCGAAATGTCCTTCTCCAGCCGGAGCTTGCGCGAGAGGGCGACGGCCAGCACGCGCGCCGTGTCGTAGTAGCGGAAGGCGAGCGGCATCTGGAAGTAGTGCGGCGTGTGCCGGCCCGAGGGGTAGACGAAGTGCCCCTCGCGGTACGCCCCCGACTTCTTCAGAATCTCCATCACCTCGCCCGGCTCGGGAATCAGTCGCGGCATCGTCATCGTCGTTCTCCTGAAAAAGAAGTAGTCAGTAGACAGTAGGCAGTAGACAGTAGTTTTTTTCGCGGGCGCTGACGCTGGCTCCCTCACGTTTCGGCGGCGGAGGTATTTCTACTGGCTACTGGCTACTGTTTACTGTCTACTTTTCCGCAAGCATACCACTACTCGGCCGACTTTGCCCGACCCGCGAGGGCGCGGCCGATGAGTCCGCGCTGGTCGGCGCTGAGGCCGTCGGGCAGGGCGGCGGGGTCGAACCAGGCGGCGCGCTCGATTTCGAAGCTCGGGGTGCGGCCTTCGAGCGCGGCCGCGCGGAGCGCGCAGCGGAAGATGACCTCGACCTGCCGGACGTGCGGGAGGGTGCGCGCGAAGGCCAGCTCGACCGCCTCCAGCTCCAGCCCCGTCTCCTCGCGCATCTCGCGGCGCAGGGCCTCTTCGGGCTGCTCGCCCGGCGCGAGGAAGCCGCCGGGGATGCCCCAGCCCTCGCCGGGCCGCAGCCTGTGGCGCAGCAGCAGCACGCGCCCGCGCTCGTCGCACACCACCGCGCCGGCCGTCACCAGGAACCGCGTGTGCGTCAGCCACACGCCCGCGCGCCTCACCCAGACCGGCGCGCGCCGCCACACACCCGCCACGAGATTCTTCAGCATGCGCGTGAAGCATAACAGAGGTCACAGGTTAGAGGTCAGTAAAAGACAATCGCCTTTACTGACCTCTAACCTGTGACCTCTGACCTCTGTTATCTTGAATCGCTGATGACCGTGGCGGCGCATGACGTGGGGATTTTCGGGCGCGCGGACGACCCGCAGGTGGCGCGCGTCGCGGCCTACCTCGGGGAGCGCGGGGCGCGGCCGCGCCTCTTCGACCTCGGGGGCTTTCCGGCGCGGCTGCGCCTCGCGCTCGAAGACGGCGCGCCGCGCGCGGGGGGCGAGCCTCTGCCGGCGGCGTCGAGCTGGTACGTCCGCTCGATGCCGATGACGATGCCCTTCTTCGACTTCGACCCGCGCGTCGAGGCCGCGACGCCGGCCGAGCTTCTCGCGCGCTGGCGCCGCCGCTACGCCGCCGAGCGCGAGCGGCAGTCCTTCATCACCGGCTTCGTCCTCGCGCTCGGGCGCGCGGGCGCGCGGCTCGTCAACCCGCCGCCGGCCCTCGACCAGCACTTCGTCAAGACCGAGCAGCTCGAACGCCTGCGCGCGGCCGGCCTCCCCGTCCCGCGCACGCTCGCCACCAACGACCCCGCGGCGCTGCTCCGCTTCGCCGAAGACTTCGGCCCCCTCGTCTACAAGCCGCTCGCGGGCGGCGCGCTCTGCCGCCGCGTCGAGCCGGAAGACCTGGAGGGCGAGAGACTCGCGGCGCTCGCGCGCGCGCCGGTGCTCTTCCAGGAGGAGGTGCGCGGCCGCGACGTGAGGGTCTACGTGGCGGGCGGGCGCGTCGCCGCCGCCTACGAAATTCTTTCGGACGAGGTTGACTACCGCGGGAGCGAGAAGGGCGTGGCCGAGACGGGGCTGAGCGAAGCGGAGGCGGAGGCGGCCGTGCGCGCGGCCCGCGCCTGCGAGATGCTCTTCACGGGCCTCGACCTCAAGCGGCGCGGAGACGGCTCGTTCGCCGTCCTCGAATGCAACCCCTCGCCGATGTTCGCCGGCATCGAGAAATGGACGAAGCGGTCGCCCGTCACCGCCGCCCTCGGCGACCTGCTCCTCGCGCCACTCTAAACGATTGCGGATTGCGGATTACGGAGTGGCGGGAGCTGAGTGGTTGATTCGACCACTCGACTTCCCCTGATTCCGCAATCCGCAATCCCCAATCCGCAATTGTGCTGCGGCTCCGTTCTGCGGCCAGGCTTAGGTGGCGAGGCCGCCGCGGTCGCCCTCTTCGCCGAGGGCCATCGTCGTCACGATCTCGTCGTCGGGCTTCTCCTTCTTCTCCTTCTTGTCGCCGCCGCGGTCACCCTCCTCGCCGAGCATCTGGGTCGTGACGATGCCGTCGTCGTCATCGTCGTAGTCCCCGCCGGCCGAGGCCAGGTCGCGGACGAAGAGATCGCCCTCGTCCAAAGCGTCCGCGGATTCATTCGGCGTCACGCCGGTCGCGGCCGGCTCGTAAGGGTCTTTCTGCGTGCTCATGGTCTGCCTCCTCCCTCAGGTGTCTTCGCTTGCGCGGCCGGCGAATGCTAACACACAAAAAGAAAACGATGAACGCGGAATGATGAATGATGAATTTAATGCACGCTGAGTCTCATCATTCAGGCGGCCTCATATTCATCATTCCGCGTTCATCGTTTCTCTCTGTTGACTGCCCGCGGGGTTCCTTTTAAGATGCGCGCAGGTCTGAAGGGCAGACGCGCAGCCCCCGGCGTCTGTGAACTTACCGGGAAGGAAGCTGGCCCACAGTATGTCGAGCGAAGCAACGCAGGCCAACCCGCCCGCGGGCGCGGTGGCGAAGCAGGCCCCGACCGAGCAGCAGGAGTCGCAGCCGGGCAAGCCGCGGCGGCTCGCCGTCGGGCAGACCGTCTGCAACGAGAAGAACGAGAAGGGCAAGCTCTGCAACGGCCACCTGAAGCAGACGAACACGGCCGGCGAAGACGCCTTGAAGCACCTGCGCGGCGAGGACGTGCTCTTTCGCTGCCAGTCGTGCGGCGCGCTCTACATGGGGCCGCCGCTCGGCCACGTGCGCGACCCGCGCATGCAGACGCGCTTCGTCGAGCGCGAGCTGGTGGACATCCTCAACGCCGCGGGCGGCACGCTCCCCGCGTTCCGTTTGAACGAGCGCGGCGCTTACGTCCCCGTCGCTGAAGCCGCGCACGGCGGCCACGCGCCCGCCGCTAAAGCGGCCGCGACGCCCGCGGCCGCGCCCACCCCCGCCGCGACGCCCGCCGAGCCTGAAGAGACGCCCGAACAGAAGCGCGCGCGCAAGAAGGCGGAGGCCGAGGCGCGCAAGGCGTCGGCCGTCCCGATCCCCGGCGCTTCCGGGCCGCCGCCCGAAGGCGAGACGCCCGAACAGAAAATCGCT
>DASZKF010000395.1:0-9724 GCA_035947355.1 Pyrinomonadaceae bacterium | reverse complement strand
GCGACGATGTCGAGCTCGGCCTGGACGACGGCCCCGCGCCGGTCGCGCCCGACGCCGAGCTCGAAGTTCGCGGCGACCAGCTCATAGCCGACGCCTTGCAGGTACTCGGCCGCAAGCTCCTCGCCGCGCCGCCCGAGCGCGAGGTACGGGGCGACGGCAGGCGCGTCAGCGCGCCCGAAGGCTTCCAGCGCCCGGCGCAAGACCTCCCGCGCGAACTCGGCCCAACGCATCGCAGTGCCCTCCTGCCAGTCCGTAGGAAGAAGATGCCGACCAGAGTGATCGGCGGCGGTGGGTGTTTAGAGAGGCCCGACTGTCCGGCAGAGTATCCCCGCCGGTGTCAGCGGCGCAAGCTCCGGGCGACGCGATGCATCTACAATCCTTCGCCGTGCCGCCCCGCCTCCGTGGTTATTTCTCCGACTCGCGCGCCGCCGGGCAACTTCCTTGCGGCGTGCGGCACCGCGGGCTAAACTGGGGGCGGTTTTGCGAGCACCATTCACACCCCCGCACGAAGAAGGAACGGCCCGACGCCGCATGATGAGCGAAGCAGGGAAGGCGCGCGAGGGCGCGGCCGGCGAGGCGCTGCCGCTGGCGGTCATCGTCGGCCGCCCGAACGTCGGCAAGTCCACGCTCTTCAACCGGCTCGTCGGCGAGCGCCGCTCCATCGTCGGCGACGAGCCGGGCATCACCCGCGACCGCATCTACGGCGAGGCCGAGTGGGCCGGCCGCCGCTTCTCCGTCGTCGACACCGGCGGCATCGTCCCCGACGAGCGCGCCGTCATCCCCGCCAACATCTTCAAGCAGGCCGAGGTCGCCATCCGCGAGGCGAGCGTGCTGGTCTGGGTCGTGGACGCGCGCGCCGGCGCGACCCCGCTCGACGAGGAGCTGGCCCGCCTGCTCCGCACCACCGGCAAGACCGTCCTCGTCGCCGCCAACAAGGCCGACGTGCAGAAGCTCGAAGCCCTGGCCGGCGAGTTCCACCGCTTCGGCTTCGAAGACGTGATCCCGGTCTCGGCCGAGAAGGGCGACGGCGTCGCCGACCTGCTCGACGCGCTCGTCTCGCACCTTCCGACGCCGGAAGAGGCCGCGGGCGACGGGGACGAAGAGGACAGGGAGGCGCGCGCCCGCGAGGTGCGGCTCGCCATCGTCGGCCGGCCGAACGTCGGGAAGTCTTCGATTCTCAACCGCCTGCTCGGCGAGGAGCGCGTCATCGTGTCGCCCGTCGCCGGGACGACGCGTGACGCCGTCGACACCGTCCTCGAAAGCGGCGGGCGCGTCTTCCGCCTGATAGACACGGCCGGCATCCGCCGCAAGGGCAAGACCGAGGAGATGGCCGAGAAGCTCTCGGTCGTGATGGCGCGCCGGAGTCTGGAGCGGGCCGACGTGGCCGTCGTCGTCGTGGACGCCTCCGAAGGCGTCGCCGCGCTCGACGCCAACATCGCCGGCTACGCGGTCGAGGCCGGGTGCTCGGTCATCATCGCCGTCAACAAGTGGGACGCCGTGCCGCGGAAGGAGACGCACACGGCCTCGGAGTTCGAGCGCGACCTGCGCTTCAAGATGAAGTTCCTCGAATGGGCGCCGGTCGTCACCGTCTCGGCGCTGACGGGCCAGCGCGTGGACAGGCTGTTGCCGCTGGCGCTGCGCGCCGACGAGGCCCGCAACCGCCGCATCCCGACCTCGCAGCTCAACGAGTTCTTCGAGCGCGTCTCGCAGTCGGGCCGCGCGCCGACCGCGCCCGCGCCCGTCCGCGGCGGCCAGTCGCGCCTCCACGTCCAGTACGTCACGCAGGTCGGCGTCCGCCCCCCGGCCTTCGTCGTCTTCACCGCCGGCGGCCGGCCCGGCCTGCACTTCTCCTACGAGCGCTTCCTCCAGAACCGCCTCCGCGAAGAGTTCGACTTCTTCGCCACGCCCCTGCGCATCATCGAGCGGCACAAGAAGAAGACGAGGGGCTAGGGGTAGAGACTAGAGGCTAGAGGCCAGGGGCTTGTTAAGACGCGGCTCTGGGCCGTTAAAAGCCCCGTCAGGGGCGTCGGAATATAGCCCAGGGCGTCAGCCCTGGGTCGAGGGCGTTATGAATTGACGTGAGCCCCGGAGGGGCGGCACAGGCTCAGCCGACACGCGCCGCCCGTTTAATTCCTCTTTCGCCCCTCTGGGGCTTGCCTGAGTTTAATATTGCCTGTAACCCAGGGCTTGCGCCCTGGGCTATATTCCGACGCCCCTGACGGGGCTAAGGTCATTACAAGCCCCAAGCCCCAAGCCTCTAGCCCCAAGCCTCTGCTTTTATGTCCGACGACTTCCAGACCCTGTTCGAGCGGATGAGCGACCCGGCCGTGGTGGTTGAAGGGGGCGGGCGCGTCGTCGCGGCGAACCTGGCGTTCGCCGTGCTGGCGGCGCAGCCGGCGGGCGCGCTCGCGGGCAGGGAACTAGCCTCGCTGATCGCCCCGGAAGGCGACGGCGCGGCGGGCCGGCTGTTCGTGGGCGAGGGGCAGGGGAGCGTCGCCGTGCGGCTCGAAAGCGTCGCGTGCGGTTGGGCGGGCGAAGGCGCGCGGCTGGTCTTCGTGAGGCCGACCCGCGGGGCCGAAGGCGACGGGCGCGGCGCGCCGGAGCCGGAGCGGCTGCGCGCGCTCCTCGACTACTTGCAGGAGGCGACCGACCAGCTCGAAGTCGTCAACCGCGTCGTCGCCGCCGTCAACTCCGGGCGCGACATCGGCGAGGTCTTCGAGCTGGCCTCCACGCAGATACGCTCGCTCGTCCCCTTCGACCGCGCGACCATCATCCTCCGTGAGGAAGACGGGGAGACCCTTCGCCTCTTCGCGATTTCGGGCGAGCGCGCGGGCGTCCCCGAAGTCGGCGCGCGGGGCCGCCTCCGCGGCTCCGTCACCGAGAAGGCCCTGGCGGAGCGCCGCACCATCGTCGTCACCGACCTCGAAGCCGAGCCGGGCCTCAGCGCGCACGAGGAGATGCTGCGCGCCGGGTTCCGCTCAGCCGTCTGCGTCCCGCTCTTCTCGACGCGCGACGCCGTCGGCAGCCTCAACCTCTGGAGTCACCGGCGCGACGCCTTCGACCGCCGGCACCTGCTCGCGCTCGAACGGCTCGCGCCGCCGCTCGCCGTCGCCATCGAGAAGGTCCTGCTGCTCGAAGCCAGCCGCGAGCGCAACGAGGAACTGCGCGGCCTCTTCGAAATCTCGCGCGCCTTCTCGGCGCTCGCCGACACCTCGGAGCTGAGCGGCCGCCTCGCCCGCGCCATCGCCCGGCTCGTCGGCGGCGAGATGTGCCTCATCGCCACCTACGACCGCCGCACCGGCTCCGTGCGCGGGCAGGAGCCGGGGCACAACACGCCGGCAGAGCTGGTCGCCGGGTTCCACTTCAAGCTCGAAAGGGAAGACCCGGCCGCGCCCGTCTACCAGACCGGCGAAGCCTTCCTCTCGAACGACCCGGCGCGCGACCCGCGGCTCAACCGCGAGTTCGCCGAGCGCTGGGGCGTGCGCTCGGCGCTGTGCGTTCCGATGCGGATCAAGCAGGAGCTGATCGGCTTCATCTACGTCGCCAACCGCGCGGGCGGCTTCAGCCCGCGCGAGCTGCGGCTTTTGGAAATCTTCGCCGCGCAGGCCGCCGAGACGGTCGTCAACGCGCGGCTCTTCACCACCATCCAGGCGCAGGCCGAGCGCGAGGCCGTCGTCAACCGCCTGCTCCTCTCCTTGCAGCGCGGCGGCGAGCCGCACGAGAAGGTGCGCTCCGTCATCGAGCGCATCGGCGAGGTGCTCGAACTCGACCGCTGCACGGCCGTGCTCTTCGCCGACGACGAGCGGCAGGACTACTACGGCGAGTGGTGCGCCGACGGCGTCGCGCCGATCACGCACCTCCGCGAGGTGCGCGAGCGCTCGCCGCTGCGCCACGCCCTGCGCACCGCGCGGCGGCCGCTCTACGCGCGCGACGTGCGCGAGCACCCGCTGGCCGCCGGCCTCGAAGACCTCATCGGGCGCGCGGGCCTGAAGAGTCTGCTGGTCGTGCCCGTGATGCACCTCGGCCGCGTCGTCGGCTCGATCAGCGCGCACCAAACGCGCGACTACCGCGAGTGGACGGAGGACGACGTTGACCTGCTCGTCGCCGTCGCCACGCACGTCGGCGCGACCTTGGAGAACGCGCGGCTCATCAGCGAGCTGCGCGAGGCCAACCGGCTCAAGGATCAGTTCCTCGCCACCCTCAGCCACGAGCTGCGGACGCCCCTGACGGCCATCACGGGCTGGGTGGAAATCCTGAGCGAGGGCCTCGCGCCCGGCGGCGACGAAGACCTCTCCGACGGCATCCAGGCCATCAGCTCCTCGGCGCATTCGCTGACGCAGCTCATCTCCGACCTGCTCGACCTGTCACGCATACAGCGCGGCGTCCTCAGGCTGGTGCGCGACCCGCTCGACATCAACCGCACGGTGGCCGAGGCCGCGCGCAACGTGCGTCAGACGGCCGCGGCGCGCAACCTCGATCTACGGGTCGAACTCGCGGAGGGCCTGCCCGTGACCATCGCCGACCCGCAGCGCGTCCGGCAGGTTCTGTGGAACCTCCTGTCGAACGCCATCAAGTTCACGCCGAAGGGCGGGCGCGTCACCGTCCGCACGCGGCTCGCCGGGGACGGCGAGGGCGGCCGCCGCATCGAGGTCGAGGTCGAGGACACGGGCGAGGGCATCCCCGAAGACTTCATGCCGCACATCTGGGAGCGCTTCCGCCAGGCCGACAGCACCTCGACGCGCCGCCACGGGGGCCTCGGCATCGGCCTCTCGCTCGTCAAGGAACTCGTAGAGGCGCACGGCGGCACCGTCTCCGCCCGCAGCGACGCCTCCGGCTCCCGCTTCACCGTCAGCCTGCCCGTCATCGAGCTCGAAGAGCTGCAAACCGGCGAGACGCCGCGCTAGTCGAGCGGCGACGGGACGCACGATTTAACACAGAGGGCCCGGAGGACACAGAGGGCACAGAGAAGCGCATGTCTTTCTCTGTGCCCTCTGTGTTAGTTAAATCGTGCGTCCCAAACTCTCAGCACGTGACTCCATCCAGAAAGGCCGACGCTCTTTTCCAACCGCCTCCGCCCGCCGTGTATACTCAGCCTCAACCCGGACATGGAAAGCAGAACACAAACGACCGGACAGGCGCTCGGCTGGGAGGTCTCGGCGCGCGACGGCGAGGCGCGGGCGGGATTGTTGCGGACGCGGCGCGGGGCGATAGAGACGCCGGTCTTTATGCCGGTCGGCACGCTCGGCTCGGTCAAGGGCGTCCGCTTCGAGGAGCTGGAGGCGGCCGACACCGACGCGCGGATCATCCTCGGAAACACCTATCACCTCTGGCTGCGGCCCGGCCCGGAGGTCATCCGCGCGTGCGGCGGGCTCCACCGCTTCGTCGGCTGGGGGCGGGCGCTCCTGACAGACTCCGGCGGCTTCCAGGTCTTCTCCCTGAGCGACCTGCGGCGCATCAGCGAGGAGGGCGTCGAGTTCCGCTCGCACCTCGACGGCCGGCTCTGCTTCCTCTCGCCGGAGGTCTCGTTGGAGGTGCAGGCCGCGCTCGGCGCAGACATCGTCATGGCCTTCGACGAGTGCCCGCCCGGCGAGGTCGGCCACGCGGAGGCGCGCGCCTCGATGGAGCTGACCGCCCGCTGGGCGCGCCGGTCGCGCCGCCGCTTCGACGAGCTGCAGGCCGGGGGCGCGGACGCGGGCCGCACGGATGAAGACACGGAAGGCTTGAGCGGGGGCCAGTCCCTCTTCGGCATCGTGCAGGGCGCGGCCCATCTTGATCTGCGGCGCGAGAGCCTCGCGCGCACCGTCGAGGTCGGCTTCGACGGCTACGCCATCGGCGGCCTGAGTGTCGGCGAGGAGAAGGCGGTCATGTACGCGGTCGTCGAGGAGGTCGCGCCGCTGATGCCGGCCGAGCGGCCGCGCTACCTGATGGGCGTCGGGACGCCGGAGGATTTGGTCGAGTGCGTCGGGCGCGGCGTGGACATGTTCGACTGCGTGCTCCCCACCCGCAACGGCCGCAACGGGCAGGCGTTCACCTCGCGCGGCCGGCTCAACATCAAGAACGCGCGCTGGGCCGCAGACCCGCGCCCGCTCGACGAGGCGTGCCCGTGCGCCGTCTGCCGGAGACATTCGCGCGCCTACCTCCGGCACCTCTTCATGGCGGGCGAGATGCTCGCGCCCGTGCTCATCTCGCACCACAATCTGGCCTCCTTCCTTGACACCATGCGGCGCGTAAGGCAAGCTATCCGGTCTGGCGAATTCACACGATTTCGGCGGGAGTTCCTAGAGGGAATCAACTCCGGCGTCGAGTGAGGTACGCCCCCCGCGGCGCGCCGCCTTCCCCCGAAAACCGAGCCACGGCCGAGACGCGCGGGAGGGCTCCGGCGCGGGCCGGGCCAAAACCCTGAAACCGAAAACTAGAAACCTCTGATGACCACACTGGCGCTCATTCTCCAGCAAGGCGGGGTCGGCGGCCTGCTCGCCGGGCTGATGCCCTTCCTGCTCATCTTCGGCGTCTTCTACTTTCTCATCATCGTCCCCCAGCGCCGCCGCCAAAAGGAGCTTCAGGCGATGATCTCGGCGCTCAAGGCCGGCGACCGCATCGTCACCACCGGCGGCATCATCGCCACCGTCACGGCCGTCCGCGACAAGTCGCTCCTCGTCCGCAGCGCCGACAAGTCCATACTCGAAATCGCCCGCTCGGCCGTCGCCGGCCTGCAAACCGAGGAGGAGGGGAAGCAGTGAAAGTAGTCAGTAGACAGTAGGCCCCGCACGGCGGCAACTGACGCTGACATCCTGACGGTTCGATAACGAAGGTCTTTCTACTGTCTACTGACTACTGGCTACTGTCTACTTCTTTTATGAAAAAGAATCTTCTCACCCGCGTCATCATCATCGCCGTCGTGACGCTCGCCTCGCTGTGGATCGTGCTCGGGCCGCGCCGCCGGCCGTCTCTACAGGACTTCACCGGGCAGGGCATCAACCGGACGCTGCGCGAGAACATCCGGCTCGGCCTCGACCTGCGCGGAGGCTCGCACCTCGTCATGCAGGTCAAGGTTGACGAGTACCTCGCCAAGCTGACCGAGAACGTCGCCAGCGGCGTGCAGCGCGCGGCCGCCGAGCAGGGCTACAACGTGACGGCCGTGAGGCCCGAGGTCGCCGGCGGCGAGTACCGCATCATCGTCGAGGCCGCCGACAACTCGCGCCTCGCCGAGATGCGCGACGAGCTGCCGCGCCGCACCAACGACTTCGACGCGAGCGTCTGGGATTCGAGCACGAGCGGCAACACCCTCGTCTTCGAGATGCGCGACGCGGCCAAGGACGCGCTCGGCGACCGGGCGGTCGAGGACGCCCTGCGCATCATAGACTCGCGCATCAACGCCGTCGGCGTCGCCGAGCCGACGCTCCAGCGCCACGGCGCCGAGAACTCCCGCCAAATCCTCCTCCAGATGCCCGGCATAGACGACCCCGAGCGCATCAAGCAGATGATCGTCGGGCAGTCGAAGCTGGAGCTGATGAAGGTCGTCAGCCCGCCGAACCCCTCGCCGATGCAGACCTACCCGACGCGCGAGGCGGCCGTCGCCTCGCTCGGCGGCTCGGTGCCGCTCAACCGCCGCGTGCTCCCCTACATGGAGCGCGACGAGCCGACGGCCCAGGGCGCGCCGCCGCCGCCCGCCCAGCCGAACCAGCCGACGGCCTGGGTCGTCGTCGAGAACCCGCCCGTCATAGACGGCAGCGAGCTCCGGAGCGCCGAGGCCAACTCGCAGTCGGGCGGCGACGAGGACTACGTCATCAACTTCTCGCTCAAGCCGACGGGCGCGCAGAAGTTCGGAACCTGGACGGCGGCCAACGTCGGGCAGTACATGGCCGTCGTCCTCGACGACCAGGTCAAGTCGGCCCCCTACATCCGCCAGCAGATTTCCGACTCGGGCCAAATCTCCGGCAACTTCACCAAGCAGTCGGCGCAGGACCTGGCGCTGACGCTGCGCTCGGGCGCGCTGCCGGCCCGGCTCGTCTACCTCGAAGAGCGCACGGTGGGCCCGAGCCTCGGGCAGGACTCGATACGCGCGGGCGTGACGGCCTCGGCCGTCGGCCTCCTCCTGGTCGTGCTCTTCATGGTCTTCTACTACCGCGGGTCGGGCATCAACGCGGTCGTGGCGCTTTTGCTGAACATGATCCTGACGGTGGCGGCCCTGATCGTCTTCGACGCGACGCTGACGCTGCCCGGCATCGCCGGCATCATCCTCTCGATAGGTATGGCCGTTGACTCCAACGTGCTCATCTTCGAGCGCATCCGCGAGGAGCTGCGGACGGGCAAGACGGCCGCCTCCTCGGTCGAGCAGGGCTTCGCCCGCGCCTTCGTGACGATCATAGACACGCACGTCACGACCATCGTCGCCGCGCTCTTCCTCTTCGTCTTCGGGACGGGGCCGATCCGCGGCTTCGCCGTGACGCTGATCCTGAGCCTGCTCGCCAACCTCTTCTCGGCCGTCTACGTCTCGCGCACGATCTTCATCTGGCTCTTCAGCCGCAGGGGCCGCCGCGCCGAGACGCTGAGCATTTAAAACAGGTGTTAGGTGCTGGGTGCTGGTAGAGCGGCACCAGAACCCAGAACCCAGAACCCAGAACCTAAAGTTATGATCCGCATCTTCGAAGAAGTTCACGTTGACTGGCTGGGCAAGCGGCGCGTGCTGCTGGGGCTGTCGGTCGTCATCATGCTGGCGGGGCTGGCCTCGGCCATCGGCCGCGAGCTGACGCCGGGCGGGGCGGGCGCCTTCAACCTCGGCGTCGACTTCCGCGGCGGCACGCTCGCCACCGTCAACTTCAAGCAGCGGCCGGCGGCCGAGGAGATCCGCGCGGCCCTGGCCGTCGCCGGCCTCGGCGACGCGACCATCCAGCCCGCCATAGACCGCGAGGATCAGGTGCTCATCAAGCTCGCGCAGCAGGGCACGGGCGAGGAGGCCAACCAGGCCGCGCAGGTCGACGTCGGCCAGTCGAAGGTCAAGGAGGCGCTGGCCGCCTTCGGCAAGGAGGGGAGACTCTCGGAGGGCGGCGACTGGGAGATCGTCGGGATGGACTCGGTCGGCCCGGTCGCCGGCACGCAGCTCCGCAACCAGGCCGTCACGGTCACGCTCCTCGCGCTCGTCGGCATCCTCCTCTACATCGCCTTCCGCTTCGAGTGGACGTACGGCGCGGCCGCGGTCATCACCGTCTTCCACGACGTGCTCGTCACGCTCGGCTTCTTCTCGGTCTTCCAGTGGGAGGTCAACCTGACGGTCGTCGCCGCGCTCCTCACCCTGGTCGGCTTCTCCGTGAACGACACCATCGTGACCTTCGACCGCGTCCGCGAGAACCTCCGGCTGCACCGCCGCGCCTCGCTCTACGACATCACGAACGAGGCCATCAACCAGACGCTCTCGCGCACCGTCATCACCTCAGGGCTAGTCTTCCTCTCGGTCGTCGCGCTCGTCCTCTTCGGCGGCGAGGTGCTCCGCCCCTTCTCGCTGGCGCTCCTGATCGGCATCGTCTTCGGCACCTACTCGACCATCGCCATCTCGAACCCGATCATGGTCTGGTGGCAGCAGCGCCTCGACCCGGCCCGCACGCAGGGGACGGCCCAGCCCAAAGGCGACGCCCGCCCGCCGCGCCCGGCCGCGCGCAACGCGCGGGCCGCGGCCCGCTGAGCGAGCGCGCCGGCGAGGGCGCAGCGACCTCGAGGCCCCCGCCGG
>DASZKF010000394.1:0-10175 GCA_035947355.1 Pyrinomonadaceae bacterium | reverse complement strand
AAGCCCCATTGGAGAATCGTCTAATGGGGCTTGAGACGCCCTCCCTCACGGTCGGGCTTCCGCTTATTTGATCTGACTGAGGAAGCTTTCGCCGGCCGCCAGCCGGAGGCCGAAGTTGTCGGCGACGGTCTGGCCGATGTCGGCCAGCGAGCCGCGGTCGCCGAGGTTGGCGCCCGCGCGGGCCGAGGGGCCGTAGGCGAGCAGCGGGGCGTACTCGCGCGTGTGGTCGGTGCCGCGGTAGGTCGGGTCGTTGCCGTGGTCGGCGGTGAGGATGAGGAGGTCTGTCTCGCGCATCGCCGCTTCAATCTCGGGCAGCCGCGCGTCGAAGTGTTCGAGAGCGCGCGCGTAGCCTTCAACGTCGCGGCGGTGGCCGTAGAGCATGTCGAAGTCCACGAGGTTCGTGAAGATCAGTCCGCGCGTCTCTTCGCCGAGCGCGAGGATCGTCTGGTCTATGGACTGGTCGTTGTTCTTGCCGGGGAGTTCGCGCGTGACGCCGACGGCGTCATAAATCGAGGAGATTTTGCCGACGGCGACCACGTCCAGGCCCGCCCCCGAGAGCGTCGGCAAAAGGTTCTCGGGCGGGGGCGGGACGGCGTAGTCGTGACGGTTCTCGGTGCGCCTGAAAGCCCCCGGCTCGCCCGCGAACGGGCGCGCGATGACGCGGCCGACCTCGTGCTCACCCGTCAAAAGCCTCCGCGCCGCCTCGCATATCTCGTAGAGGCGCGGGACGGGGATGACCTCCTCGTGCGCGGCGATCTGGAAGACCGAGTCGGCCGAGGTGTAGACGATGGGCTTGCCCGTGCGGACGTGCTCCTCGCCCAGCTCCTTGATGATCTCGGTGCCGGAGGCCGGGTAGTTGCCGAGCACGCCGGGCACGCCCGCCTCGGCGACGAAGCGTTCGATGAGTTCGCGGGGGAAGCCTTCGGGGTAGGTCGGGAAGGCCCGCTCCAGGACGATGCCGGCCATCTCCCAGTGGCCGGTCGTCGTGTCCTTCCCGTTCGAGCGCAGCGCGCAGCGCCCGTAAGAGGCGCGCGGCCCCTCGACGGCCGGGACGCCCGCCAGCCGCCGGATGTTGCCGAGGCCCCAGCTTTGCAAATTCGGCAGGCGCACCGCGCGCGACTCGCAGATGTGGCCGAGCGTGTCGGCCCCCGCGTCGCCCCACGCCGCCGCGTCCGGCATCTCGCCCATGCCCAGGCTGTCGAGGACGATCACCACGACCCGCCCGAAGGCGCGCTCCCTCTGCCGCATCGGCCCTTCAACCTCTCCGCTCAAGATTTATCCGGCCCCTCCCATGCGTTCTTTCCGGGGCACATCATAGCACTCCCGCCGCGGCACCGGGGCCTCGCGCGCGTACTTCGCCGAGTCCGCCGAGCAGCGCACTCAAGGCCGCCCCGGAGGGTGCAATTTCCCGTTGAGACTGTCAGGCAGGAGCGCTGACGAGGTGGGTTTGAGAACGGCGTCAACGCTTCGGTGGGGACGGCGCGCGGGACGCGCCGCAAGTTCATCTCCCGGCCTTCAACCCTCCGACCGCCCGTTACGCTCCCTGAAGTAGCGATCCACGACGGCCGTGAGATTTCGGATGTCGTCGGTTAGGTTTCGGATACTCTCCTCCGTCCGCATCTGCGAATCCACGAGCGCGGCAATCTTCACGTCGAAGTCGTCGCCCCTCTTGTCTACCGCCTCGAAGCGTTCGAGCGTGGCCCTCGCTAGCCGGCCGACGAGGTCTTTTAGCTCAACCATGTCGGAAGCGAACTGCGCCTGCTGGTTGACAATGAACTCCATCGTCCTCTGAAGGTCTTCGTTGCTCATAGGCAAGCTCCTTCGTCCAGTTATTAAATCACTCACCGGCGAGGTTTCAACTGCGCGGGGCTTGGTAGCCTTCGCGGGCGCGCACCTGCGCGTCCTTGACGCCGCGCACCTGCACCTTGATGGTGCGGAAGCCGCCGTCGCGGGCCGCGTTCGTCGAGTAGTAGCCGAGGCTGTACTGCGTGCCGATCTCCTCGGCCACCTGGCGGAAGGCGCGCCGGGCGTCGCGCAGGTCGGAGGCCGGGAAGGTCTTGCCGCCCGACTCGCGCGCGAGCTGCTCCATCTCGCGGCGCGCCGCGCGGTAGAGCGTGCGGCTGATGTCCATCCGCTCGAACGGCCCCATCCGGCAGAAGTTCTCGAAGTCGGCGGCCTCGGCCCGCGGGGCGGCGACGCGGCGGTAGCGCTGGAGCTGCGCGCGCGACAGGCGCAGCGCGCCGTCGTCCTCGCAGTCCTGCATCAGCCGCTCCTCGACGTACTCCTCGGTGTTGACCTGCACGAAGTAGGCGACGACGCCGGCCCGCTTGAGCTGCGCGCGCGCCTCCTCGAAGTCCGAATCGCTCGTCGAATCCACCCCGTCGGTCAGGGCGACGAGCGCGCGGCGGCCGCGCAGCTCCTCGGGCGGCGGGTCGCGGAAGACCTCGCGCGCCACGCGCTCCAGCCCGTCGTAGAAGGGCGTCCCGTTCGACGCGCCGAGCCCCTCGATGGCCGCCTCAAGCTCCTCGCGGTCGTCCGTGAGCGGGACTTTGATCTCGACCGCGGCGAGGCGCGTATCGCCCTCCTCCTTCGTGTTGAAGCCGACGATGGCGACGCGGTCGCCGGGCCGCAGCGCCTCGACGAAGGCGCGGGCGGCGCGGCGGATCAGCCCGACCTCGGCGCGCGTCGAGCCGGAGGTGTCGAGGAAGAGGGCGACCTCGAAGGGCGCGTCGGTGGTCGCGAAGTTGGCGATCTTCTGCGGGCGGCCGTCCTCGAAGACGAGGAAGTTGTCGGCCTTCAGGCCCGGCACGGGGCGGCCCGAGCGGTCGGTGACGACGGCCGGGACGGAGACGAGCTGCGTCTCGACTCTGACCACGTCGTCCTCGTCCACCTCCTCGGGGCCTTGGGCGGGCTGAGACGGGCGGGGCGCGGCGGGCGTCTGTGCGCCGGCCGGCGGGCTGACGCGGCGCGGCCGCTGGTTGGTCTCCTGCGGCGCGCCCGTGGCGGCGGCCGAAAGGAGTGCGAAGAGGGCGAGCGCGGCGGGGGTCGCGCGCCGCGCGCCGGAGGAGCTTGCAGGGGTCTTCATCACGGCTTTACACTCTCGACTGCGCAAATCTCACGGTAAAATATAGCCGCAAACCGGAACCGACGGGAAGCAAAGGAGGAGGCTCATGGCGGTCATCGGGAGACTCGACGGGCAGGTCGAAGAGGTGCTCATCAAGCCCCTCGGACGCGGACGCGAACGCGAGCCCTCGGCCGCCCCCGCCGGGGACGACCCGCCGCCTTTACCTCCGGGGCAGGAAGACCAACCCTCCGCCGATGAGACTTCCCCTGCTCCCAGCGAGTTGCCTGTCTGGCTCCTCTGAGAGGGTGCCGGGGAAAGCAAGTTGTCTTTCACCCGGCACCCTCTTTCACCTATCACCTCACACCTTAGTTCCAGATTCCGGCGGCGCGCCACTGCTCGCCGACCTTCGTCTCGTCGGCCATGCGCCTGACCTCTTCGGGGGTGAGGCGGCGGCCGAAGCGCGCGGGGCGGTCGGCGATGGAGTAGGCGGTGACGGCGAGGGCGGCGACCGCCGCGGCGTAGTCGCGCGGCTCGACCTTGTCGGGCGTGTCGGCCGCGGTGTGGTGGACGGGCAGGTAGGCCGCGTCGTCCTGGATCAGGAGCAGGTTCGGGACGCCCTCGGCCATGAAGGGCGCGTTGTCGGTGGCGGCGAAGGCCGCGTGCTCGACGACGAAGGGGCCGAAGGGCGCGAGCGGGCGCATCAGCTCGGAGATTTGCGCGTCGAGGTCGGCGCGCCCCATCGAGAACCAGCCGAGCGGGCGGCCCGCGCCGATGTCCATGATGAGCGCCGCGACCGTGTTGTCGAGCTCGTCCCTGTGCCTGCGCACGTAGGCGAGCGAGCCGACCATCCCCTCCTCCTCGCCCATGAAGAGGACGAAGCGGATTGTTCGGCGGGGGCGCAGGGCCAGCGCCTTGAAGGCGCGCGCCGCTTCGAGCACGGCGGCCGAGCCGGCCGCGTTGTCGAGCGCGCCGGGGCCGAGGTCGTTCGAGTCGAGGTGCGCGCCGACGACGACGACCTCCTCGGGCCGCTCGGCCCCGCGTATCTCGCCGACGACGTTCGTGCTCTCGAAGGCCGGCCCCGTCCGGTTCCTAACGTCGAGGCGGACGCGCACGGCCGCGCCCCTCGCCATCAATCTCCGCAGCGCGCCCACGTCCTCGCGCGCGAGCGAGAGGGTCGGGAGCGCGGCCACGCGCCCCGAGGCGGTGAAGTCCACGGGCGAGGTGTAGAGCATCGTGTGCTGCTTGTCCGAGCCGATGAGGACGGCCCGCGCGCCCGCGTCCTTCAGCTCGCGGACGAGCACCGGCGTCCGGTAGAAGTTGTAGATGAGCGCGCCGAGGTCTTCGCCCTCGGGCACGACGAGCGCGACCGCGCCCTTGACCTTCGCCGACGCGCGCCGAACGTCCTCGGGCCGGCCCGCGCCCACGTCCACGACCTCGCCTTCGACGGGCGCGTCCGTCCCCGGCGTCCAGGTGAAGGAGGCGACGCCCAGGGGCCGCGCGCCGTGCGAGACGAGCGCGGCCGAGGCCGCCCCGCGCTCCCAGGACGAGGCCATCTGGAAAGGCTCGCGGCGGACGTTGTCGAGGCCGAGCCGCTTCATCTCGGCCTCGGTCGCCTCCTCGGCCCGCCGC
Organism: Pyrinomonadaceae bacterium; assembly: GCA_035947355.1. Taxonomy (GTDB): domain Bacteria; phylum Acidobacteriota; class Blastocatellia; order Pyrinomonadales; family Pyrinomonadaceae; genus QHXN01. Next base: position 5,482 of record DASZKF010000394.1, on the reverse strand, counting down.
GCGCCGGCCGAGCCGGTCAGGCGGCTGCCGATCTCGTCGCTCAGCAGGTGCAGGTAATCCAACTGCCGCCCGTTGGCGAAGACCTCGCCGACGATGCGCGCGGCCGCCCGTTCAGTAGCGGCCTGCGCGAAGGCCGCCGGCAGGGCGGCGAGCGAGACGGTCAGGAGGATGGCGAGTGCCGTGCTTTGACGCTTCATCGAGAGTCTCCGGGTTCCGGGTTTCGAGTCGAGGACGGGTTGTTAACTCGACCTGATGACGGGCGCGCATCTTAACAGAAATGCGCGCCCTTGTGAGACGAAGGCCGCCCCGCCCCGCAATCGCAAATCAAAAATCGCAAATCAAAAATGTCTTAACCGTGCCCCTGCGGTGAGTAGTTTCCGCGCGGCCGGGGCGCTTGACAGTGGTGGGCGGTTCTCTTACATTGTGGCTGGCGCCCGGCAGGGGTTCTTTGCAGGCACGTACGTCAATGGTAGACGGCTTCCCTTACAAGGAAGAGGTTGGGGGTTCGAGTCCCTCCGTGCCTACCAGTTGCGCGCCGGGCGGTTTGAAATCTCGCGGAGTCGTAGTTCAGTTGGTTAGAACGCCGGCCTGTCACGTCGGAGGTCGCGGGTTCGAGTCCCGTCGGCTCCGCCACTTCTATCCGGGGAGACCCGGCGCAAAGAGGCTGCTCATCCGAGCAGCCTCTCGTGTTTTCAGGCGCTTTACGAAGCTCGCGAATGCTCCTTAGCCGGCGTCTTCAAACCGGCGTTCGAGTTCGGCAAGCGGCACGGCCGGCGCGCCGTGTTCGGACTCTTTTGCGGCGCGTAGGTCAACGAGGTCTTCGAGGTCTTCGAGCCATTCTTGGAGGGCGAGAAATTCTTCATAGGGGAGGACGGCAAACTCCTTCCTGCCGTTCTTAGTTAAAATCTCAGGATGAAGCTTCGGTCTGCTCATATGCCCTTCAAGAGTACGCCTGGCTGCGGTGTTTGACGCGGTAAATGATAACGCGGTCTCCTTCAATTTCAAACAATACGCGATAATCCCCCGCGCGCAAGCGATACTCCGGCGTGAAGTCGGTCAGACGTTTCACGTCACCCGCCAGACCGCTTTCCAGGCCGCGTATCTTCTCCAAGATGCGACGCGCCGTCGAACGGGCGAGCGCCTCCAGGTCTTTAACAGCGCGCGGTTTGAATTCTATACGCGTCGGTCTCCCGCTCATTTCACTGTCTCCCACGCCCGAATAACAGTGGTTGCCAATAACCTCTGGCAACTGTCAACGGAGCGAAACGAACGAGAGATTTATAGTATCCTACGTTTCCAACCTCCGGCTTAATTTTTCTAGTCTTTCTGTAAGCGAGGTCGAAAGGAAATCTTCGAGGAAATCTTCGATGAGCGGCTGTATGGCTTTACTAACGGACACACGCTTTCCTTTCAAGACGTGCTGTGTCTTTGGCCGGAATCGAGTATGTTTATCCCTGACGACATCCTTCTCACCGCTGGATTGTTCACAGCACTATTTATCACTGATGCTCTGAAGAATGAAGAGTCCTATGGACACGTCGAGGATTTCACCCTTTGAGGCGGCCGAAAGGATTCGGCGCGAGCGGTACGCGGGGGCCCGCGTCGTCTTCCTCGCCGGGTCGGTGCTGCGCGGCGAGGCGACGCCGACTTCGGACCTCGACCTCGTCGTCGTCTACGAGAGGCTCGCGCGCGCCCGCCGCGAGGCTTTCTTCCACGCGGGCTGGCCGGTCGAAGCCTTCGTCAACGACCCGGAGACCGTCAACCACTACTTCGCGTCCGACCGGCGGCGCGGCATCCCTTCCATGATGCGCATGATCATCGAGGGCGTGGAAATCCCTTCGGCGAGCGAGTTCTCCGCGGGCCTCAAGCGGCTGGCCGCGCGCGTCTACGAGGCCGGGCCGCCGCGCTGGGACGAGGGCGAGTTGCGGCACATGCGCTTCCGCCTCACCGACTGGGTGGACGACATCCGCCACCCGCGCTCGGCGGAAGAACTCGTCGCCACCGGGGCTTACCTCTACCAGGACCTGGCCGACTTCTTCCTGCGCGCGCGCGGCCTCTGGTCGGCGCACAGCAAGTCCATCCCGCGCCGGTTGCGCGAGGTGGACGCCGCCTTCGCCGAAAGCTTCCGCCTCGCCTTCGAGTCGCTGTTCGCCGGGAAGCAGAGCGGCCCGGCCGTCGCCCTCGTCGAACAGACCTTAGAGCCGTTCGGCGGCCTCCTCTTCGACGGCTACGCACGTGAAGAACAATTAAGAATTAAAAATTAAGAATTAAGAATGGCGTGGTGAGGAAGCGCCCTTCGAGACTCTTAATCACAATAATTCTTAATTCTTAATTCTTAATTCTTAATTGATCTATGCTTTCCGTCTCTGAAGCCATCGGCATCGTCATCGCGCGCACGCGGCCGCTGGGGGCGGAGCGCGTGGCGCTCGAAGACGCGCAGGGGCGCGTGCTCGCCGCGGACGTGGTCGCCGACACTGACCTGCCGCCGTTCGACCGCGCGCAGATGGATGGTTATGCGGTGCGCTCGGCCGACGTGCGCGGAGTGCCGGCGCGGCTGCGCGTGGTGGGCGAGGCGGCGGCCGGCCGCGGGTGGCGCGGGCGTCTACAGGCGGGCGAGGCCGTGCGCATCATGACCGGCGCGCCGCTGCCGGAGGGGGCCGACAGCGTGCAGCAGGTCGAGGTCACGCGCGAGTCGGAGGACGGCCGCTTCGTGGAGGTCGGGCGGGCGACCGAGCCGGGCCAGTTCTACGTCGTGCGCGGGAGCGAAATCCGCGCGGGCGAGACGGTGCTCCGGGCGGGCGAGGAGGTTTCGGCGGCGCGCGCGGCCGTGCTCGCCTCGTTCGGGTACGCCGAGGTGCCGGTCGGGCGCAGGCCCCGCGCGGCCGTGCTCGCGACGGGCACGGAGCTGGTGCCCGGCGGCGAGCGGCCCGGCGAGGATCAGATACGCGACTCGAACACCTACTCGCTGGCGGCCTACGCGCGCGCGGCGGGCGCGGAGGTCGAGCGGCTGCCGTTCGCGGGCGACGAGCCGGGGCTGCTGCAGACGCTGATCGCCGAGACGGCCGAGCGCGCCGACCTGATTGTCCTTTCGGGCGGCGTCTCGATGGGCCGCTACGACTTCACGAAGGCGGCCCTGCGGGGCCTCGGCTGCGAAATCTTCTTCGAGCGCGTCGCCCTGCGGCCGGGCAAGCCGACCGTCTTCGCGCGCCTGCCGGGCGGCCGGCAAACGCTCGTCTTCGGCCTGCCGGGCAACCCCGTCTCAGTCTCGGTCACGTTCAACCTCTTCGCGCGTGCGGCCCTGCGCGCGATGCAGGGCGCACGGCAACCCGCGCTCCCCGAAGAGAGCGCCGTGCTGTCGCGGCCCGCGAAGGGCGCGGCCGAGAGGACGAGCTACCTGCCGGCCGCGCTGCACACCGACGAAGGCGGCCGGCTCCTCGCCGAGCCGCTCAAGTGGGGCGGCTCGTCCGACTTCGTCGCCTTCGCCCGCGCCACCGCCCTCGCCGTCATCCCTCCAGGCGTCAAGACCGCCGACGCCGGCACCGTCGTCAAGGTCGTGCGCCTGCCGGGGTAAACTTTAAGTTTCGAGTTTCAAGTTGCGAGTTTCAAGTTAAAGACATTTTTGATTTTAGATTTGCGATTTGCGATTGAAAGGGCGGCGCGGCGCCCGGGCCTTCAAATCAAAAATGTCTTTAACTTGAAACTCGCAACTTGAAACTCGAAACTTTATTCGGCGGGAGGGGCGGCCGCGGCTTGCCTCGGCGCGCCCTTTGGGATTTACTCGGCCGCATGAGTGAGCTGACACACCTTGACGCGGAGGGGCGGGTGCGGATGGTTGACACGGGCGCGAAGGAGGCGACGGCGCGGCGCGCGCGCGCGTCGGCGCGCGTCCTGATGTCGCCCGAGACCGTGGAGGCGGTGCGGGCGGGCCGCACGCCGAAGGGCGACCCGCTGGAGACGGCGCGCCTCGCCGGCATCATGGCCGCCAAGCGCACGGCAGAGCTGATCCCGCTCTGCCACCCGCTGCCGCTCACGCACGTCGAGGTGCGCGCCACGGTCGAGGACTGGGGCGTGCGCCTCGAGGCCGAGGCCGCGACCCGCGCGCAGACCGGCGTCGAGATGGAGGCGCTCACGGCCGCCGCGGTCGCCGCCCTCACCGTCTACGACATGTGCAAGGCCGTCGAGAAGGGCATCACCATCACCGACCTCCGCCTCGAAGAGAAGGCCGGCGGCAAGTCCGGGCACTGGAAAAGGTAAAAGAAGTTTCAAGTTTCGAGTTTCAAGTTTCGAGTTCGTGCGGCGTGGGTTGAGTCTTCCGACTTACGCAGAACAAACTCGAAACTTGAAACTCGAAACTTGAAACTTCTTTTAGAGGCTGACCCACGACGGCTCGGTGTAGGCGTGGCGGGAGGGGGGGGAGCGGGCGCGGCGGCGGGCGCGGTGCCTGCGGCGCGCGACGAAGGCCGTGCCGGCGAGGCCGGTGCCGAGCAGCGCGAGCGTGGCCGGCTCGGGGACCGGCTCGTTGAGCGCGACGTTGTCGAGGCGGCCCGTCTCGCTGCCGCTAATGTACTCGCCGCGAATCCGCAGCGACGCGAGGGCCGAGAGCACGTCCGCGATCTGCTCGGCGGTGGCGAACGCGCCCGACAGCGAGCCGACGCGCCACTGCCCCGCGCTGAGCGGGATGGTGAAGGGCGTCCACCCCGTGTCCGGGTGCGGGGCCGCGTCGAAGACGAGGGTGATGGGCGTCGCCCCGCCCCGGAGGATCACGTCCGCGGCGTTGAAGACCGCCCCGGCCGAGCGGCGCGAGTCGAAGGTGAGCGTGCCGCCGTAGGCGGCCGAGACGTTGCCGAGGAACTTGGCGGGCGCGTTGAAGTAGAAGGTCGAGCCGGACTGCGGGTCTGTGCGCGAGAGGTGCCCGCCGGGGTTGCCGCCTGACGCGTTCCAGGTCACGGCGGAGGTGAGCGTCACCGCGCCCGAGCCGTTGAGGCTCACGGCGTTCCAGCCGTCGGCGTTAGCGTCGAACGTGCTGAAGGCGATGGCGTCGGCGCGGGCCTCGGCGGCCGAGGCCAGCAGCGCGGCGCAGGCGAGGGCGACGAGGGCGAGTCGGGAGACGATGCTCGGTCGGTTCATGGTTCCTCCTTCTGTGCGAGTCGGGCGGGCGGGCGCGTCTGCCGCGTGAGCGAGCGGAGGCAGACGAAGAGAAGCCCTTCGGGCGTCTCGGCGAAGTGGACGAGGCCGGCCTCGACGAGCCGGTAAAGCGTGCGCGTCGTCGTGCGGCAGAGGAGCGCGGCCGCCTCGGGGCTGACGATCTCGGTCTCGCCGCACGCCCCGCACCGCACCGCCGGAGGGGCCGGCCCGCGGCGGACGACGAACACCTCGTCGCGCTCGATGATGACCTCGGTCGTCCTCACCCTCTTCATCACGGCCTCCGGCCGGTTTCGGGTTACGAGTTTCGGGTTTCGAGTTCGTGCTTCCAAAGTTGAGC
>DASZKF010000393.1:0-8042 GCA_035947355.1 Pyrinomonadaceae bacterium | reverse complement strand
GCGGCGTCCGCGGGCGGGGGCGCGGCCGCGAAGGTCTCGCGCGCCGGCGCGGGCGCGGCCGTCTCGCGCGTCGGCGTCAAGTCGGGCGTCTCCTCGTCCCCCGCCGCGACGCGGTTCCCGCACTGCGGGCAGAACCGCGCGCCCGCGCGCACCGACGCGCCGCAGGCCAGGCAACGGCGTGAGATTTCAGGCAGCGACATGAAAGCAAATGATGAATGATGAATGCGGAATGATGAATATAAGGCGGCTTGAATGATGGGACTCGGCGTGCTTCACATTCATCATTTCTTATATCCGGTGCATCGCGTTGAAGAGGTCTTCGCGCTGGGCGTAGATGCGGACGCCGAGGCGCTCGCCTTCGCGGCGGAAGCGGTCTTTGAGGGCGGCGGCCGTCTCGCCGGCCTGGGAGATGTCGGCGACGATGACCATCGCGAACTTGCCCTGCACGACCGTCTGGTTGATGTCTATGATGCTGCACCGCGCCTCGGCCAGAATCTGCGAGACGCCGGCGACGATGCCCGGGTGGTCGACGCCGAAGACGGAGACGATGAGGCGGTCGCTCCGCCCCTCGTCGCGCGCCGGCCGCGCCGCGCCGCCGCCCGCGGCGGCCGACGGCTCGACGGCCCGGTAGATGTCCATCACCAGCCCCTCCACCGTCCGCTCGTCGGCCTCCGCCCCCAGCCGACCGTAGACGGCGCGCGTGATGCGGTAGATCAGTTCCTCGTCAGCCATCATTCATAAAGTTTCAAGTTCAAAGTTTCAAGTTTCAAGTTAAAGAGCCTGTCTTAACTTGAAACTTGAAACTTTGAACTTGAAACTGCCTTTTATCTTCCGTTGTCGCGCGTGCGGCGTAGCTCGCGGGCCGCGTCGAGGAGTTCGTCGGAGCGGGCGAGTTCCTCCTGCATGTCCATGCGGTCAACGATGCCGACGACGGCCGCCTCGACCGACATCTCCTGGTCGCCGATGGCCGAGCGCGCCGCCTTGCCGTAGGCGCACATCACCACCTCGCCCGGCCCCGCGCCGAGGCGGTCGGCCACGACGACGATGTTCTTCGTCGGCTCCTTCTCCAGGTCAATCGGGTGCACGATCAGGAACCGGACGCCTTCGAGGTCGGGCGTCTTCTTCGTAGACCAGACCGTGCCGATGACTTTGCCTAAGAACATGGTTTCGAGTTTCGGGTTCCGAATTTCGGGTTTCAGTTCCAAGCCGCGCCGCGCGAACTCGAAACTCGGAACCCGAAACTCGAAACTTCAGGCTTTGGCGAAGACTTCCGCGGCCTCGCCCATGTCACGCGCGGCGGGGGTGATGATGGTGCGCGCGTTGACGTAAATCTTCTCGCCCTTCTGGACGGCGCGGCGCACGTCGTCCTCGCAGACGAAGTCAACGGCGCGCTTGCCGTTGGCGGCCGCGGCCGTCGGCTGCGGCTTCGGGGCTTGGCGGTCGCCGTCGCCCGCCGGGGCTGGGGGCTGCGCGGCGACGGGCTGCTGTTGCGAGCCGCCGTTGCCCGCATGAACCTGCGCGGTCGGCGCGGCCTCGGGCTGCGGGGCCACGCCGCCGGAGGGCGAGACGCGGTGCGGCTCGATGTCCACGTCCTTCTGCACGAAGGCGTGCGGCTGAGCGGTCGGCAGCGGCGCGCCCTCGGGCCGCGGCCCGGCGGGGCCGCGCTGGCTGAGGAAGCGGTCAACGATCTGCGCGATCTCCTCGCGGCTCACGCCCGCCCCTGCCGGCGACGCCGAGACGGCGGGGCGCGGGCTGGGCGGCGCGGGCAGGCCGGAAGGCGCGGGCGCCATCTCTGCCCGTCTCGCCGCGGGGCGCTTGCTCGGCACGGGGCGCGTCTCGAAGGCGACGCGCTTGATGTCCATCAGGTGCCACGGCGAGATGTTGTCGGAGGTGACGTTGCCGCCCCACGAGCCGCAGCCCAGAGTCATGGAGGGCGGCAGGGCCGTCGAGAAGCCGATGGCCCCGTGCGTCGTCGGCGTGTTGACGACGACGCGCGAGGCCGGCATCTCCATGCCGAAGTCGCGGGCCGCGTCGCGCGAGCGCGTGTGGATGCCGGCGGTATGGCCCATCCCGCCGTAAGATAAGACCTCGAAGCAGCGGGCCGCGCCGCGCTCCAAGCCGTCCTCGACGTAGAAGGCGAGGATCGGCGACAGCTTCTCCATCGAGAGCGGGTGCTCGCGGCCGACGCCGCCGACCTCCGCGACCATGCAGCGCGTGCCCGGCGGCAGGCTGATGCCGGCCATCTTCGCGATGACCTCGGCCGAGCGGCCGACGATGGCCGGGTTCAGGGTGCGCTGGCCCGTGGCGACGACCTTCGCGAGCTGGTCGGCCTCGGCCGGCGAGAGGAAGTGCGCGCCCTGCGCTTCGAGCTCCTGCCGGACGGCCGCGGCGACGGGCGCGTCGGCGACGACGGCCTGCTCCGAGGCGCAGATCGTCCCGTTGTCGAAGCACTTGCCCGTCAGGATGTTCTGCACGGCGAGCGGCACGTCGGCCGTGCGTTCAACAAACACCGGCACGTTGCCGGGGCCGACGCCGAAGGCGGGCTTGCCCGAAGAGTAGGCCGCGCGCACCAGGCCGATGCCCCCGGTGGCGAGGATGACGGCCGTCAGCTTGTGCTTCATGAGGGCCTCGGTGCCCTCGATGGTCGCGCTCGTCATGCAGCCGACGGCCTCGGCCGGCAGACCTTCACGCACGCCGGCCTCGCGCATGACGCGCGCCGTCTCGGCGATGCAGCGCGCGGCCGAGGGGTGCGGCGAGAGCACGACGGCGTTGCGCGACTTGATGGCGATGAGGATTTTGAAGATGGCCGTCGAGGTCGGGTTGGTCGAGGGGATGATGCCGGCGACGACGCCGCGCGGGGAGGCGATCTCCATCACGTCCCGCGTCTCGCCGATGACGCCGACCGTGCGCAACCCCTTAAAGAAGTTCCACACGTCCTCGGCGGCGAAGCGGTTCTTCTCGCGCTTGTCGTCGGGGATGCCGTAGCCGGTCTCCTCGACGGCCATCGCGCCGAGCCGCGCCGCCTCCCTGAGCGCGGCCCGCGCCATCGCCTCGCACGCGCGGTCAATTTTACCCTGATCGAACCGCGCCAGCTGCCCCTGCGCCCGGTGCGCCGCCTCGACGAGGTCGCGCGCCTGCTGCACCGACTGAAGGTCTTTGTCCGAAGCCATCACACACCCCCGAAGCCGGGAATCGTGAATCGTGGTTGCATGCGAGGCGAGTTGAGAGGTTAAATTCGAGGCGAAGACCTCTCGACCACGATTTACGATTCACGATTCACGATTTACTTCTTTCCCTGTTGTTCTCCTTCGCCCCGGCCGGCAGCGACCGTCCCTGGTCGCCTTCGCCGAGCTGGCCGGCCGAGCCGCCGCCGATGGCGCGCTCGTCGGGGCTGTAGCCGGTGCGGCCGTTGCGCGGCAGCACCCGCTCGACCTCGGTGTGGGGGCGGGGGATGACGTGGACGCTGACCAGCTCGCCGACGCGGCGTGCGGCCGCCGCTCCGGCGTCGGTCGCGGCCTTGACCGCGCCCACGTCGCCGCGCACGAAGATCGTGACGTAGCCGGCCCCGATGTACTCCTTGCCGATGAGGGTAACGTTGGCGGCCTTGACCATCGCGTCGGCGGCCTCGACCGCGCCGACGAAGCCCTTCGTCTCGACCATTCCGAGTGCTTCGAGAGGCATCTTTGAAAGTCCTCGCTTTTCTGGTGGTAGAAGTTAAAAACTGATCCAGTCCGTCCGGGTATGGAGCCACCGTAGCACCGCCCGCGGCAAAGTTCAAGAGACGCGCATCCCCCTGTCAGGGCAAAGTTTGACACTGCTCGCGCCGCCACATTATATTGTGCCTTCGGGCACGGCGGGCACAGCGTGCAGCGGCGGCGAGGGGCGTCCGCAGGGCCCGCCTGGCGGGCCGACGGCCCAGGCTTCAGACGCGAGCGAAGACCGGGCGCCACGTGAACTCAAAGACCCCTGACCAGACTCCCGACGGCGGCGCACGCTCCGGGGCGGGCGAAGGCTCCCTCGGCCAGCAACTGCGCCGTGCGCGCGAGGCGCGCGGCGTCACCCTGCGCGAAATCTCCGAGCAGACGCGCATCACCATGCGCCACCTCGAAGCCATCGAGTCGGACGACTACAAGCACCTCCCCGGCGGCATCTTCAACAAGTCCTTCATCAAGGCTTACGCCCGCCAGATCGGTTTCGACGAGCGGGCGGCGCTCGAACTCTACGCGCGCACGGCCCGCGAGCACGGCGACACCGACGAGGTGGCGACCACGCCGCACCGCTCGCGCGTCTACACGGGCGACCCGGCGCGCTCGCCGCTCGTCACGGCCGGCCTGTCGGCCGTCATCATCGGCGTCCTCATCCTCGTCGTCTACGCCGGGCTGCACTACTACCGCCGGACCGAGGGCGAGGCCGGGGCCGCGCAGCCACAGCCTTCGCCCGCGGCGGCCGCCGCCGGCCAGACGCCGGCCGCCAGCCCGACGCCTCCGCCGGCCGAGGGCTTCAAGGTCACCGTCCGCGCGCGCGACCGCTCCTTCTGGCTCACCTCCTGGCAGGACGCCGAGAAGAAGCGCGGCCGCTTCCTCAGCCCCGAGAAGCCGGAGGAGTTCACGCCCGGCGAGGCGCTGAACCTCCTCTTCGACCGGGCCTCGGCCGACGCGCTCGAAGTCTCCGTCAACGGCCGGCCGCTGCGGACGCCCGCCGGCGGCGAGGCCAAAGAGATCACCTGGACGATCACGAAGGACAACTACCGGCAATTTTTACCTTAAATGCGGAGTTCAAAGTTCCAGGTTCAAAGTTCAAAGTTGGCTCGGCGGGACGGCCCGGGACTTTGGGCCGTTTATCTTTACGAACGACTTTGAACTTTAAACTTGGAACTTGGAACTTGGAACTGGAGTCTTAAAATGCTGACGCCTGACCTGGAAGAGGGACTGACTTTCGACGACGTGCTGCTGGTGCCGGCGCGCTCGGACGTGCTGCCGGCCGAGACCGACACCTCGACGCGGTTCACGCGCGGAATCTCCCTGCGCATCCCGCTCTGCTCGGCGGCGATGGACACCGTCACCGAGAGCCGCCTCGCCATCGCCATCGCGCAGCAGGGCGGCATCGGCGTCATCCACAAGAATTTTTCCGTCGAGCGGCAGGCCGAGGAGGTCGACCGCGTCAAGCGCTCCGAGTCGGGGATGATCGTAGACCCGGTCACGATACGCCCCGACCGCCCCGTCCGCGAGGCCCTGGCCGTGATGGAGCGCTACAAGATTTCGGGCGTCCCCGTCGTTGACGAGGACGGGCACCTCGTCGGCATCATCACCAACCGCGACCTCCGCTTCGAGACGCGCTTCGACATCCCGGTCTCCGAGGTGATGACGCCGCAGCCGCTCGTCACCGTTCCCGTCGGAACGACCCTCGAAGGGGCCAAGGGCGTCCTGCAGAAGCACCGCATCGAGAAGCTCCTGGTCGTTGACGGCGACAAGCACCTCAAGGGCCTCATCACGGTCAAGGACATCCAGAAGGCCATCAGGTACCCGCACGCGGCCAAGGACGACCTCGGCCGGCTGCGCGTGGCCGCGGCCGTCGGCGCGACCGGCGACTTCCGCGAGCGCGCCGACGAGCTGGTGCGCGCCCGCGTGGACTGCCTCGTCGTGGACACCGCGCACGGCCACTCGTCGCGCGTCGTCGAGGCCGTCCGCGAACTCAAGCGCCGCCACCCCGACACCCAGCTCGTCGCCGGCAACGTCGCCACCGGCGAGGGCACCCGCGAACTCATCGGCGCCGGCGTCGACGCCGTCAAGTGCGGCATCGGCCCCGGTTCCATTTGTACGACTCGCGTCGTGACCGGGGCGGGGGTGCCGCAGATGACGGCCGTCTTCAACTGCGTGCAGGCGGCGCGGGGGTCGGGCGTGCCGGTCATCGCCGACGGCGGCGTGAAGTTCTCGGGCGACGTGGCGAAGGCGATCGCGGCCGGGGCCGACGTGGTGATGATCGGGTCGCTGTTCGCCGGCACCGAGGAGTCGCCGGGCGAGCTGATCCTCTTCCAGGGCCGCTCGTTCAAGGCGTACCGCGGGATGGGTTCGATCGGCGCGATGCGCGAGGGGTCGAGGGATCGCTACGCGCAGGAGACGACCGACATCGAGTCGAAGCTCGTCCCCGAGGGCATCGAGGGGCGCGTCCCCTACAAGGGCACCCTGGCCGACATGGTGACGCAGCTCGTCGGCGGCCTGCGCGCCGGCATGGGCTACACCGGCTGCCGCACCATCCGCGAGTTCCAGGAGCGCACACGCTTCGTCCGCATCAGCCCGGCCGGGCTGAAGGAGTCGCACGTCCACGACGTCATCATCACGAAGGAGGCCCCGAACTACCGCCTCGAATGAGGCGCGGCGTCGCCGCCCGCCGCGCGGAGCGCACGGCTCCCGCCACCCTCACCCTTCCCGGCTCTGAAATGGAACCCCTCGCGCAGTCATATACATGTGCAGAGCCTTTAGACCCGCCCGAAAGGAGAGAGAGTCATGCCTAGCCTGGCTAACGTCGTCGGAATCGAGAACGTGGACGAGCCCTTCAAGGACAAAGTCATCCAAATCGCCGCCGACCTCAAGACCGATCCCAACTTCATGATGGCCGTGATGAGCTTCGAGACCGGCGGCTCGTTCAGCCCCTCCGTGCGGAACAAGTTCACGAGGGCGACCGGCCTCATCCAGTTCATGCCCGCCACGGCCAAGGGACTCGGCACCACCATAGACGACCTGGCGAAGATGTCGCAGCTCCGCCAGCTCGACTTCGTCGAGGCGTACCTGAAGCCTTTCCGCAACCGCCTCAAGACGCTCGAAGACGCCTACATGGCGGTGCTCCTGCCCAAGGCCATCGGCCAAGGCCCCGAGCACGTCCTCTTCAAGAAGGGGACGACCGCCTACAAGCAGAACGCGGGCCTCGACCTCGACGGCAACGGGCTCATCACCGTCCGCGAGGCGGCCGAGCGCGTCCGCCGCCGGTTCGGCGCGCCGCCCACGCCGGTCGCCGTCGGCGGGGCCACGCCGGCCGCCGTCCTGCCGGCCAAGCCCTTCGAGCTGTCGAAGGGGATGGAGAGCCCGGAGGTCTCCATCCTCCAGGACGAGCTCGTCGGGATGGGCTATATGACGCTGGCCGAGAAGGAGACCGGCGTCGGCGTCTTCGGCAACAAGACCGAGCGCGCGCTGAAGGCCTTCCAGAAGGACGTCGAGCTGGCCGAGACGGGCGTCTACGACGCCGGCACGCAGGCCGCCGTCCGCCAGCTCAACAACGGCGTCAGGCTCGGCAGCGAGGGCGGCGTCGTCCACCCCATGCAGAAGCGGCTGGTGGCCTCCGGCCACCTCACCGAGCAGCAGCTCGACACGGGCCGCGGCATCTTCGGCAACAAGACCAACCGGGCGCTCATGCAGTTCCAGCTCGACCACCAGATCACGCCGAGCGGCGTCCTCTCCGAGGAGACCTACCGGGCGCTGTTCGGAACCGTCAAGGTCATCTCCCCGGCGAAGGTGCACGGCGACGACACGAACGTGGACACCGTGCTCGAGCCGACGAGCGGCCCCGGCTACACCGTCTACAACCGCGAGTCGGGCGGGTCCGACCAGTTCGGAACGGCGCAGACCATCAACGCGATGAAGGCGCTGGCGGCCGAGTGGGCGCTCACCCAGGGGCGGCCGCTCATCCAGTACGGCGACATCAGCCGGCGCGGCGGCGGGCGCTTCTTCAACGCCAACAACCCGCAGAAGAGCGACCACGCGACGCACCGCGACGGGCGCGCCGTCGACCTCCGCCCGATGCGCAAGGACGGGCTGCTCGCCCCGACCGAGATCAACCACGCGAGCTACGACCCCGGCATGACGAAGCAGCTCGTCCTCCTCATCCGCGCGAAGTTCCCGAAGGCCAGCGTCCTCTTCAACGACCCGAAGCTCGTCGCGCAGGGGCTGACCAAGCGCGTGACCGGCCACCACAACCACCTGCACATCCAGTTCAAATAGCGCGCCCGCGAACGGCGCCGCCCTCCGCGCGCGCGCGCTCGCGCGTGGAGG
>DASZKF010000392.1:0-11516 GCA_035947355.1 Pyrinomonadaceae bacterium | reverse complement strand
CAGAAGCCCGACCGTCAGGGAGGGCGTTAAGCTTTACGCCAGCGTCAACGCCCTCCCTGACGGTCGGGCTTCTGACACCTTCTTCTACTGACTACTGTCTACTGGCTACTTCTTTATGAAAATTCTTGTTACCGGCGCGGGCGGGATGCTGGGCCGCGCCGCCGTGGAGCACTGCCGCGGGCGCGGCGACGAGGTCTTCGCCTACGAGCGCGGGCGTCTGGACATCACCGAGGAGCGGGCCGTCGCGGAGGCGTTCGCCGAGGCCCGCCCCGACTCGTGCCTCAACTGCGCGGCGTGGACGAACGTGGACGCGTGCGAGTTAGACCCGCAGCGCGCCTTCCTCGTCAACGCGCGCGGCGTCGAAATCCTCGCCGCGTCCGCGCGCCAGGTCGGGGCCTCGCTCGTCACCGTCTCGACCGACTACGTCTTCGACGGCCGCAAGGAGGGCTTCTACACGCAGCGCGACGACCCGCACCCGGCGAGCGCCTACGGCGCGGCCAAGCTCGAAGGCGAGTGGCGCGCGCAGATGGCCTCGGCGCGCACCGTGGTCGTCCGCTCCGGCTGGATTTTCGGCCCCGGCGGGCGCAACTTCCTGAGCTTCATGCCCGACCGCCTGCGGGCCGGCCGGGGCCTCAAGGCCATCTCGGACGCCTACGGCACGCCGACCTACGCGCCCGACCTCGCGGCGCGCCTGCGCGAGCTGGCCGAGTTAGACCTGCCGGGCGTCTACCACGTCGTCAACGCCGGCGAGGGGGCGAGCTTCGAGGGGTTCGCCCGCGCGACCGCCGAGCTGGTCGGCGCGGGCGTCGAAGGCATCGAGCCGGTCTCGATGGACTCGCTCGACCGCCAGGCCCCGCGGCCTCGGAACTCGCGCCTGCGCTGCCTCCTCTCCGAGGCCCTCGGCCTCCCGCCCCTGCGCGACTGGCGCGACGCGCTCGGCGAATTCACGCAAACATAAGTTTCGAGTTTCGGGTTTCAGGTTTCGGGTTTGTTCTGCGTGAGTTGAAAGGTGCAACGCGCGCCGCCCGAACTCGAAACTCGAAACCCGCAACCCGAAACTTTTTTGCTGCCCGCGATTTGCCGTCCCGCCCGTCTCTGTTATCATTACGCGCTCGGAAACCCTCCGCCCCGACGGACCCTAGTTTCTGCACAGGAAGAAGTTAAGAAAGATGATCTCGCAAGATAACCGCCTGATGCCGCTTTCCCCGGAGCCGCTCGACCGCCCGCTGCGCGACCTCGCCCAGCCCGTGCCCGTCGCCGTGCAGAACGAGCCGACGCACCTGCGCGAGTACCTCGCCATCGTCCTCAAGCGCAAGTGGCTGATCCTCAGCCTCGTCGTCGTCGTCACCTCGCTCGTCGCCATCCAGATGTACCGGCTGCCCTCGGTCTACGAGGCGATGGCCGTCATCCAAATCGAGCAGCGCAACGCCGGCAACGTGCTCTCGACCGGGCGCGGCGTCGACCAGCTCATCATCCGCACCGACTCGAAGTACTGGAACACGCAGTTCAAGAAGCTGACGACGCAGAAGCTGGCCCGCCAGGTCATCCTCCGCCTCGACCTGCACAACAACCCGCAGTTCCTCGGCGCGCAGCGCGGCACCGGCATCATCGCCGCCCTGCGCCGCGCCGTGACGGGCAAGCAGGCCGCGCCGCCGGCCAAGCCCGACCGCAGCGTCCCCGTCGTGACCGACACGGAGATCAACGCCGACTCCGTCCCGCCCGAGCTGGCCGTCAAGCTCGAGCCCTACGAGGCGGCCCTGCGCGCCAACCTCGTCGTCGGGCAGGTCGAGAACACCAACCTCGCCAACATCTCCTTCCGCCACACCAACCCCGAGCTGGCGAGCGCCGTCGCCAACACCATCGCCACCGTCTTCCGCGAGAACGACATCCGCGAGCAGGCGACCGGGTCGCAGCGGGCCGAGGACGTGCTCGCCAAGGAGATCGTTGACCTCCAGGCGCGCATCCAGGCCAACGAGCAGCGGCGCGTCAACTACCTCCAGTCGCACGACCTCCCGCTCGGCGAGAAGGCCGGGCAGGACCTCAACGCCGACCGGCTGCGCAACTACAGCTCGCAGCTCCAGGACGCCGAGAAGCAGCGCAAGCTGCTGGAGGCGGCCTACCAGACGGCGCTCAGCACGCGCTCGACGGCCGGCATCTGGGCCATCCCCGAGGTGCAGAACGACCCGACCGTCAAGCGGCTGCGCGAGCAGATCAGCAAGCTCGACCAGGAGCGCGCCGCGCTGCTCGTCAACTACACGCCGGAGTGGCCCGGCGTCCAGAAGCTCGACCGGCAGATCACGCGGCTCAAGGAGGAGTTGGAGGCGGCCCCCGACGAGATCATCAACGGCATGAAGTCGCGCTACGAGTCGGCCGTCGCCAACGAGCGCCAGATCAACGCCTCCTACTTCTCCGAGCGCGGCCGGGCCAACACGGCGAGCATCGCCGAGCGCGGCCTCAAAGACCTCGACCAGGCCATCGAGACCGACCGGCAGAACCTCAACCTCTACATGCAGCGGCTCAACGAGGTCAAGATCACGCAGCCGCAGCGCGTCGAGGGCAACATCACGCTGGTCGAGGAGGCGCGCACGCCGCGCGCCCCGATCGGGCCGCCGCGCGTGCGCAACATCGCCATCGCGCTGCTGCTCTCGCTCTTCGTCGGCGTCGGCCTCGCCTTCCTGCTCGACTACCTCGACGACACGCTCAAGTCGGTCGAGGACGTTGACCGCCACCTCCACCTCCCGACGCTGGCGCTCATCCCGGCCCCGCGCGAGACGCGCCGCCTGCTCGGCCGCTCGGCGGCGCCCCCGCCGTCGGGCGAGCCCGCCACGGCGCTCGCCCTCATCGAGGACGTGCGCTCTCCCGTGGCCGAGGCCTACCGCCACCTGCGCACCTCGCTGCTGCTCTCGTCGGCGGGCCAGCCGCCGAAGACCATCCTCGTCACGTCGAGCCAGCCGTCGGAGGGCAAGACCACCACGGTCGTCAACATCGCCACGATGCTGGCGCAGACCGGGGCCGAGGTGCTCGTCCTCGACTGCGACCTGCGCCGGCCCCGCGTCCACGCCCACTTCGGGCTCCCGAACGCGCGCGGCGTGACCAACTGCCTGTCGGGCGAGGCGAACGTCAGCGAGCTGCTGCAGACCTACGAGCGGATGCCGAACCTCAAGGTGCTGACCTCGGGGCCGGTGCCGCCGAACTCGGCCGAGCTGCTCGGCTCCGACGAGATGCGCCGGCTCCTCTACCTGCTCTCGGAGCACTTCACGCACATCGTCATAGACTCGCCGCCGGCCATCTCGTTCACCGACGCCTCGATACTCTCGACGATGGTTGACGGCGTGATGCTCGTCGTCCACGGCGGCCGGTCGTCGCGCACGGTGGTGCGCCGGGCCAAGCAGCAGCTGCAGGACGTCGGCGCGCACATCTTCGGCGTCGTCCTCAACAACGTGAAGCTGGAGGGCAACGACTACTACTACTACTCGGGCTACTACTCGGGCTACTACGCGCCGGCCGAGGAGGACGAGGCCCCCGGCGGGGCCGAGGCGGCCGGCCGGGCGGGGGCGCGCTGATGTCGGCGGAGTTCTCGTCCGTCGCGGCCGACGTCGTGCTCGGGCGCGGCGTCCGCCTCCACCGCTTCGTCAACCTCTACGGCTGCACCATCGGCGACGAGACGCGCGTCGGAACCTTCGTCGAAATCCAGCGCGGGGCGCGGGTCGGGGCGCGCTGCAAGATTTCGAGCCACACCTTCATCTGCGAGGGCGTCGAAATCGAGGACGAGGTCTTCATCGGCCACGGCGTGATGTTCATCAACGACCGCCTGCCGCGGGCCACCCGCGCGGACGGCGCGCCGCAGACCGACGAGGACTGGAAGCTGGAGACGACGCTCGTCCGCCGCGGCGCGAGCGTCGGGTCGAACGCCACGGTGCTGTGCGGCGTCGAGATCGGCGAGCGGGCCGTCGTCGGCGCCGGCGCCGTCGTCACCCGCAACGTCCCGGCCGGCGCGGTCGTCGCCGGCAACCCGGCGAGGATCATCCGAAACGCTGAACGATGAAAGCGGGGCGGCGAACTGAAAAGCGATCTTCAGTTCGCCGCCCCGCTTTCATCGTTCATACTTTTTATGACCGTTCCTTTCGTTGACCTACAGGCGCAGTACCGCGCGATCAAATCCGAGATTGACGAGGCGATTCAGCGCGTGCTCGACACGTCGGCCTTCGTCCTGGGGCGCGAGGTGGAGGAGTTCGAGCGTGCGTTCGCCGCCTACGTCGGCGCGGAGTTCTGCGTCGGCGTGGCGAACGGGACGGCGGCCATCCAGCTCGCCCTGGAGGCCTGCGGCGTCGGCCCCGGCGACGAGGTGATCGTCCCGGCCAACACCTTCATCGCCACCGCCGAGGCGGTCTCGGCCGCGGGCGCGCGGCCCGTCTTCGCCGACTGCGACCCCGACACCTCCAACATCTCCGCGCGCGAAATCGAGCGGGCCGTCACCCCGCGCACGCGCGCCGTCATCCCCGTCCACCTCTACGGACGCCCGGCCGACCTCGACCCGATCTTCGAGACGGCCGCGCGCCGCCGCCTCCTCGTCATCGAGGACGCGGCGCAGGCGCACGGCGCGCGCTACCGCGGCCGGCGGGTCGGCGCGCTCGGCCGCGCCGGCTGCTTCAGCTTCTACCCCGGCAAGAACCTCGGCGCGTACGGCGAGGGCGGCGCGGTGGTGACGAACGACCCGGAGGTCGCGCGCCGCGTCCGGATGCTGCGCGACCACGGCTCCGTGCGGAAGTACCGGCACGAGGTCGTCGGCTACAACTCGCGGCTCGAAGGCATCCAGGGCGCGGTGCTCGGCGTCAAGCTCAGACACCTCGAACGCTGGAACGCGCTGCGGCGCGCGCACGCCGCGCGCTACCGCGAGCTGCTCGCCGACCTCGAGCGGGCCGGCGCGCTCCGGCTCCCGCGCGAGGCGGCGGGCGAAGAGCACGCCTACCACCTCTTCGTCATCCAGTCGGAGGCGCGCGACGAGCTGCAAAAACACTTACACGAGGCGGGCGTCCAGACCGGCATCCACTACCCCGTGCCCGTCCACCTGCAACCCGCCTACGCCGCGCTCGGCCACCGCGAAGGCGACTTCCCGGAGGCCGAGCGCCAGGCGCGCCGCGTCCTCTCGCTCCCGATGTACGCCGAACTCACCTACGCGCAACTCGGGCGCGTCGCGGACGCGATTGAAAGCGCAGTCGTCAGTAGACAGTAGTCAGTAGGCTCCGCGCTGAGACCGCCGACGCTGACATCGTTAAGGCTCATCGGCGAAGGTTTTTCTACTGTCTCCTGACTACTGTCTACTGTCTACTTCTTCTTATGCCTATTTCCGTCGGAGTCATCGGCTGCGGCTACTGGGGGCCGAACCTGATCCGCAACTTCGCCGAGAGCGAGGCGGCGGAGCTGCGCTGGGTCTGCGACCGCGACGCGCGGCGGCTGGAGAAGGTCGCCAGGCGCTACCCCTCGGCCCGCGCCTCGGCCGAGTGCGACCGGCTCTTCGACGACCCGCGCCTCGACGCCCTCGTCATCGCCACGCCCGTCGCCACGCACTACCCCTTCGCCCGCCGCGCCCTCGAAGCCGGCAAGCACGTCCTCGTCGAGAAGCCGCTGACGGCCAGCGCCCGCGAGGCCGAGGAGCTGATCTCGACGGCCGACCGGCGCGGCCTCACGCTGATGGTTGACCACACCTTCGTCTACACGGGCGCGGTGCGCAAGATCAAGGAGATGGTCTCGGCCGGCGAGGTCGGCGACCTGCTCTACTTCGACTCGGTGCGGATCAACCTCGGCCTCTTCCAGCACGACGTCAACGTCGTCTGGGACCTGGCCCCGCACGACCTCTCGATCATGGACTACGTCGTCGGCCGCACCCCGACGGCGCTGACGGCCACCGGCAGTTGCCACATCGAGCCGGGGCTCGAGAACATCGCCTACGTCCAGCTCCGCTTCGACGACTCGCTGATCGCCAACTTCCACTTCAACTGGCTCTCGCCCGTCAAGATCCGCCGCACGCTCATCGCCGGGAGCCGCCGGATGATCGTCTACGACGACATCGAGCCGACCGAGAAGGTGCGCGTCTACGACAGCGGCGTGACGCGCAACGAGCCGGCGCTCTCCGAGGAGGAGACCTACCAGGCGCTGGTCAGCTACCGCACGGGCGACGTCTGGGTGCCTAAGCTCGACCCGACCGAGGCGCTGCGCTACGTCGTCGCCGAATTCCTCGACTCGGTCAGGCGCTCGCGCCCCTCGGTCTCCGACGGCCACGCCGGCCTCCGCGTCGTCCGCCTCCTCGAAGCCGCCCAGCAGTCCATCAACGACGGCGGCCGCTGGATCAAGCTGTAAGGCCCGTCAAGAGGGGGTGAGCGCGCAAGCCCTGACCGTATAGAAAAACCCGACGAGAAGTATTAAACTGCGTCGGAGGCCGGCGGAGCATGGCGACCCTGGATAGTACTCAAATATTGCCCCTGCGGATGACGGAGGACGGGACAATCCGCGTCGCTGATTCGCGCGTGACCCTCGACTCCATCGTGCATCACTACAAGCTCGGCGCGTCCGCCGAACAGATCGCCCAAAAATTTCCGGCGCTCGGTCTGGCGGACGTTTACGCGGCCATCACCTATTACCTCGGCCACGAAGAGACCGTCGAAGAGTACCTGCGCGAGCAGGAAGCGAAGGGCGACGAGGTTCAGAAGGAAATAGAGTCTGCCCCCCAGCATCAAAAAACGTCCGCCGAACTCCGCGCGCGTCTGCTGGCCCGCAAATCAGAATTCAAATAAGCCCGACGGCCGCCGCTAAGCTCGAAACCTACCCCACCCGCCACCGGACTGACCGGACTGAAATGTCAGGGGAAGGTACTGTTCCGAGAAGCCGGACGATGCTTCGTTTGTTGATAGATCAGGACCTCGACCACGACATCCTGCGCGGGCTGATACGCCGCATACCCCGGCTCGATGTCGTGACCGCCTCCGAGATCGGGATGGGGAGGGCGACCGACCCAGAGTTACTAACCCGTGCGGCTCTGGAGCCGCGCGTCGTCGTTACGCACGACCGTAAGACCGCACGCGGCCGCCCTGATGGGCGAGGGCCGGGACATCGCCGGGCTGTTCGTCGTGCCGCGCGGCCTGCCTCTCCATCAGGTGCTCGAAGACCTGGAGTTGATGATTACCTGTAGTGAAGACGACGAGTGGGTGAACGTGGTACGTTATTTACCCCTTTGATCCTTCGGACGAAACCCGTGCGCCAGGAACCTGTATGAGCCGAACAGCCGACGTCATGCATGTCCCGCTGCTCGACCTGAGACAACAGCACGCGGCGCTGCGCGATGAGTTGCGGGCGGCCGTCGAGCGCGTCTTCGAGTCGCAGCAGTTCGTCCTCGGCGAGGACGTGAGGGAGCTGGAGGCGGAGGTCGCGCGCTACACGCGGGCGCGCTACGCCGTCGGCTGCGGGTCGGGGTCGGACGCGCTGCTCCTCGCGCTCCTCGCGCTCGACATCGGCCCCGGCTCGGAGGTCGTCACGACGCCCTTCACCTTCTTCGCCACGGCCGGCGCGGTCGCCCGGGCCGGCGCGCGCCCGCGCTTCGTGGACATCGAGCCGCGCACCTACAACCTCGACCCCGCGCGCCTCGAAGAGGCCGTCACCCCGCGCACGCGCGCCGTCATGCCCGTACACCTCTACGGCCAGTGCGCCGAGATGGGAGCGGTTATGGAAGTCGCCGCGCGCCGCGACCTCCTCGTCGTCGAGGACGCCGCGCAGGCGCTCGGCGCGGAAGACCGCGGGCGGCGGGCAGGCACTTTCGGGGCGGCCGGCTGCTTCAGCTTCTACCCGACCAAGAACCTCGGCGCGGCCGGCGAGGCCGGGATGGTCACGACCGACGACCAGCCGACGGCCGAGCGCCTGCGCCGGCTGCGCGTTCACGGCGGCGCGACCGAGTACCATCACAGTGAGGTCGGCTTCAACAGCCGCCTCGACACGCTCCAGGCCGCGGTGCTGAGGGTCAAGCTGCCGCACCTCGACGCCTGGTCGCAGGCCCGGCGCGAGCGCGCCGCAGTTTACACGCGCCTGCTCGCCGAGGCGGGCCTCGGCGAGTTCGTCGCGCCGCCGCACGTCCGCCCCGGCGCGCGGCACATCTTCCACCAGTACGTGATACGCGTCCCCCCCTCGCGCCGCGACCCGCTCATCGCGCACCTCAAGGCGCGCGGCGTCGGCACGAAGGTCTACTACCCGGTCCCGCTCCACCTGCAAGAGTGCTTCGCCTACCTCGGCCACCGCGAGGGCGACTTCCCCGAGGCCGAGCGCGCCGCCCAGGAGACGCTCGCGCTGCCGATGTACCCGGAGCTGACCGAGGAGCAGCAGTCTTACGTCGTCGAGGCCGTCCGCCGCTTCTTCGCCTGAGCCGCCGTGAGGAGAATCGCCAACGTGCGCGCGTCCCGCCTGTGGCTGGCGGCGCTGCTCCTTTTGGCGGCGTCGGCGGCCGGCGACGCCTGGCCGCGGCCGATCAGGAATCTGCGGCCGACCGTCATCCTCGTCTCGCTCGACGGGTTCCGCTACGACTACCTGGAGAAGTACCGGCCCGCGAACCTCAACGCCCTCGCGCGCCGCGGCGTCCGCGCGAGGTGGTTGATCCCTTCATTCCCGACGAAGACTTACCCGAACCACTACACCATCGCCACCGGCCTCTACCCGGAGAACCACGGCATCGTCGAGAACAGCATGTACGACGAGGGCCTGCGCGCCGTCTTCACCCTCTCCGACCGCGAGCAGGTGCGCGACGGGCGCTGGTGGGAGGGCGAGCCGGTCTGGGTCACGGCCGAGCGGCAGGGCCAGCGGGCCGGCTCGGTCTTCTTCCCCGGAACGGAAGCGGAGATCGCGGGCCACCGACCGACCTACTGGAAGCCTTACGACGAGCGCATGTCGAACGCCGCGCGCGTAGACCTGCTCCTGTCCTGGCTCGACCTGCCGCCGGCCGAGCGACCGACCTGCCTGAGCCTCTACTTCAGCGACGTGGACGACGCCGGCCACGACTTCGGCCCCGACTCGGCCGAGACGGCGCGCGCCGTCGCACGCGTAGACGCGGCCCTCGGCCGGCTCGTCCGCGGCCTGAAGGCCCGAGGGGTTCTCCGTCGCGTCAACCTGATCGTCGTCTCCGACCACGGCATGGCGGCCGTAGACCTCAACAACGCCGTCCTGCTCGACCGAATCTTCGACCCCGCCTCGGCCGAGCGCATCTTCTGGACGCCCGAGGTCGTCAGCATCTTCCCGCGCGCCGGGAAGGAGGAGGAGATTTACTCGGCCCTCAAGGCCGGCCTCCCGCCGCAGGCCCAGGTCTACCGGAAGTCGGAAGTCCCGGAGCGCCTTCACTACCGCCGCCACCCGCGCATCGCCCCGCTCCTCGTCCTCCCCGAAGAGGGCTGGACGCTGACGAACCGCCAGCGCCTTGAGGAGCTGCGGGCGCGCGGCGACCTGCGAAGGCCCAAAGGCAGGCACGGCTACGACAACGCGCTGGCCTCCATGCGCGCCCTCTTCATCGCCCACGGCCCCGCCTTCAAACAGGGCCGAGTCGTCGAGCCCTTCGCCAACGTCCACATCTACAACCTCATGGCCCGCATCCTCCACCTCAACCCCGCCCCCAACGACGGCGGCCACGCGGTCGCCAATGACGTTCTAAAGTGACGGCCCGCCCCGCGCCGAGGCCGCGCGTGATATACTCGCGCGCAAGTCGCCGCTGCGAACCCGGCGGGTTTCCTGATCCCTTTGGCTGAACCCCGTTCTCGCTCATGGAAGTTAAAGACCAACCGACGGACGCGCTCGCGGGCACGGTGAAGGGGCCGGGCGAGCGCCCGCACGAGTACCTGTTCATCACGGCCGACCCCGTCCGGGCGCGCATCGGCGAGTTTGTTTATTACACGGCCCGCGACGGCCCGGAAGAGCGGCGCATCCTCGGCAACGTCACCGCGCGCCGGCTCGTGCGCAACCTCCCCGACGCCTTCCTCTCCGACCCCGAGACGCCGCCCGCGCTCATCTCCTCGCTCATCGGGCTGGACGGCGAGGGCTGCGAGCTTTACGAGATCACGGTCGAGACCATCGGCTACTTCAGCCGCGCTTTGGGCGACTTCGTCAACCCGCGCATCCCGCCGCAGCCGGGCGACCCCGTCCGCCTCGCCTCCTCCGAGACGCTCGCGGGCGTGCTCTCGGCGAGGCGCGCGGGCGACGTGGGCGCGGCGCACGTCGGGAGCCTTTTGACGCGCGAGGCCGGGGCCGTCCCCGTCGTCCTCTCGGTGCGCGAGGTCGTCTCGACGCACCTAGCCATCCTCGCCTCGACCGGCGCGGGCAAGTCCTACACGGCCGGCGTCCTCGTCGAGGAGTTGATGATGCCGCACAACCGCGCGGCCGTCCTCGTCGTAGACCCGCACGGCGAGTACGACACGCTGCGCTCGGTCGAGGACGACGCTCGCTTCCGCGACGCGCGCGACGCCTACGCGCCCGAGGTCAAAATCTTCACGCACGACCGCGTCAAGGTGCGCTTCTCCTCGCTGACCGAGGCCGACATCAAGTACCTCCTGCCCGAGGGCACGTCGGACAAGATGCTGCACTACCTGTCGCAGGCGTACCGCCGCCTGACCGGGAGCGAGCGCGGGGCGCGCGGCCTGTGGGGCTACCACGACCTGCGCGACGCCGTCACGCAGGAGAAGTACGGCGACGAGGACGGGCGCGGCGGGGGCGGCAACGCGAGCTCGATTGACGGACTGCTGTGGCGGCTCGACAACCGCTTCGACCGCCCCGGCTCGATCTTCTCCGACACCGAGCACATCCCGCTCGCCGAACTCTTCCGGCCCGGCCGCTGCACCGTCCTGCAACTCTCCGACATCGAGCAGAACGAGCAGCAGGTGGTCGTCGCCACGCTGCTTAGGCGCGTCAACAAGGCGCGCATGGCGACCGTCCGGGGCGAGGCCGAGCCGCACTCCGACAGCTTCCTCCCCTACCCCGTCTTCACGCTCCTCGAAGAGGCGCACCGCTTCGCGCCCGCCGGGCAGACCGTGGTCTCGACCAACATCCTCAAGCAGATACTTTCCGAGGGGCGCAAGTTCGGCGTCGGCATCGGCCTGATCACGCAGCGGCCCGGCAAGCTCGACCAGGACGTGCTCTCGCAGTGCATGACGCAGGTCATCATGCGCATCGTCAACCCGATTGACCAGGACACGGTCGCCAAGTCGGTCGAGGGCGCGGGCCGCCAACTGCTCGCCGAGCTGCCCGCGCTGACGAAGGGGCAGGCCGTCATCTCCGGCGTCGGCGTCAACACGCCCGTCATGTGCCGCATCCGCCCCCGCCTCACCCGCCACGGCGGCGAGACCTTCGACGCCCCCGCCGAGTGGGCGCGCTGGCACACCCGCGAAGAGCAGGAGCACCGCGAACAAGACTCCGCCGTCCTCGCCGCCCCCGCCAAAGCCAAGAAGACCGAGAAGGTGCGCGGGATACAAATCTAAAAGGCAAACGGAAGCCCGACC
>DASZKF010000391.1:0-10716 GCA_035947355.1 Pyrinomonadaceae bacterium | reverse complement strand
GAACCGCGAGCTGAACGAGGCCAACGCCAAGCTGCGCGAGCTGTCGGAGCTGAAGGAGGAGTTCCTCGCGCTGACGACGCACGACCTGCGCTCGCCGCTGACGGTCATCAGCGGCGTCATCAACTTCTTCACCTCGGGCCGGCTCGGCGACCTCACGCCCGAGCAGAAGAACATGGTCTCGATGATGGAGCGCAACACGCAGAACCTGATCGAGCTCGTGAACGACCTCCTCGACGCCTCGAAGCTCGAATCCGGCACGATGCGGCTCGACCTCGCCTCCATCGAGCTCGCCGGGCTCATCGAGGAGCTGCGCGAGCAGATGCAGCCGATGGCGCGCGAGAAAGAGATCACGCTCGCGGAGCGCCTCCCCGGAGACCTGCCGCCGCTCCAGGCCGACCGCACCAAGCTGCGGCGCGTGCTCGTCAACCTCCTCTCGAACGCTCTGAAGTTCACGCCGCGCGGCGGGCGCGTCGAGGTCAGCGCCGAGCGCGAGGGCGGGGCGGTGCGCGTCTCGGTCGCCGACACCGGCGTCGGCATCCCGCCCGAAGACCTCGCGCGCCTCTTCGACAAGTACGAGCAGGCGCGCTCGCGCGCCACCCGCAGCGAGAAGGGGACGGGCCTCGGCCTCTACATCACCCGCCAGCTCGTCGAGCTGCACGGCGGCGAGATCAGCGTCCGCTCCGAGGTCGGCAAGGGCTCGACCTTCTCGTTCACCATCCCCGCCGCCGAACAACAGTGATAGGTGATGGGTGATAGGTGATAAGTAAAAACTGGTTCTACCCATCACCCATCACCTATCACTCATAACCTTCTTATGCACTATCACCTGATCGGAATCTGCGGGACGGCGATGGCGTCGCTGGCGGGGATGTTGCAGGCGCGGGGGCACCGCGTGACGGGGTCGGACGAGAACGTCTACCCGCCGATGTCTACGATGCTGGAGGGGCTGGGCGTCCCGGTGGCGGAGGGCTACCGGCCGGAGCACCTCGCGCCGGCGCCGGACTGCGTCGTCATCGGGAACGCCTTGTCGCGCGGGAACCCGGAGGTCGAGGAGACCTTAAACCGGAAGCTGGTCTACCGCTCGCAGGCCGAGGTGGTCAAGGAGGAGTTCATCCGGGGCCGGCGCTCGCTCGTCGTCGCGGGCACGCACGGGAAGACGACGACGACGAGCATCGCGACCTGGGTCATGGAGTGCGGCGGACTGCGGCCCTCGTTCCTCGTCGGCGGCGTCGTCCAGAACTTCGGGACGAGCTTCCGGGTCACCGACAGCGACTACTTCGTCATCGAGGGCGACGAGTACGACACGGCCTTCTTCGACAAGGGGCCGAAGTTCATGCACTACCTGCCCGAGACGGCCGTCGTCGGCAACATCGAGTACGACCACGCCGACATCTACCCGGACCTCGAAGCCGTCAAGACGGCCTTCCGCCGCCTGATGAACCTCGTCCCCGGAAACGGCCGCCTCGTCGCCGGCTGGGACAGCCCCGTCGTCCGCGAGGTCGTCGCGGAGATGGGCGCGCGCCTCCACACGCGGCTCGAAACCTTCGGCACCGGCGAGGACGCCGGGTGGCGCGCCGTGGACATAGATTACTCTTCGGGCGCGCTGACGCGCTTCCGCGTGACGCGCGGCGGCCGGGAGTGGGGCGAGTTCGAGACGCCCCTGATCGGCGAGTTCAATGTGCTCAACTGCCTCTCGGTCGTCGCCGCGGCCGACGCCTGGGGCCTCACCCGCGAGCAGATTCGGGAGGGGCTGGCGACTTTCAAGAGCGTCCAGCGGCGGATGCAGGTGCGCGGCGAGGAGCGGGGCGTCGTCGTCATTGACGACTTCGCGCACCACCCGACGGCCGTGCGCGAGACCCTGCGCGCCCTCAGAGCGCGCTACCCCGGCCGACGGCTCGTCGCCGTCTTCGAGCCGCGCTCGGCCACCTCGCGCCTCGCGGTCTTCCAGGAGGCTTACGCCGAAGCCTTCGACCACGCCGACTACGTCGTCCTCTCGACCGTCTTCGCCCGCGAGAAGGGCAGCGCCTACGGCCGTCTGCTCGACACCGAGGAGCTGACGCGCGACATCAACGCGCGCGGCCGGCCCGCCTTCTGCCTCGACGGCGCGGACGAGATCGTCCGCCGCCTCTCGGCGGAGCTGCGCGCGGGCGACGTCGTCGCCGTCATGTCCAACGGCGGCTTCGGCGGCATCCACGAGAAGCTCCTCGGGTCGCTGCGCGGCTGAGCGGTGAAGCCTTACGTTGACGCCAGGGCTCTGTGCAGGGCGGCTTTCGCCAGGAGGCGGGTCGAGTCGAGCGTCGGGAGCGGCGCGTCTTCGGGGCGGACGATGAGCGGAATCTCCGTGCAGCCGAGGACGGCGGCGTCGCAGCCGCGCCCTTTTAATTCTTCCATGACCTCGTTGAAGTAGAGGCGCGACTCTTCGGGGAAGAGGCCGTTGACGAGCTGCTTGAAGATGATGTCGTTGATCTTCTCGCGATCCGCGGCCTCGGGAATCCGGCAGGCTATCTCGTGCCTGGCCGCCGCCTCCGGGTAGACCGGGGACTCCATCAGGTACTTCGTGCCGAGGACGCCCAGCCGCCGGAAGCCGCGCCGGTCGGCCTCGCCCGTGACCACCTCCGCGATGTGCAGCCACGGCACGGGCGAGCGCGGCAAAAGGTACTCGAAAGCCTGGTGGCAGGTGTTGTCCGGGCAGATGGCGAAGTCGGCCCCCGCGCCGGCCACCTTCCGCGCCGAGTCCAGGAGCAGCTCGGCCACCCCCGCCCAGTCGCCCCGCTCGATGTACGGCATGTGCTCGGCCATCGGAATCGAGTCCAGAGTGATCCGCGGGTGTCTGTGCTCGCCCATCACGGGCAGGGCTTCCAGGCAGATCGTCCTGTAACAGAGGGCCGCGCCCTCCGCGCTGCACGCCACGATTCCGATGTGCTGTGCCATACGCCTCCCTTTAAAAAGCAGATGATGAATGCGGAGTTATGAATGATGAATTTAAACCGAGGCCGTCCGTACACATTCATCATTATTCATCATTTCTTCTAACACACTTTCACGAAAAATTCGCAATGCTGGCGCACACTTGGGCGCGTAGAAAGATGGGTGGCGCGGCGCTTCGAAGGGGGCCGCGCCGCCGCGTGCGCCATGAGAGAATTCTCGATGTTCGACCTCGCCCTGGGGGCGGCCGGCGAGAAGTTGGAAGACCTGGGCACGGTGGCACACGTCTCGCGGCGCGACTTCGACGAGCGGCCCTCGATCACCTTCCGCGCGCGGGTGCCGGCGCTCGAATACATCAGTCTCCTCATCGAGAACGCGCTGCTTTTGCGGACGCACCGGGGCGGGCGCGTCTACGCCGGCTTCGAGCGGCTCTCGCGGATGGAGCCGGTCGTTGACCGCTACATGCGGATCGCCGACGTCTCCGAGCGCGTCTACGTCTTCGGCGAGCCGGACTGGCAGCCGCCGCGCCACCCCAACATGCGCGTCATCCCTCTGCCCGAGGGCGCGCGTCTCGGCCGCGAGTGGTTCGTCGTCGCCGACTCGCCCAACATGAGGGTCGCGCTCGTCGGCCTCGGCGAGGACGGCTTCGACACACCCGTCCTCGAAGACCGCACCTTCCGCGCCCTCAAGACGCACGACCCGGCCGTCGTCCGCCGCCTCGCCGCCGCCGCCGAGACCCTCATAGACGACGCCCTCAACGGCTGACCGCGCACGCGACCCCGTGCTATAAAGCAGTAGACAGTAGACAGTAGTCAGTAGCCAGTAGGCTCTTTAGTGGCCGCTGACGCTGTCCCCCTGACAGTTCGATGCCGAAGGTCTTCCTACTGTCTACTGTCTACTGTCTACTTCTTCTTATGTCCATTCTTGAACGTATCAGGCGGAAGGCGGCCGAAGACCCGCAGCACATCGTGTTGCCGGAGGGCGAAGACCCGCGCACGCTGGTGGCGGCGGCCGTCTGCGCGCGCGACCGGCTGGCGCGCGTCACGGTGCTGGGGGACGAGGAGAAGGTGCGCGCGGCGGCGCGCGGGGCCGGCGCTGACCTGGGCGGCGTCCGGCTCATAGACCACCGGCGCGCGCCCGACTTCGAGAAGGCGGCCGCGCTCTACCACGAGCTGCGCCGCGCCAAAGGCATGATGCCGGACGAGGCGCGCCTCGCCGTCCGCGACCCGCTCTACTACGGCAACCTTATGGTGCGGGCCGGCGGGGCCGACGGGTCGGTGGCGGGCGCGACCAACACGACCGCCCACACCGTCCGCGCCGCGCTGCACTGCATCGGAATCCGCGCCGGCTTCCGCATCGTCTCAAGCTTCTTCCTCATGCAACTGCGCGACGCCTCGTTCGGCTCGGAGGGCGCGATCATCTACGCCGACTGCGGGGTGGTCATCGAGCCGACCGCGGCCGAGCTGGCCGAGATCGCCATCGCCTCGGCCGAGAGCTGCCGCGCCCTGCTCGGGGCGGAGCCGCGCGTCGCCATGCTCTCCTTCTCGACGAAGGGCAGCGCCCAGCACAAGCTGATTGACAAGGTGGTCGAGGCCACGCGCACCGTGCGGGCGCGCCTGCCCGAGTTAGACATTGACGGCGAGCTGCAGGCCGACGCCGCGCTCGTCGCGCGCGTCGCCGACTCGAAGGCGCCGGGGTCGCCGGTGGCGGGGCGCGCCAACGTGCTCATCTTCCCAGACCTCCAGGCCGGCAACATCGCTTACAAGCTGACCGAGCGGCTCGCCGGCGCGACGGCCGTCGGCCCCATCCTCCAGGGCCTGGACAAGCCGGCCAACGACCTCTCGCGCGGCTGCAAGGCCGAGGACATCGTGGACGCCGTCGCCATCACGGCCGTCCAGTCGCAGGCGAGGAAAAGCAGTAGCCAGTAGTCAGTAGTCAGTAGGCTCCGCGCCGAGGGCGCTGACGCTGTCAGGCGAACGATTCGATAGCGAAGGCTTTTTCTACTGGCTACTGTCTACTGTCTACTTATGCATCGGAGGTTGTGCCGCCATGCCGGAAGACGAGCTACGGAAAATTTTCCGCGCGCTGCCGCCGGGCAGGAAGCGGGGGCCGCAGACTTTCCGCCTGGGTGATACGGTGCGCGTCCTCTCCGGCCCGTTCGCGGCCTTTACGGGCCGCGTCGAGGGCATCAACCAGTCGAAGTCGCTGCTCAAAGTGACCGTCAACATCTTCGGCCGGGCGACGCCGGTCAAGCTGGGATTCGCGGACGTTGAGAAGGTTTCTTTCTAGCGAAAGGGGGCGGGGGTTTCTACCGACCGCCGCGCCGAAGGCCGGCGAACGTCGCCGCCGCGCCGCAGCATCTGACTGAGCAGGCAATTAATCTTTCCCGGCCGAGGTTCGAAATGCTTTCACGCCGCGCCCTTTTAGCTCTCGCCAGCTTCGCCTTCGCCTCCCTCCTGACCGCGCCCGAGACTTCCGCGCAGAGCGGCGTGCGGCCGCGGCCGACGCCCGCGGCGGAGGAGGCCGAGTCGGTCTTCGTCGAGGAGGTGCGCGTCCCCGTCTTCGCCTTCGACGAGGGGGGGCGGGTTGACTCGCGCCTCGAAGTTGACGACGTGCTCGTCGTCGAGGACGACGTGCCGCAGCAGGTCAAGAGCGTCCAGCGCGTCCCCGCGAGCGTCGTGCTGCTGCTCGCCACGGGCTGGGACTTGAACCCGGCCCTGCGCGCGAACACGACGCGCGCCATCGCGCTCGGCGTCCTCGAACACCTGCGCGACGGCGACCGGGTCGCGGCCGTCCAGTTCAACGGCAAGACGCAAGTGCTGCACGGCTGGACGGGCGAGCGCGTCGAGGTGGCGCGCGCTCTGAAGTCGAAGCTCCAGTCGGGGACGGGGTCGAACCTCTCGGCGGCCATCAAGCGCGCCGTCGAGCTTTTGCGCGAGCAGCCGGTCGGCAACCGCCACCTCGTGCTCGTCACCGACGGCATAGACACGGCGAGCTCGACCGAATACTCCGACGCCGTCCGCCGGCTGATGTCGGCGCAGGCCACCCTGCACGTCATCAGCTACGCGGAGGTCGGCCGCAAGGAGCTGAAGAAGCCCTGGTGGGAGAAGCCGAAGGAGGCGCCCGGCATCGCGCAGAGCCGCGCCGACATCGCCACGGTCGGAATAGACCCGACGCGCCCGCCCGGCATGCGCGGCCCCGGCATCAACCCTCCGGACGTGAACTCCGGCGTCCGCATAGACCCGGCCCTGCGCCGCCGCCGCAAGGCCATCGAGCGCGAGATGAAGCGCGGCGAGGGTCGCCTCAAGACTCTGACCGAGGAGACGGGCGGGCGCATCCTTCTGCCCGGCACGGTCGAGGAGATGGTCGAGCGTGGCGGCGACGTGGCGCGCGAGATAGGCGCGCAGTACGTCGTCACCTACCGCCCGAAGCGGCCGCTGCGCAGCGCCCCGGCCAGCGAATATCGGAAGCTCCACGTCGGCGCGCGCCGCCTCGGCCTCACCCTCCGCGCCCGCCGCGGCTACGTCGTCGGCGGGATGAGAAGCAATTAAGAATTAAGAATTAAGAATGGCGTGGTTGGGAACATTGAAGGCCGTTCCCAACCACGCCAATTCTTAATTCTTAATTCTTAATTCTTAATTCTTAATTGACCATCGCGCCCGAGTGGATGAGGACGCCTTCGGCGGCGCGGTTGATGCGGCGCGCGGCGGCCTGCGTGTCGCCCGGCTCCAGCGAGCGGCGGCGGATCTCGTCCCACTCGCCGCGCGGCACGCGGTGGAAGGCCGCGACCACGGCCGGGTCGAACTGCCGGCCGGCGTAGGCTTCCAGCTCGCGCGCGGCCTCCTCGTAGGAGCGCCCCCGGCGGTAGACGCGGTCGCTGATCATCGCGTCGAAGGCGTCGGCGACGGCGAAGATGCGCGCGTTGAGGTCTATCTCCTCGCCGCGCAGGCCGAGCGGGTATCCCGTCCCGTCCCACTTCTCGTGGTGCTGCGCGACGACGCGCGCCGCGCCTTCGAGGAACTCGATGCCGCGCAGAATCTTCTGCCCGTGCAGGGGGTGCTCGCGCATCTTCATCCACTCGGCCTCGGTGAGCGCGGCGGGCTTACGGAGGATGGCGTCGGGGACGCCGATCTTTCCGATGTCGTGCAGCAGCGACCCGAACTCCAGCGAGCGCAACTGCTCCGCGTCGAGCCCCATCTCGCGCCCCAGCCGGAGGCTGAAGTTGACGACGCGCTCCGAGTGGCCGTGCGTCTCGCTGTCGCGCGCTTCGAGCGCGGCCGTCAAGGCCCGGAGCGTCGTCCGGTAGGCGTCTTCGAGCGAACGGAGCGTGCGGTCCAGCTCCGACGTGCGCTGCTCGACCATCTCTTCGAGGTAGGTCTCGTAGCGGCGCTTGGCGACGCGCAAGGAGTGGTGTTCGAGGGCGCGGCGGACGGCCGCCTCGACGTGCTGGATGTCGAACGGCTTCATGATGTAGTCGAAGGCGCCGGCGCGCAGGGCCTCGATGGCGCTCTCGACGGTCTGGACGCCGCTGATCATGATGACGACGGCGTCGGGCAGCAGGCGGCGCACGTGCGGGATCATCTCGAGCCCGCTCATGCCCCTCATCATGATGTCGCTGATGACGAGGTCGAAGTCGGTCTCGCGCAGGCGGGCGAGCGCCTCCTCGGCCGAGCTGACGGTCGTACACTCGTACGCGGGGCTGAGGAGGTCGCAGAGGACTTCCCTAATTTCCCTCTCGTCGTCCGCGATCAGGACGCGCGCTCTTCGGCCCAGAGTCTTAGACATACCACGTCTCCGCGTTCCTAAATTCGGGTGAAACATGAGGCGGGAGAGGAAAGGGCCGGCCCACGTTGGGGAGGGGGCGGGCCGAGCCACGGAGGCACAATCATCTTACCGCCTCGCCCCGCTTTCCACAAGTGGATTTACGCCCGGCCCGGCGCGGGGCTATTAAAGGCCCCGGGATGGTGCTATGTTGTGGCGCGGCGCGCGCGCCGAACGCCTTCTTCCGACCGAGACCCGTTTGAACAATGAGCGAGCCATCCCCCTGCTTACCAGAGACCGAAGCGGCCGCCGCCCGGTGCTTTCACAAGAATCTCGAAGAGTCCGGCTTCGCCCACGAAGAGGTTGACATCGGCGACGTCACTTTTAAGACGGGGCAGAGCGAGTCCGTCCACCGTTGGTACAGGCTGACGCCGAGCTACTCGCCCAACCTCGTGCGCTTCCTCATTACGGAGTTCGGCGTCGGCCGGGGCGGCTTCGTCTTCGACCCGTTCAGCGGGCGGGGGACGACCGTCATCGAGTGCCAGAAGCTCGGGATTCCGTCGCTCGGCGTGGACATCAACCCGCTGCTCCAGCAGGTCGGCGAAAGGTCTCTGAGGTGGGAGACCGAGCACCTCGGCCTCGTGGGTGATTACGTCGGCGAGGCGCGCCGGCTCCTCGGCCGCCACCGCAGAGACCCGGTCGCCTCCGTCCTCGAAAAATTCAACGCCCGCCTGCCCGCCATCCACAACGTCTTCCGCTGGTGGAGGCCGGAGGTCTTGAGGGACTTGATCATCTGCCGCGAGCTGGCGGCGCGGCCGCGGTACGCGCCCGTCTACGACTACCTCTGGCTCGCCGTCAACAAGGCCGCCCTCGACTGCGCCAACATCCACCGCAACCACCCGACCATCACCTTCGACGACGACCACCGGCGGGCCATAGACGTTCTCCCCGAGGTGGGCGCGAACCTCGACGAAATCAGCGAAGACTTGCGGGGCCTGACGGGGGAGCAGCTCAGGCACTCCGGTCTCAACGCGGTCGTCCTGGGGAACTCGACGCGGGGCCTCGGCCGCCTGGTCGGCCGTCCGGTAGACTGCGTCATCACCTCCCCGCCCTACCCGAACAGGTACAGCTACGTCCACCAGACGAGGCCCCAGCTCCACTTCATGGAGCTGCTCGAAGACACGGGGCAGGCGACCGAGATAGACCTGGAGGCCGTCGGCGGGACGTGGGGCCGCGCGACCTCCGCGCTGCAGAAGGAGCTGATCGAGCCGCCGGCCGGGGTGCGCCCTTACCTCTCTTACTACGACGAGCTGCGGGCCAAAAACGTCCTGATGTGCAACTACGCCACCAAGTACTTCGTAGACCTCTGGCGGCACGTGAGGTCGCTCCGCCGGAACGTCTCCGCCGGCTTCCGCGGCGCCTACGTCGTCGGCAACTCCCGCCTCTCCGGCGTCGAGATTTTCACCGAGGCCATCCTCGGCAAGCTCTTCGAGCACGAAGGCTTCACGGTCGAGCGGACGGTCTCCTTCCGCAAAAGGGGCGGCCGCCAGCGCCTCTACGAGACCGCCGTCTGCATCAAAAGCTAGACGAGACCGGCCGCCTTCGTATGTAACTAGGCTCTGAGAGACCCGGCGTGGCGGGTTATCTCTTATTCCGGCCTGCGAATGTTTCTGTTTGTGAATGGCAGTTAGGGCAAAGAAGTCTGAGGTTTTGTATCCTGTGATCTAAACGCGCCCCGTTAATGTGATCGAGTTGTAGTGTTATAAGCTTACCGTTCCATTCAGTCAGCCCACAAAGGTAGCACCTATACTCCAGTATCCCCTCCCGCAGTAGCCGCCGCTTAAGCCGCCAAATCGTCGTATAGGTGGAGTTCTGAACGAGAATATCTACTAAGGGGGTTGTTCGCTCCCGCGCCGGGTTAGACTTCCAGCCAACATTCCACCCCTGCCCAGTCATATGGGCATCGTCTAAGCCCAACTCACGCGCAGCCATCTTCAAGGTAACGTAACCGCCGCCTGTCGTATTACACCCTAATTTCTTCGCCACCCGAGCAATAGATGAGCTGCTCAACCACGCCTCGGCGAACTCTTCGCGACTGTATTTTCTCCGCTGCCAATTGACCATAACTCGTAATGTTTAATACTATGAAAGCTCGCGCCCGAGTGGTGAAATTGGTAAACACAGCAGACTCAAAATCTGCCGTCCGCAAGGACTTGTCGGTTCGAGTCCGACCTCGGGCATTTCCCATCCGCAGACTAAATCAAGGTCGCATCCGAAATCATCGCCTTACACCTTCGTGCTTCGTCGCGCTCGGCAGCTTGTCGGGCAGGTCTAGCTCGTCATCAATCAGAACGTCCGCGATGACGTTCGCCGCCCGCGCGTAAGCCAGTAACACCATTAAGGGCGGCTCACGCTTCCCCAACTCATACGCCGAAATCTGCTTGACCACAATCAGGTCTTGGACGCCGAGGCGCGACCACATCTCGGACTGGGAGAGACCGAGGGCAAGCCTGATCTGCCGCAGCTTGTCGGCTAAACGTTCTGGCATGATGCGGGGCCTCGTCCCCATCAGGCGCGGTCTCCTGACAGGACAGGCGGCCTCGGAATCTTGACACCACCACCAAATGGTGGTAGCGTATAGTTGCGTAACTGATTCGCCGTGAGTATGAACCTCTCATCTCGAACGGCGATGCTCATCTCTCTGAGGTTGAGGGTGAGCTACGCATCCCGTTGCCTTATCAAAGAACGGCGAAAATATATCATACGGAGCCTCACGAGGATGGGCATTCTAGTAACTGATTAGGGGTGCGACGGGCGGGGCGCACCCTTCGCACGCCCGCCGGGAGGGTGGCGGCGGGCGGTGCCGGGGCCGCACGCGTGGTGGGCCGCGTGCGGCCTCACGAATTGGGGAAGCCCGGCCGTGGGCGCCGGGCTTTTTCTGTGCGCTGGTAGGTGGTCGGCACTGCCGGGCCAAGCAGAAGGAGTTCGTCTACGACTTTTACGCGCGCCGCGTGGCGTGCCAGGCTCAGT
>DASZKF010000390.1:0-7748 GCA_035947355.1 Pyrinomonadaceae bacterium | reverse complement strand
CAGAAGCCCGACCGTGAGCGAGGGCGTCGAAGGTTATGACAGCCTCAACGCCCTCCCTCACGGTCGGGCTTCTGTTCTGAACTCGAAACCCGCAACTCGAAACTTTTAGTTGACTTGCGCCTGCGCGGCCACGTCGGCGCGGGCGAGGCGGATGGTGAGCTTGTAGGTGCCCGGGCCGGCCGGCTCGACGAGTGAGCGCGCGTGCCAGGTCTTGCCCTCCTCGTCGGTGAACTTCCAGCGCGTGTCGGTGGCGGCGGACGAGGCGGGCGACTGCGGCACCTTCGTCCAGCCCTCGGCGAGCTTCGCGTCTATGATCTTCAGAAGCTCTGCGGCGGCCAGGGGCGTGCGCACCTCCCAGCTCTTCTCCCAGCGGTCTGTCCCGCCCTGCTGGCCGAGCACCGTCGCCGGCGTGCCCTCGGGCAGAGGGAAGCCGCGCCGGCCGATGACCCGGCGCAGGTGCCGGTCGGCGAAGCTGGCGCGCGCGTAGACGACGTCGGGCTGCCAGTTGTATTCGAGGTTGAGCGCGATCTCCTGCGCCTTGCCGCGCCCCGCCAGCTTCTCGATTAAGTGGAGCGCGCCGTCTATCCCCGAAGAGAGGCCGGCCGTCGTGACGATCTTGCCGTTGTCGGCGAAGCGGCGGTCGGTGACGACCTTCGCTTTGGGCGCGAGCGCGCGCAGCTCGTCTATCAGCCCGTAGAAGGTGGTGGCCGTCAGCCCGTCGAGCAGCCCGGCCTTGCCGAGGTAGAAGGCGCCGTTGCAGACCGAGAGCACGTGTTCGGCCTCGGCCGCCGTCTCCTGCACCCAGCGGATGACCTTCGGGTTCTCGAGGTGCGGGTTCACATTGCCGCCCGGCAGCAGGAGCACGTCGGCCTCCGGCATGTTGGCGAAGGTGTACTTCGGCACCACCGTCATCCCCATCGCCGTCGTGATCGGCCCCTCCTTCTCGGCCACCGTGTAGATGTTGAAGAGGTGCTCGTGGCCGACGTGCGCCTGGCCTAAGACCTCGTAGGGGGCCGTGTAGTCTATGATCTGCACGCCGTCGAAGATATAAATGGCGAGGTTCAGGTTCGCCGTCTTCTTCTGCGGCGCGGCGGCGGCCGGGGGGGCCTGGGGCGCGGCCGTCTGCCCGGTGGTCTCGGCCTTCAGGGCGCAGCCGAGCAGCAGGGCGGCGGCCGCCGTCGCGAGCGCGTTCAGTGACCTCTTCATCATCAGACTTCTCCTTTGGGGTTGGCGTTAGAGTTTCGGGCCGGCGGCAGACGCGGCCGTATCATCCGCGGGGTAATCTAACCCGCGCGGCGCGGGGACGGTTCGGCTTTGCAGGGAGTCGCGGGCGGCGCGCGGCGGGCGGGGCGGGGGAAGCGGTCAGAGGCGGCCGGAGCGGAGGAGACTTTGGAGGTGTTCGCGGCGGCTCCGGCTGAGCTTCAGCTCGGTGCCGTCCTGGAGGACGACCGAGTAGTCGCCGTTGAAGAGCTGGTGCAGCTCCTTGATGCGCTCGACGTTGACGATCGAGGAGCGGTGGATGCGGAGGAACTTCTGCGGGTCGAGCCGGGCCTCGAGCTCGTTCATCGTCTCGCGCAGCAGGTGGCTGCGCCGCCCGACGTGCAGCTTGACGTAGTAGTCCTCGGCCCCGATCCAGTCTATCTCGTCGGCCTTGAGGAAGAAGACGCGGCCGGCCGACTTGATGAGCAGGCGCGTGAGGTACTGCGGCTGCGCCGGCGCGGGCTGCGGGGCCGCGCCGCCCTCGCGCTCGGCCAGGAGGCGCACGAGCCGCTCGCCCAGCTCCTTGACGCTGCGCTGCTCGACCTGGAGCTTCGCCTGCCGGAGCGCCTTCTCGAAGCGCGCGTCGTCGAAGGGCTTGAGGAGGTAGTCGAGCGCGTGCACCTCGAAGGCGCGCAGGGCGAAGCGGTCGAAGGCGGTGACGAAGACGATGACGGGCATGCGCTCGGCCCCGACGCGCTCGATCACGTCGAAGCCGTTCAGCTCCGGCATCTGGATGTCGAGGAAGACGAGGTCGGGCGCGCGCTCGCGGATGAGGCGGACGGCCTCGGCCCCGCCGCCGGCCTCGCCGACCAGCTCGACCTCCGGGTCGGCTTCGAGCAGGACGCGCAGGTTCTTGCGCGCGAGCGGCTCGTCGTCCACGACGAGCGCCCTGATCTTCTTGCGCGCCTCAGCCACGGCCCTCGCCCTCCGCCGCGCGGAAAGGGATGGCGAGGACGGCCTCGGTGCCGCCGCCTTCGCGGTTGCGCACGCCGAAGCGGTGGCGCGCGCCGTAGAGCTGTTCGAGGCGGGCGCGCGTGTTCGAGAGCCCGATGCCGCCCTCGGCCGAGGCTGTGCCGCCGTTCTTCAGCCCCGGCCCGTCGTCGTAGACCGTCACCCACAGCAGCCCGTCCTCGCGTTCGGCCGCGACGCCGACCGTCCCCGCCGAGGCGCGCACGGCGACGCCGTGGCGCACCGCGTTCTCGACGAGCGGCTGGAGGATGAGGTTGGGGACGAGCGCGTCGAGCGTCTCGGGGGCGACGCGCATCTCGACGCGGAGGCGGTCGGGGAAGCGCATCTGCTGGATGTCGAGGTAGAGTTCGAGGAAGTCCAGCTCCTCGCGCAAAGAGACCTCCTGCTTGCCGGCGCTCTCGAGCGTGTAGCGCAGGAGGTCGCTGAGGCCCGCGAGCATCTGGACGGCCTCGCGGTTGCGCTGGTCGCGGACGAGGCCGGCGATGCCGTTCAAGGTGTTGAAGAGGAAGTGCGGGTGGAGCTGCATCTTGAGGGCCTGCAACTGCGCCTGCGCGAGCTGCGCTTCGAGCCGCGAGGCCAGGCGCTCGCGCTCGCGGAACCGCTCGTAGTAGCGGGCGGCGTGGCCGACGCCGAGGATGGTGCCGTAGATGAGCAGGTCTATGTTGAACTGGTTCATCAGCCGCCCGAAGTACATGTCGAGGAACGGCCGCTCGACCGTCATCGTGTCGTACGGCCTGATCTGGACGGTGATGAAGGTGAAGAAGGCGAGGTGTACGGCCGCGAAGAGGACGCAGGCCGCGAGGTGGACGGGCAGCACCCGCGCCCAGGAGGCGCGCTCGAAGGGGAAGCGGTCTTTGAGCCAGAGGATGGGCGGCGTCAGAAGCCCCCAGAAGCACCAGCCGAGCCACTGCCACGCGAGCATCCGCCAGAACGAATGATCCATCCCCTCGCTGCGCACGCCGATATACATCTGGCTCGCGTAGAGCAGCCCGAGGAGGCTCCACAGGCCGAAGAGCGCGGCCCACGTAGACCAGCGGAAACTCCGCGCGGTCTCCGCGGGCGGCGGCGCGGCGTTGGGCGTGGGCGTTTGCATCAGCGTACCGGGAGTGCAGAAGTCAGAGTGCAGGGTGCAGAATGAAAACCAGGCCGTCTCTTATTCTGCACTCCGCATTCTGCATTCTATTTGAGGACGAGCTTCGGTTCGAGCGACATGCCGCAGGCGGGGCAGTCGCCGGGCGCGTCGAAGGCGAGCAGCGCGTCGCATTCGAACGGGCAGGGGCGGCAGACGTAGCCCTCCTGCACGAGGCGGCCGCGGTCGACGCCCGCGGGCGGCGCGTCCTGGTTGGCGACCTGCCAGGCGTTAGCGAAGGCCAGGCGGACGACGCGCGCCATGTGCTCGTAGGAGATGGTGTGCGCCTCGTCCGAGGGCCGGTGGTAGTGCTCGGTCAGGCCCGTCGAGAAGTATATGAAGGGGACGAAGTATTTCTCGAAGTTGTACTGGTCGGAGGCGAAGTAGCGCACGTCGTCGAGGCGCAGCTTCGTGCCGGTCAGCTCGTTCAAGCGGCGGTTGGTCTCGCGCAGCTCGGCCGAGACTTCGGGCGAGCCGACGACGTAGACGTAGTCGCGGCTCCCCGCGGGGTGCTTGGGGTCGAAGCCGGCGACGCCGTCCATGTTGATGTTGGCGACGGTGCGCGCGAGCGGCACGGCCGGCTCGGCGTCCGCGTAGTGCGAGGAGCCGAGCAGGCCCTTCTCCTCGCCAGAGAAGTTGGCGAACAGGAGCGAGCGGCGCGGGCCGTGCCCCTCGCGCCGGGCGCGCGCGAAGGCTTCGGCCAGCGCGAGCGCCGCCACCGTCCCCGAGGCGTCGTCGGCCGCGCCGTTGTAAATCTGGTCGCCCTCGAGCTGCGGGTCCTGGCCGAGGTGGTCGTAGTGCGAGGAGACGACGACGACCTCGTCTCTCAGCTTCGGGTCCGTGCCCTCGACGAAGGCCAGCACGTTCTCCGTCTCGACCGCTTCGGAGGCGCGCACGGAAGAACTCACCGTCACGCCCGGCACCTCGAAGACCAAGGGCTTAACCGCGCGGCCGATCTCGCGCGCGGCGGCGGCGACCGACTGGCCGGCGGGCGCGAGAATCCGGTCGGCGAGCTTGGTGGAGATGAAATAGGTCGGCGGGAAGCCGCTCGGCGAAGTCCGGTGGAGCGTGAGCGGGCCGAGGCGGCGCGCGGCGAGGCCGGCGCGGCGCGCGCCCTCGGCGAATGTGCCCTGCGAGCGCGGCCCGGCGTCGGCGACGACGAGCACCCCGGCGGGCCGTCCCGCGCGCCAGACGGCGAGGCGCTTGTTAACGATCTGCGCCGTCCACTTCGAAGGCTTGCCGTCGGGCGTCCGGAGCAGGCTCGTCGAGGCGTCCTTGAGCGGCTCGTCGGCGAGCAGGACGAGCCACTTGCCGTCGAGCTCGATGCCCTTCTCGGCGAGCGCCGCGAAGTCGTCGTAACCGAGTTCCTTGTCCGAGATGCCGTGGCCGGCGAAGACGACGCCCGCCGCGGCAACGTCGCGCAGCTCGCCGAAGCCGAAGTAGGAGAGGTCGTCCTGCGCCTCGGCGTTGAAGACGCTCGGCGCCGCGGGCCGGCCGCCCGCGGAGACTTCGAGCCGCGCCTCGCGGGGCGTGCGGCGGTAGAGGCGGAACTTCTGGAAGAAGGCTTCGGGCGCGAGCGGGTCGGGCGGCCGGGCGTTGCCGGCCGGCTTGAGGCCGGCCCGGCGGTACTGCGAGGCGAGGTAGTGCGCCGCGAGCTTCTGGCCCCGCGTGCCCGTCTCGCGCCCCTCGAAGAAGTCTGAGGCGAGGAAGTAGACGCGCGCGGCCAACTCCTCCGGGGTGATGCTCTGCTGGTAGCGCACGACGAGCGCCGTGTCTTTGAACGCGTCCGGCGTCGCGCGCGAGGGCGCGGCCGGAGTCGTGACGACGACTCCGCGGGCCGGGGTCAGAGCCTGCGCGCAGCCCGCGAGCATCAGGAGGGCGGACAGGAACTTTCGTCGGCCGGGCTGGGGGAAGTTGGTCATCGTTCACACCTGAGCGAGGGCGGAGGCCCAGACTCTAAGGCAAACGACCCTCTCCGGACGCGGGTCTTGCAGCGGGGCGCGCCGGGCGTGCAGCGAGCGGCCGGTTTCGCGCCGCCAAATTTAAGTTTCGGGTTTCGGGTTTCGGGTTTCGAGTTAAAGACAAAGACGACGCGGGGATTAACCTTTAACCGGGCGTAGAAGAACTCGAAACTCGAAACCCGAAACTTATTTCTTGAGTCTCTCGACAAACTTCTGCCGGAACTTGGAGACTTTGGGCGCGACGACGACCTGGCAGTAGGGCTGCGAGGGGTTGCGGCGGAAGTATTCCTGGTGGTAGTCCTCGGCCGGGTAGAACTTCTCGAAGGGGGCGACCTCGGTCACGATGGGCGCGCCCCAGACGCGCGCCTCCTCAAGCTCGCGGATGACCTGCTCGGTCACTTCCTTCTGCTCCGGCGTGTGGTAGAAGACGGCCGAGCGGTACTGCGTGCCGACGTCGGCGCCCTGCCGGTTCGGCGTCGTCGGGTCGTGGATGGTGAAGAAGACCCGGAGGAGTTCGCGGAAGGAGACCTCGCGCGGGTCGAAGGTGATTTGCACGACCTCGGCGTGGCCGGTCGCGCCGCCGCAGACCTGCTGATAAGTCGGGTCGGGGACGCGCCCGCCCGAGTACCCAGAGACCACGTCCTCGACGCCGCGCAACTCGTCGAAGACCGCCTCCAGACACCAGAAGCAGCCCCCCGCCAGCGTCGCCACCTCACGTCCGCCTTCGCCCGTCATCACTCGCTCCTTTCCGGCCCGGAGTATAGCGCAAGCAGTAGACAGTAGTCAGTAGACAGTAGACAGTAGAGTCGCCATCGCATCGTCCGCGTGTCGGCGTCAGCGTCCGCGGCGCGGAGCCTACTGTCTACTGTCTACTGTCTACTCCTTTTCCATTGACGCTGGTCGCGCATTGGTGGTAGCTTTTCCCTCCATCGCCGCCACCCTTTTTGAATCGGCCGCAGGACGCCTTTGCCCCGTGATGATACCGCCCTTCCCGACGGGCGGGGCTTCAACGTTTCGTTCTGCGACGGGTCAAAATCTTTGCCACGTCGCGCCGTCGCAGGCGGGGCGGCCTCTGTCTCTCCCCGGCAACCGTCGGCCGCTGATGTTCGTCGCCGAAAACATGATGTCTGCCGCAGTCCTGCCCGTGCTGAAGACCTCTTCGGCTTGAATGGCGAAGATCGACCGCCTGGGCTGGGCGGCGGGGCTCGCCTTCGAGAGTTTCGGAGTCCGCGTCGGCGTGCGCGCCACCTCGGCCGAGGCCCTCTCGAGCCTCGCCGAGCGCTTCCCGCCGGCCTGGAAGAGGTCGCGCGCGCGGAGGGTCGAACGCCTCTACTCCTTCGTCGAGGGCGGCGGCGCGGGGCGCGGCCCGGCGCGCTTCCACCTGCTCTACGCCGACGCCGTGCGGCTCGCGCGGACGCGCGAGGCCGAAGACGCCCTTGAGGCTTTCGAGTCGGACGCGCAGCTCTTCGTGGCGGCCGCCGCCCGCGACCGACTGTTCGTGCACGCGGGCGTGGTCGGGTGGCGCGGGCGCGCAATCCTTCTGCCGGGCCGCAGCTTCGCCGGCAAGACGACGCTCGTCGCCGAACTGGTGCGGCGCGGCGCCGTCTATTACTCGGACGAGTACGCGGTGCTCGACTCATTGGGGCGCGTCCACCCTTACGCGCGCCCTTTGCGCGTCCGCGACGGCGCTTCGGGGAGGCGCAGGGTGGCGGTCGAGGAGTTGAGCGGGACGGGCGGCCGCGGCGCGCTCCCGGTCGGGCTCGTCTTCGTCGGCGAGTACCGCGCGGGGGCGCGCTGGCGGCCCCGCAGGCTTTCGGGCGGGCAGGGCGTGCTGGCGCTGCTCGCGCACACGGTCTCGGCGCGGCGCGAGCCGGGGCGGGCGCTCGAAGTCCTGCACGGCGTCGCCGGCCGCGCGCCCGTGCTCAAGGGCGCGCGCGGCGAGGCGGCCGACGCCGCCGAAGCGATCCTCGACGCGGCGACGAAACTATGAACGCGGAACAGTGGAACTGAGAAGCGGTTCTCAGTTTTTGCCTTTACTGAAGACTGAGAAACAGTCCTGCGTCCATCTTTCATCGTCCCGCGTTGATCCCTGACCCGGAGAGAGCATGGCAGAGAGCTTCGACAGTTGGAGGCCGCGCGCGCGCAGCGAGGGGCTGTTGGTGCGCGAACTCGACGGCGAGGTTCTCGTCTACGACCTCGAACGTCACCGGGCCGTCTGCCTGAACCCCGCGGCGGCCTTCGTCTGGCGGCGCTGCGACGGGCGCACGGACGTGGCGGGTCTCGGCCGCGCGCTCGTAGAGGAGTCGGGCGCCGCGGCCGCCCCGGAGGAGGTCGTCTGGCTCGCGCTCGAACAGCTCGGGCGCGACCGTCTGCTCGGCGAGGCCGTGCGGCGGCCCGCGGCGGCGCGCGTCACGCGGCGCGAGCTGATC
>DASZKF010000389.1:0-5584 GCA_035947355.1 Pyrinomonadaceae bacterium | reverse complement strand
GCGCCGGTTGAATGGCTCAACTTGTGCCGCCCGAACTCGAAACTC
Source organism: Pyrinomonadaceae bacterium (assembly GCA_035947355.1). Taxonomy (GTDB): domain Bacteria; phylum Acidobacteriota; class Blastocatellia; order Pyrinomonadales; family Pyrinomonadaceae; genus QHXN01. Next base: position 5,539 of record DASZKF010000389.1, on the reverse strand, counting down.
GAAACTCGAAACTGTTATGACTCGTGCGGTAAAGAGAGGCGGGAGATTTCGCGGGCGCGGCCGGTGTCGGGGTCTACGTCTATGAGGACGGCGTTGATGCGGACTTCGCCTTTGGAGTGTTCGGCGCGGCGCGGCAGGGGCGAGGTGAAGCGGGCGAGCACGTCTTCGGTCTCCATGCCGATGCAGCCGGAGTGGCTGCCGGTCATGCCGATGTCGGTGATGAAGGCCGTGCCGCCGGGCAGGACGCGCTCGTCGGCCGTCTGCACGTGCGTGTGCGTGCCGACGACGGCCGAGACGCGGCCGTCCAGATACCTCGCCATCGCGATCTTCTCCGACGTGGCCTCGGCGTGCATGTCCACGAGCCGCACGCGCACCCCGTCGCCGAGCCGTGAGAGCAGCTCGTCGGCCTTGTGGAAGGGGTTGTCGTGCGTGGGCGGCATGAAGACGCGGCCCATCAGGCTGATGACGGCGACGCCGACGCCGCGCACCTCGCCGACCCAGACGCCGCGGCCGGGCGCGCCCTCCGGGTAGTTGGCGGGCCTGAGCAGCCGCGCCTCGCGCTCGATGTAGGGGACGACCTCGCCCTTGTCGAAGATGTGGTTGCCGGAGGTCATCACGTCTATGCCGGCGGCGAACAACTGTTCGGCGACCGGGGGCGTGATCGAGAACCCGCCCGAGACGTTCTCGGCGTTCATCACGGCGAGGTCAACGCCGTGCAGCTCGCGCAAGTCCTGGACGCGCTCCAGCACGGCCACCCGGCCGGGCCGCGCCACCACGTCGCCGAACATCAACACGCGCATAAGCCTCAAAAGAAGTAAATGGTGAATAGTAAGTGGTGAATGGTTCTCAATTCGCCGTTGGCGCTTCACCGCTCACGCCGCGCGACGCCCGACCACCATTCACTATTTACCATTCACCATCTACCGAAGAAAGGCTGAAGGAGAACCGCGGCGGCCGCTCCGAAGCCGTAATTGAACCCTGCGCTAACAGGTGGGTGACCTTCGTGATAAGCCGCGCCTCCGGCGATTCCCTCATGAGGGGCCGCACTGGCAACGGCATCGGTCTCCCTAATTTACGGCATAGGCTCAATCATCGAAGAATCGGTGGCGAACCCCGCAGAACTGATTCCTTCAGCCTGAAAAGATTTTAACACAGCCCGCCGGCCGTTGTCAGAAAAGGCCCCAAAAATTTCCAAAGCTCAATTAGGGGAATAACCGTAGGGGCAGGGACGAGCCCTGCCCCCGCAGTCCACACGGGCGGGCCGCGGCCATTCGAAAGTTGCTATAAAAGGGGCGGGGAGTTTCAGGTGAGAGAAATGGTGCTCGGCTGCTCGGCCGGGGTGCGGACTTTGAGGACGCGGTCGAGCATCTCGGCGCACTCGGCGCTGCGGGTGGCGAGCTGCTGGTCGGCCTGCTCGTGCAGGCGCTTGAGGCGGTGCAGCTCGTCGGCGATGTGGAGCGCGGCGAGGATGGCGACCTTGAGCGAATCCACCGTGAGCGTGCCCGAGGAGATTTCGCGCATCCGCCGGTCAACGAACTCGGCGAGGCCGACGACGTAGTCGTTGTCTCCGTCCGAGCGGATGTTGTAAGTCTGGTTGTAGATTTCGACCCGGATCGTCGGCGTGCCTTCGGCCGGGTTCTTGATGGCGCTCATCTCGGTTCCGTCTCCGGGGGCTCACTTGCGGAGGACTTCGACGGCCTCGGGGTCGAGCACGGCGATGGCGTCGAGCATCGCCTCGACCTTGAGGCGTATCGTGTCGCGCTCCGAGAGCAGCCGCTCGACCTGCGTCTCCAGGCGATCCTTCTCGTCGAGCAGCGCGCCCAGCTCGCGCCTGACCGAGGAGAGCTCGCGCTCCAGCGCCTCCTTCTCCTGCCGGAGCGCCTTCGTCAACTCGATGGTGCGGTAGATTTTGTCTTCCAGGTGTGAGAACTTTTCCAGACCGGTTAGTCCGACCATCGCCTCTCTCCAAACGTCGCGGCCTCGACACTGCCGCACGATTATGCGACTAAGCCGCCCCCAGCGCAAGAGAGAAGTCGCAAGTCTGGAGTCGAAAGTCTGAAGTCCTCAGCGAAAGACGATTTTTTTGCTTTTGACTTAAGACTCCGGACTCCGGACTCCGGACTCCTACGCCCTCTGCTGCGCGCCGAACTCGCGGGCGAGGGCTTCGACGACGCGGGCGTGCATGGCGTCAACCTCCTCGTCGCGCAGCGTGCGGTCGTCGGCGCGGTACTCGACGCGCAGCGTCAGCGAGCGCTTCCCTTCCGGCAGGTTCGCCCCCTCGTACACGTCCACGAGCGCGACGCCGCGGCACTCAGGGATGCCGAGTCCGAGTATCGCGCGCCGCATCTCGCCGTAGGAGGCGCGGCGGTCGGCCGTGAGCGACACGTCGCGCGCCACGCCGGGGAAGCGCGGCAGCGGCGCGTAGCGCACGGGCCGCTCGGGCGTCGCGAGCAGCGCGCCGAGGCTCACCTCGCCGACGAAGACCGGCTGGCGGAACTTGTAGCCGGACGACAACTCTTCCGAGAGGCGGCCGAGCGTGCCGACCGCTTCCCCGTCGAGAGTCACGCGCGCCGCCTGACCCTCGCGCAGGTGTCGGGCGGCGCACGGCTCGAAACCCAGCCCGCCGACTTTCATCGCGTCGGCCGCGGCCTCGAACGCGCCCTTGAGGTCGAAGAAGTCAACCGCGCGTCCCGTCGCGCGCCCCTCTTCGAGCGCCTCGCCCGTGACGACGAGCGCGAAGGCTTCCAGCTCGTGCGGGCGGTCGCTCCCCTCGCCGCCGGCCGCGAAGACGCGGCCCGTCTCGAAGAGGCGGACGCTGCGCGTGCCGTGGTTGAAGTTGCGGCGCACGGAGTCGAGCAGGCCCGCTAGCAGCGTCGGGCGCATGAGCATCACGCCCTCGGCAATGGGGTTAGCCAGCGTGACGAAAGCCCGCCCGTCGTCTTCGACCTGCCGCAGGCCCGGAATCAACTCGAAGCGGCCGTGGTTGGAGGCGTCTATGAAGCTGAAGTTGACGGCCTCGTTGAAGCCGCCGGCGGTGAGGGCGCGGCGGAGCGCGCGCCGCCGGTGGTCGCCCGCGAGGTACTCGCCCGCGACGCCCGAGGCCGGCAAAGCCTCGACGACCTTGTCGTAGCCGAAGTGGCGCGCGACCTCCTCGACCAAGTCCTCCTCGATGCGCACGTCCGTGCGCCAGGTCGGGGCGCGGAAGGTGAGGCGCGGGGACGTGGCCGCGACTTCGGGCTCGCCGCCGCCGTGCCCGTTGCCGCCCGTGTCGTTAAGCAACTGGAAGCCGAGCGCGCCGAGCACGCGCGCGCCTTCGTCTGCCGCGACGCGAAGCCCGGTCAACTCTTCGACGCGCCGCGGCCGGAGCGAGACGACGGGCGGGGCGATGCGCCGCGGGTAGACATCTACGGCGTCCTCGGTCGCCGTGCCGCCGGCCAGCTCGCAGATGAGCGCCGCGCAGCGGTCCTGCGCGACGCGGACGCCCTCGTAGTCCGTGCCGCGCTCGAAGCGGTAGGAGGCTTCGGTCTGCATCCCGAGGAGCCTGGCGGTGCGGCGCACCGAGCGCGGGTCGAAGTAGGCGCTCTCGATGAGCACGTCGCGCGTCGAGTCTGAAATCTCCGTCTCCAGCCCGCCCATCACGCCGGCGATGGCGACGGCGCGGGCGGCGTCGGCGATGACGAGCATCTCCGGGTCGAACTCGCGCTCGACGCCGTCGAGCGTCTTCAGCCTCTCGCCGGGCCGGGCGCGCCGCACGACGATGCGGCGCTCGGCCAGCGTCTCCAGGTCAAAGGCGTGGAGCGGCTGGCCCAGCTCGTGCATGACGTAGTTGGTGATGTCGGCGACGTTGTTGATCGGGCGCTGGCCGATGGCCTGGAGGCGCGCCGCGAGCCAGGCGGGCGACGGCCCGATTTCGACGCCGCGCACGACGCGCGCCGCGTAGCGCGGGCACAGGTCAGGGTCTTCGACCTCGACGGCAGTGAACGCCTCGGCGCGGCCCTCGGCCCGCGCGGCCCTCGCCTCGGGCAGCCGCACGCGCCCGCCCGTGAGCGCCGCGGCCTCGCGCGCGACGCCGACGTGGGAGAGGCAGTCCGGCCGGTTCGAGCCGATGTCAAACTCCAGCACGAAGTCTTCGCCCGCCTCGCGCACCGCGTCCACGGCGAGCCCCGCCATCGTCAGACGCCCCGCCAGTTCCTGCGGCGCGGGCAGTTCGCCTTCAATCAGTTCGCGCAGCCAGTTGTAGCTGATTTCCATAAAGCAGTAGACAGTAGACAGTAGTCAGTAGACAGTAGAAAAGTTTTCGCCCGCCCGCAGCCAGAGTGAAAGCGTCAACTCGGGCTTCCGACACTACTGTCTACTGACTACTTCCTCAGTCGAATTGTTCGAGGAAGCGCACGTCGTTCTCGAAGAGGAGGCGGATGTCGTCGAGCTCGTACAGGAGGCCGCACATGCGGTCTATGCCGAAGCCGAAGGCGAAGCCGGAGAACTCCTCGGGGTCTATGTCAACGGCGCGGAGCACGTTCGGGTGCACCATGCCGGAGCCGCCCATCTCGATCCAGCCCGACCCCTTGCAGAGGCGGCACCCGGCGCCGCCGCACTTGAAGCAGGTGAAGTCGAACTCGGCGCTCGGCTCGGTGAACGGGAAGAAGGACGGGCGGAAGCGCGTGCGGACGCCCTCGCCGAAGAGGCGTCGCAGGAACTCCGTGACCGTGCCCTTCAGGTGGCCCATGTGGATGCCGCGGTCTACGAGCAGACCTTCGAGCTGGAAGAACATCGGGTTGTGCGTCGCGTCGGGCGTGTCGCGGCGGAAGACTCGGCCGGGCGCGACGACGCGCAGGGGCGGGCGCCGCCGCTGCATCGCGTGAATCTGCACGGTCGAGGTCTGCGAGCGGAGCGCCAGCCCGTCGGTCGTGTAGAAGGTGTCCTGCGGGCTGCGCGCCGGGTGCAGCTCGGGGATGTTGAGCGCGGTGAAGTTGTAGAAGTCGTTCTCGACCTCGGGCCCGTCCTCGACGGCGTAGCCCATCGAGACGAAGATGTCTTCGAGCCGCTGCCGCACGATGTTGATCGGGTGGAGGTGGCCGCGGCGCGGCCGCCTTCCGGGCAGCGTCACGTCCACGCGCTCGCGCTCAGTCTTAAGCGCGGAGATACGCAGTGAAAGCATGAACCCAACTTGATTCAGCCTACTGTCTATCTCTTTATTAAGCTGCTGGACTGCCTGCCCAAACGCGGCGCGCTCCTCGGCTGGGACACGTCCAACTGACTTCATAAGTTGCGCGACGGCACTCTTCCTAGAAGTCTGTAGGGTGCGGAAGTCTCTCCACTCGTTCAAGGCATTCTCGGCCTCTTCGAGAGTTAAACTTTCTACGCCCTTGTCATCGCGAAAGCGCGCGAAGCGTCCGAACTCCTGCTCGAACGCTTCGCGCACCGCTTCGACTTGCCCCTTGTAGTCTAAGGCTTCAGAACTCATCAGAGTCCTCTCTAAACGTCGCGGCCCTTCTAAGCGGCCGCCTGCGGTTGGTTGCTCTCGATGGCGTTGCGCGCC
>DASZKF010000388.1:0-6686 GCA_035947355.1 Pyrinomonadaceae bacterium | reverse complement strand
GTGTAGAGCGCGTAGTGCGGCCCGGCGCGCAACGCCGCCGCGGCCGGCAGGCCAACGCAGACGGCGACGACCGCCGCCCCCGCCAGCCACCCGAGCGCCGGCCTCCGGCCGCGCCCCGCGCCCTGGAGCCGCGCCGCCGCTCGCGCGAGGCGCGCGACGCCGACCGCCGCCGTCATGTAGACGAACGGCATCAGGCTGAGCGTGTAGCGCAGCCACTTCGCGCCGACCAGCGAGTAGGGCACGACCCAGAGCACGAGCATCATCAGCAGGAAGCCGTGGCCCGGCTCGCGCCAGCGCCGGGCGCAGACGAAGAGGCCCGCGGCGAAGGCCGCGAGCAGAGGCAGCGGCGTCTTGGTGGCGAGGAAGAGCAGGTAGAAGTAGACGGGCGTCGCGCCGAAGGGCGTCTTCGAGAAGACGTTGTCGTAGAGCGTCTCGCCCATCAGGTAGCCGTGGTGCGTGAGCATCCGCTCGCTCGAATAGACGTTCAGGTACGCCCAGGTCTCGGGCAGGAGGATGGCCGGGTTGGCGACGAGGAACGAGGCGGCGGCGGCCGCGTAGAAGAGGCGCGGCGTCGTGCCGCGCGGCTCGCCCGGCTCGCGCTCGCGCGCGCTGTAGAGGTGGTGGTAGAGCATGTTCAGGCCGAAGAAGTGCGGGAAGTATTTCGACGCGAGCATCAGCCCGAACGAGACGCCCGAGAGCACGTAGTGGCGGCGCTTGCGCCGCTGGTCGAAGCCGCTCGTCTGCTTCGCCCGCAGGTAGGAGTAGAAGGCCGAGAGCATGAAGAAGACGAGCAGCGTGTCCTCCTTCGCCACCCGGTTGTAGGTGACGGCCCCGACGCCTGTCGCCCACAGCGCCGCGGCCAGGAGGCCGACCCTCCGCCCGAAGAAGGCCGACGCCAGAAGGAAGACGGGGAAGACCGTGAGCGCGCCGAAGAGGACGTTGGGCAGGCGCAGGGCCGCCTCCTCACTCAGGCGCAGGGCCGGCGGCGCGGCGGCGTTCCAGCCCTCGGCCGCCCGCACCGAGACGAAGATGAGCGCCTTCATCACCATCGGGTGCTCGGCGTTCTTCGTGATGTCGCCGGCGGCGTAGGCGCGCACGGCTTCGAGCTTGTTGATCTCGTCCTCGGCGAAGCCGACCTCGCCCAGGCCCCCGGCGCGTAGCGCGAACCCGACGGCCGCCAGCACGACGAGCACGACGACCGCGTGGCGCTCCAGCGCCTCGGCCATGCCGCGCCGCCCGGCCCGCGCGCCGAGCGCCAGCGCCCCTCCGGAATCGAGCTCAATCAGCCGTGACAAAAAGAGACCTCAAGAGAGTCCGGAGTCTGGAGTCCGGAGTCCGGAGTCCGAGGCGGGGAGACCCGAACCGTCCGCGGCAGTCTCGTCTTCGACTCCCGACTCCGGACTCCAGACTCCGGACTGTTCTCCGGTGACGGCGCGCAGGGAGAGGCCGCGGCCGACGAGGAGGGCGACGCCGGCGCTCATCCAGAAGAGCATGCGCGCCTTGCGCACGATGGCGAGGGCCACGCCGGCCTCGACGCCGAAGCCGAGCACGCGCCCGAGCGCGCCCGTCCCCGCCTCGTCCACCCCGGCGCGCAGCGGCACGAACTTGAAGACCATCGTGATGACGCGGTTGACCGACTCGAAGAGGAAGGCCGCGAAGAGCGTCGGCGGCCGGCCGCCCATCAGCCAGAGCGTCGCGTAGGCCTCGGCCACGCCGAGCAGGTGGAAGCTGAATTCGAGCGCGAGGATGGGCGCGAAGCGCCGCCGGTTGCGCGCGTAGAAGCCGTAGACGCGGTCTTCGAGCGCGCGCACCTTCTCGTGCCGCGACCCCAGCGCGCGCCGCCCCACCCCGCGGGCCGCCACCCATTCGAGCGCGCCGCTCAGGAAACGCGCCTGCCGCCGGGCCGTGTAGAAGGCGCAGGCGGCGAAGACGCAGACGCCGACGACCACGCCCGCGCTCGAATACCGCAGTTGCTTCGGGAGCGGGAAGCTCAGGAGCAGCGCCGCCGCGCCGGTGAAGATGAAGGCGGCGACCGAGAGCATGTAGAAGAGATTCTCGACGGCGATGGCCGAGGCCGCCGCCGCGAGCGGCACGCGGTCGCTCGCCGCCGCGACCTTCGTCGGCTCGCTCACCACCAGCCCGACGGGGAGGACGTTGCCGGCCATGTCGCCGATGAGGAAGGCGCGGAAGGCGTGGGCGTAGCCGAGGCGGTGCGGGGCCTCGAAGCAGAGCGTCCAGGCCAGCGCGCGCACCGCGAAGCGCAGGCCCGAGATGAGCAGGATGACGGCGAAGCCCGCCCCGACCTCGGTCAGCTTCTCCCAGACCCGCGCCGGCTCGGCCCGCCAGACGAAGTAGGCGAAGAGCGCCAGCCCCCCCAGGGCGAAGGCCACCCCGGCCGGGGCGAACCGCCTCGACGCGCTCCTCGCTTTAGCCTTCCCCGCCATCGGCCTTTCCCCTTGCCCGCGCGCGGCCGCCCGCCCTCAACGCTCTCCGGAAGTCTTTGCAAGATACGTCACAAGGGGCCTCGGCCACAAATCCGTGCGGCCGAGGCCCCTTGTGGGTATAATCGCCGCCGACACGAAACGGCCTGAGACGAAGACGCGCCCTCCGCTCCCCGCGGGTATCAAACGGATCACCTTCCCCCTTCCGTCCGTAACTCGGGCACGGCAGGGGCCGCCTCATGGGAGTCTCCAAGATGCTTACCAAGTCCTCGCGCCGCGTCGCGGCCGCCTGCGTCGCCGCGGCCCTCGCGGCCCTCTGCGCCGCCCTCTTCGCCGGCACCGGCGCGCGCGCCCGCACCCCGCCCGCGCCGCCCAAGGCCCCGGCCCCGGTCGTGCTCAACCTCCGTGACTTCGGCGCCCTGGGCAACGGCTCTTTCGACGACGGGCCGGCGCTGCAAAGGGCGCTCGACGCGCTGGCCGAGGCCGGGGGCGGGACGCTCACCGTGCCGGAGGGCCGCTACGCCATCGGCACGCCGGTCTCGAAAGACTTCACGGGGCTGGCCTCGGCCGTCTCCATCGAGGGCGTGCCGGTGGACTCGCCGGTCTCGACCGTCGGCGGCGGCTACGAGCTTTCGACCAGCCTCGGCCTCCTCTCCCAGTTCTACCCGCGCACGCGCGACGTGGGCGTCGCGCTCACGCTCAAGGGTCTCCAGAGCCTCACCCTCAAAGACCTCGACTTCGTCGGCACCTTCGGCGTCAAGGACGACGCGATCGTGACGCTCTCCATCGTCGAGGTCGAGAAGGCGCTCGTCCGCCACTGCGAGTTCTACGGGCTGGTCTCCCTCTACAACGGGGCCACCATCCGCGCCATGCGCAGCAACCTCCACATCGAGCACTCGAAGTTCCTCGGCACCGTCACCAACAGCGCCAACGCGGCGTCCGTCGTGCAGAACCTCGAATGGAAGGGCGTCTACGTCTCCGACACCATCTTCCTCGACTACGGCCGGCGGGCCGAGCTGCAATCGAAGACCGGCTACGCCGCGCCCTACTCCTGGGTCGGCGTCGGCAACGCGGCGGCGCTCACCGGCGACTCGCCGCGCCGCGAGGTCGTCGTCCGCACCGTCGCCCTCGACGAGGGCGCCCTCTTCGGCCTCAGCAGCACCCCGTTCAGCTACCCGACGCCGCCGACCGCACCGATAGACCTCTTCTACGTCACGGGGCTGCGCATGAACGTCTCGAACCTCAACACCTACGGCCACCGCTTCGACGGGCTGCGCAACGTCCTGGTCGAGAGCTCGCGCTACGGCTGGTCGCACCGGACGCAGGGGGCCATCCAGGTGCTGCGGGTCGGCAACGCCATCCTCGACCGCATCCGCACCGAGGCGTCGGCGACGCGGCTCGCCGCCAGCACCGGCACAGGCCGCCTCACCGTCATCAACTCGGTCTACCAGCAGCTCGACTCGCAGGCGCAGGAGACACGCGTCATCAACACGACCGAGGACTCCGACGACCCCGTCTGGTACGTCCGCCAGCAGTTCCAGACCGTCCTCAACCGCGCGCCCGACCCCGCCGGCCACCTCTACTGGTCTGACCAAATCCTCCGCTGCGGCGAGAACAACGCCGCCTGCGTCGAGGAGCGCCGCGCCGCCTTGAACGCCTACCTCGCCACGGCGCCGCCGCCGACCTTCAACCTCACGGGGCGCGTCACCGACGGCGCGGGCGAGGGCGTCCCCGGCGCGGCCGTGGCGCTCACCGGCTCGCAGACCGTCAAGACCTTCACGGACGCCTCGGGGAACTACCGCTTCCTGAACCTGCCGACGAGCGGCGTCTACACCGTGAGCGCCGCGCACTCGCAGTTCGCCTCCCTGACCCCGGCGCAGACCTTCACCACGCCGAACGGCGACCGCACCGCCGACTTCACGGGCGCGCCCAACCGCTACACCGTCGCGGGCCGCCTCCGCGACGGGGCCGGCAACCCGCTCGCCGACACGGCGGTCAGGCTCGTCGGCACGCAGACGGCCGCGACCACGACCGACTCGGCCGGCAACTACTCTTTCACGAACCTCACCGGCGGCGGCAACCTGACCGTCGTCCCGTCGCGGTTCGGCTACGCCTTCACCCCCGTGGCGCGCGTCTACAACAACCTCGCCGCCAACCAGACGGCCAACTTCACCGGCGCGCCCGCCGCCTACACCATCGGCGGCCGCGTGACGGCGAACGGCGTCGGGAGGGCCGGCGTGGCCCTGACCCTTTCGGGCGCGGTGGACGCCGCGACGACGACGAGCGCCGACGGCTCCTACTCCTTCGCCGGCCTGCCGGCCGCCGGCAACTACGTCCTCACGGCCTCCTCGGACGCGGCCACCATCACGCCGCCGCGGAGGACTTTCTCGAACCTCGCCGCCAACCAGACGGCCGACTTCAAGGCCATCCCCTTCGTCAACCACGCGCGCGCCTCGAACGGCGCGAAGGCCGCGGCCTCGTCCTACCTCGACGTGGGCCGCGCCCCGCTCGCGGCCGTCAACGGCGACCGCCGCGGGCTGCGCTGGGCCGTCAGCCCCTCGACCGGCAGCGTCTGGACCGACGCCACTCAGCACTCCTTCCCCGACTGGCTCGAGGTGAGGTTCCCCGGCCCGCGCTCCGTGCAGGAGGTCTCGGTCTTCAGCCTCCAGGACAATTTCACCGCGCCGGCCGTGCCGACCGAGACGATGCTGGCGACCAAGTACGCCCTGACCGACTTCGACATCGAGTACTGGGACGACGGGGCCGGCAGTTGGGCGCCGGTGCCGGGCGGCCACGTCACGGGCAACGACAAGGTCTGGCGCAAGCTGACCTTCGAGCCGCTCGTGACGACGAAGCTGAGGGTCGTCGCGGGCGGCGGGCTGGGCGGCTACAGCCGCGTCGTCGAGTTTGAGGCGTGGGGGCCGCCGATCCCGCCCGTGCCAGGGCCGCGCATCAACCACGCGGCCGCCGCCAACGGGGCCGACGCCGTCGCCTCCTCGACGGCCGACCGGGCCCGCCACCCGCAGGCCGCCATCAACAGCGACAGCCGCGGCCTCGACTGGGGCGGCGACCCGATGACCGGCGGCGGCTGGGTGGACGCGACGCCGAACAAATACCCCGACTGGCTCCAGGTCACCTTCAACGGCCCGAAGAAGGTCACCGAGGTCTGGGTCTTCGGCCGCCAGGACAGCTCCGGCCCGCCCGTCGGCCCGACCGCCGGGCTGGTCGCCCACGAGTTCGCCCTCGTAGACTTCAGCGTCCAGTACTGGGACGGCTCGGCCTGGGTTGACCTGCCTAACGGCGTCATCACCGGCAACGACAAGGTCTGGCGGCGGATCACCTTCCCCGCCGTCACGACCGACAAGCTGCGCGTCGTCGTCACAAAGGCCCTCGCCGACTACACCCGCATCGCGGAAGTCATGGTGTTCTGAGAAGCGAGTAGACAGTAGACAGTAGCCAGTAGTCAGTAGGAAAAGCATTCGCTTGCGAATCTTCCCCGTGTCGGCGTCAGCGGCCGCGGTGCGGAGCCTACTGACTACTGGCTACTGCTTTCTGGCGAGTTGACCAAAGGCGCGCGGTTGAGCGATGCTACGGCGTTAAGGCGTCAATCCCAATCCCGTGAGTCAAAGCCATGAGTAAAGCAGCAGCAGAGAGCGTCTCGGGCGGCCCGCTGACCGTCTACTCCGAGGACGAGAACATGTTCCGCGCCTCGGTGCGCGAGTTCGCCGAGGGCGAGATTCGGCCCCGCGTCGAGGGCATGGACGAGCACGCGAAGATGGACCCGGTCATCGTCCGCCAGCTCTTCGACCTCGGCCTGATGGGCGTCGAGACGCCCGAGGAGTACGGCGGCACGGGGGCGTCGTTCTTCATGGCGATCATCGGCGTCGAGGAACTCTCCCGCGTAGACCCCTCGGTCGGCGTCCTGATGGACGTGCAGAACACGCTCGTCAACAACGCCGTCATCCGCTGGGGCAGCCCCGAGCAGAAGAAGAAGTACCTGCCGCGCCTGGCCGCGGAGGCGGTCGGCGCCTACGCGCTCTCCGAGGCCGGCTCCGGCTCCGACGCCTTCGCCATGGCGACGCGCGCCGCGGACCGCGGCGACCACTACGAGCTGTCGGGCCGGAAGCTCTGGATCACGAACGGCAACGAGGCCGAAATCTTCGTCGTCTTCGCCAACGCCAGGCCCGAAGAAGGCTACCGCGGCATCACGGCCTTCATCGTCGAGAAGGGCTTCGAGGGCTTCTC
>DASZKF010000387.1:0-5235 GCA_035947355.1 Pyrinomonadaceae bacterium | reverse complement strand
CATCGCCGGCATCTACTTCGGCTTCCTCGCCGAGACGGTGGACGCGGCCACGGGCCGGGTCGAGCACGGCTTCCCCGCCCTGAAGGTCGCCGTCATCCTGCTCTTCAGCCTCGTCGGCATCGCCGGCTCCTACGGCGTCGCCTGGTTCGGAATCCGCGTCAACACCTTCGCCAACTCGCGCACCGCCTTCGCCTCGCTCGAAGGCCGCCCGTACCCGATCTACGCCATCCCCCTGAAGGCGGGCATGTCCATCGGCATGATGCTCATCTCGGTCGAGCTGCTCATCATGCTCTGCATCCTGCTCTTCGTCCCCCGGGATTACGCCGGCCCGTGCTTCATCGGCTTCGCCATCGGCGAATCTCTCGGCGCGGCGGCCCTGCGCATCGCGGGCGGCATCTTCACGAAGATCGCCGACATCGGTTCCGACCTGATGAAGATCGTCTTCAAGATTAAGGAAGACGACGCGCGCAACCCCGGCGTCATCGCCGACTGCACGGGCGACAACGCGGGCGACTCCGTGGGCCCCTCGGCCGACGGCTTCGAGACCTACGGCGTGACGGGCGTGGCGCTCATCACCTTCATCCTGCTGGCGGTGCCGGCGGCGGCCGTGCAGGTGCAGCTCTTGGTTTGGATCTTCGTCATGCGCGTGATGATGATCGTCGCGTCGGCCGCGGCCTACTTCGTCAATGAGGCGGCGGCGAAGTCGCGCTACGGCCGGGCCGAGACGATGAACTTCGAGGCCCCGCTGACCTCGCTCGTCTGGGTGACTTCGGTCATCTCGGTCGTGCTCACCTACGTCGTCTCCTACCTGATAATCCCCGACCTCGGCGACGGGAGCCTGTGGTGGAAGCTCTCGACGATCATCACCTGCGGGACGCTGGCCGGCGCGGTCATCCCCGAGCTGGTCAAGGTCTTCACCTCGACCGAGTCGGGGCACGTCAAGGAGGTCGTCTCCTCGTCGAGCGAGGGCGGGGCCTCCTTGAACATCCTCTCGGGCCTCGTCGCCGGCAACTTCTCCGCTTACTGGATCGGCGTCGCCATCGTCGCCCTGATGAGCATCGCCTACGCCATCAGCACGCTGGGCCTCGGCGCGCTGATGGCCGCGCCGGCCGTCTTCGCCTTCGGCCTCGTCGCCTTCGGCTTCCTCGGAATGGGGCCGGTGACGATTGCGGTGGACTCCTACGGGCCGGTGACGGACAACGCGCAGTCGGTCTACGAGCTGTCGCTCATCGAGCAGGTGCCGAACGTCGAGCAGGAAGTTAAAAAGGACTTCGGCGTGACGGCCAACTTCGACCGCGCCAAGCACCTCCTCGAAGAGAACGACGGCGCGGGCAACACCTTCAAGGCGACGGCCAAGCCGGTGCTCATCGGGACGGCCGTGGTCGGCGCGACGACCATGATCTTCTCGATCATCCAGGTCTTGCGCGGCGAGGCCATCGCCGGCGCGACCCGCGCGAGTTTGACAGAGGCGCAGGGGCTCGCCACCTTCTTCGAGAACCTGTCGCTCTTAAACCCGCTTTTCCTGCTCGGGCTGGTGACGGGCGGCGCGGTCATCTACTGGTTCACGGGCGCGTCCATCCAGGCCGTGACGACCGGCGCCTACCGCGCCGTCGAGTTCATCAAGCAGAACATCCGCCTCGAAGGCGTCGAGAAGGCTTCGGTCGAGGACTCGAAGCGGGTCGTGCAGATCTGCACCGAGTACGCGCAGAAGGGGATGTTCAACATCTTCCTGACCGTCTTCTTCGCCTCGCTCGCCTTCGCCTTCGTTGACCCCTACTTCTTCATCGGCTACCTCATCTCCATCGCCATCTTCGGCCTCTACCAGGCCATCTTCATGGCGAACGCCGGCGGCGCGTGGGACAACGCCAAGAAGATCGTCGAGGTCGAGCTGAAGGAGAAGGGGAGCGAGCTGCACGCCGCGACCGTCGTCGGCGACACGGTCGGCGACCCGTACAAGGACACCTCGTCGGTGGCGCTCAACCCGGTCATCAAGTTCACGACGCTCTTCGGCCTCCTGGCCGTCGAGCTGGCGCTGAGCGTCACGCGGGGCCGCGCGGGCGACGCCACGCTCAACTACGGGCTGGCCGCCGTCTTCTTCCTCGTCTCGGCCTACTTCGTCTGGCGCTCGTTCTACGGGATGCGCATCGGGACGCAGGTCCGGGCGGCCGGCCACGTCCCGGCCGGCGACCTCACCGCGGGGACGATGGGCACCGACACGGAGGGCGTGCGCCGGGCCTCGGCCAACCGCGCGCGCTAACGTAAGCGCCGCGGGGAGAAGTCGTCAGTCGTCAGTCATCAGTTGTCAGTAAAGACAAGAACTGTTGACTGACGACTTCTCCCCGCGGCTGTTGAGGAGATTCCTGTGAGCACTTCGTACGCTAAGGCCGAGACGCTGGCGGTCGCGTTCGCCGCCCCGCTCGGTTGGTTGAAGTCCGCCGCGCTGGTCGCCGCGTTCAGCCTGCTCACGGCGCTCGCGGCGCAGGTCGTCGTGCCGCTGCCGTGGACGCCGGTGCCGGTCACGGGGCAGACCTTCGCGGTGCTCCTGACGGGGGCGCTCCTGGGGCCGCGCCTCGGGGCGCTGGCGATGCTCGCCTACCTCGCCGAAGGGGCGGCCGGCCTCCCCTTCTTCAAGGGCGGCGCGGGCGGCTCGCACTACCTCTTCTTCAGCCCGACCGCCGGCTACCTGCTCGCGTTCCCGGCGGCGGCCTTCGTGACGGGCGCGCTCGCCCGACGCGGCTGGGACAGGCGTTTCCTGTCGGCGGCCGCCGCGATGGGCCTCGGCTCGCTCGTCATCCTGGCCGGAGGCTGGGCCTGGCTCGCGCTCTTCTACCGCACGGCCGGCGAGGCTTTCGCGGCCGGCGTCGCCCCGTTCCTCTTCGGCGACCTCGTCAAGATCGCCCTGGCCGCGGCCGCGCTCCCCGCCGGCTGGGCGCTCCTCCGCCTCCGGCGCAGATAAGTTTCGAGTTACGAGTTTCGGGTTTCGAGTTCGGGCTGCGCACGCCGGCGCCTTTCAACCGACGCCGGACGAACTCGAAACTCGAAACCCGCAACTCGAAACTTCCAATTTTCGCCCGCCGCCTTTAAAATCTGTCCCGTCTTTCGGCGCGCCCCGACCCCGCCGTGTCTGCGGCCTTCCCGCCGCGTCTCAACCTCAAACCCGTTCGGAAGGTAAGCCCCATGAGACGTTTTGCCCTGACCCTCTGTGCCCTCCTGTGCCTGCTCGCCGCGGCCCCGGCCGCCCCGGCCAAAGACCAGTGGACGAGCGTCCGCTCGAAGAACTTCTTTCTCGTCGGCAACGCCTCCGAGAAGGAGATCAGGCGTGTCGCCGAGCGGCTCGAACAGTTCCGCGACGTCTTCACGCGCCTCTTCTCGGGCGCCAACTTCAAGTCGCCGGTGCCGACCACCGTCGTCGTCTTCAAGGGCGACGGCGCGTACAAGCCCTTCAAGCCGCTCGTGGACGGCAGGCCTTCGGACGTGGCCGGCTACTTCCAGCCCGGCGATGACGTCAACTACATCACGCTCACCCCGCCGCGCGGCACGGAAGACCCGTTCCAGACCATCTACCACGAGTTCGTCCACCTGCTCGTGGACAACACGCTGGGCCGCAGCAGCGTGCCGGCCTGGTTCAACGAGGGGCTGGCCGAGTACTACAGCACCTTCGACATCGTCGAGGGCCGCAAGGTCTGGCTCGGCAAGCTCGACACGAACCACCTCTACCTGCTGCGCCGGAGCAAGCTCCAGCCGCTCCAGGTGCTATTCGCGCTCGACAACGAGTCGCTCCACCGCAACAAGCGCGACGCCAAGCAGCTCTTCTACGCGCAGTCGTGGGCGCTCGTCCACTACCTCATCCTCGGCAACGGCGGCAAGCGCCTGCCGCAGGTCAACCAGTTCATCAGCGCGATGAGCCAGAACCGGCCCCTGGAGGCGGCCTTCCGCGAGGCGTTCCAGACCGACTTCGCCGGGATGGAGAAGGAGCTGCGCCGCTACGTGGACGGCAGCGAATTCAAGGCGCAGGTCGCGACCTTCGAGCGCAAGCTGGAGTTCGACGCCGAGATGCAGAGCGCGCCCCTCTCGGACGCCGAGGCCGAGGCCCACCTCGGCGACCTGCTCCTGCACACGAACCGCCCCGAGGAGGCGGTCAAGCGGCTCGAAGAGGCCGTCCGCCTCGACCCCAGGCTCGGCATGGCCCACGCCTCGCTCGGCATGGCGTACATGCGCCTGAACCGTTTCGACAACGCCAAGCGCCACCTGCGCGAGGCCGTCGCCGCCAGCGCGCAGAACTACCTCGCGCACTACTACTACGCCTTCACGCTCAGCCGCGAGGGGACGGACGAGGCCGGCTTCGCGCGCGGCTTCGCGCCCGAGACGGAACGCGAGATTCGCGCCGCGCTGCGCAGGGCCATCGAGCTCAACCCGGGCTTCCCCGAGTCCTACCACCTGCTCGCCTTCGTCAACCTCGTCACCGACCGGGAACTCGCGGAGAGCGTCGAGCTTTTGAAGCGCGCCCGCGCGCTCGCGCCCGGCAACGCCAACTACGCCCTCATCCTCGCGCAGATTTACCTGCGGCAGGAGAACTACGCCGCGGCCCGCGCGACCGTCGAGCCGCTGACCCGAGATACGGCCGACCCGCAGTGGCGCGGCCCGGCGCGCTCGATTCTGAGCGCCATCGAAGCCGTGCGCGAGCAGGCGGAGCGCCACAAGGCGGCGCGCGAGGAGGCCGCGCGGGAGGAAGCGTCCGGCACGCCGCCGGCGACGGACGAGGCCCCGCGGCTCCGCCGGCGCGCCGCGCCGCCGGTGACGGAAGCCCCGGCCGCCCCCGCCAAGTCCGACGACGAGATGGCCGCGGAGGCTTTGACCGAGGCCGTCAACGCCGCGCTGCGCAAGCCGCTCGAAGGCGAGACCCGCGCGCGCGGCGTCCTCAAGGCCATCGAGTGCAGCCCGAAGGGCCTCGTCTTCGTCGTCAAGGCCGGCGAGCGCACCCTGCGACTGACCAGCCAGGGCTTCGAGGACCTGCACGTCATGGCCTTCACGCGCGAGGCCGGCAGCGAGCTGACCTGCGGCCCGCGCGCGACCGAGAGCGCCGTCGTCGTCACCTACCGCCCCGACGCGCGCCCCAAGTCCGACGGCTCCCTCGCCGCCCTCGAATTCGTCCCGGCCGGCTTCACGCTCCCGTAAAGAAGTTTCGAGTTTCGAGTTTCGAGTTTCGAGTTAGAAGACAGCTTGTCTTAACTCGAA
>DASZKF010000386.1:0-6441 GCA_035947355.1 Pyrinomonadaceae bacterium | reverse complement strand
CGCCGCGTCGTCGCGCGACGACGCGGCGGACTCTTCGCGAGAGCAGCGAGGCCCGACTGCATGTGGGCGGAGGTCTGTGAGGCGCAGTTAAGTTATTCTGTGAAACAATGTCGCGGCGCGGGAACCTTTCCGTGTCTACGGCGTGTCAGAGGGAGGAACGGTTGCGCCGCAAGTCTCTCGCGGGTCTGCGTTCTACCGGCGAGGGCACGTCCCTGCCGAACGCGCTCGGTGAATTCATAGATGAAGACCGCGAGGCCCCGATGAGCCGTTTAAGAAAAGCCGCCGCCTGGCTCCTGACCCTCCAACTGATCGCAGGCGCGCTCGCGCCGCCCGCGCACCCGAACGAGATGAGCGAACACGAAGCGACGCAGGACGAAGAGGTCGCCGGCGGGGCGGAGGGGCCGGGGGGCCTGCGCTTCCGCCTGAGCGAGGGCGCGGAGGCCCCGGAGCCGTCGGGGCCGCGGCCGACGCCCGCGCCGGCCGAGAGGCTCTCGGAGGGCGAGACGGCGAAGGTCTTGCAGAGGCTGCCGCCGCTCAAGGCCGAGGCCGCGGACGAGCAGGAGTTCGCGCTGCGCGAGGGCTCGCTGCCTGCGCCGCGCGCGGGCGCGACGGTGCTCGCGGCCTTCCCGGCCGCCGAGTCTCGCCCCGCGCCCGAGGCGCGCGACGAGGGGCCGGTGAGGGTCTTGCGCTATGCGCCCGAGGGCGAGGTGCCGCTCGCCCCGCAGTTGAGCGTGACGTTCTCGCGGCCGATGGTCGCCGTCACCTCGCAGGACGAGGCGGCGAAGGAGGTGCCCGTCAGGCTCACGCCGCAGGTCGCGGGGCGCTGGCGCTGGCTCGGCACGAGGACGCTCGTCTTCGACCCCGAGGGCGGGCGGCTGCCGATGGCGACCGAGTTCCAGGCGCGGGTCGAGGACGGCCCCGTAAACATCCTCATGAAGCGGTCGGTGGTCGCCTCCTGGACGTTCGCGACGCCGCCGCCCAAGCTCGTGCAGAAGTACCCGGAGGGCGTCCCCGTCCGCCGCGACGCGCTGATGTTCGTCGAGTTCGACCAGCGCGTAGACCCCGCGGCCGTGCTCCGCACCGTGCGCGTGAGGGCGGGCGCCGCGCCCGTCCGTCTGCGGCTGGCGACCGGGGCCGAGGTCAACGCCGACGAGAACGTGAGGCGGCTGGTGAAGGGCGCGGTCGAGGGCCGCTGGCTCGCCTTCCGCGCCGAGGGCGTTGACCCGCTGCCGGCCGACTCGCCCGTCACGGTCAGCGTCGGGCCGGGCACGCCCTCGGCCGAGGGGCCGCGCACGACGCGGGAGGCGCAGTCGTTCTCGTTCCGCACCTACGGGCCGCTGCGAGTGACCGGGCACGAGTGCGGCTGGCAGCAGCGCTGCACGCCGTTCGACGCCTGGCGCATCACCTTCAGCAACCCGCTCGACGCCGCCGCCTTCGACAAGTCGCGCGTGCGCATCGAGCCGGACGTGCCCGGCGCGACCATCGCCGTCTACGGGCAGGAGATGCACATCGGCGGCGTCAAGCGCGGCCGCACGACCTACCGCGTCACGATAGACGCCTCCCTGCGCGACCAGTTCGGGCAGACGCTCGGGCGGCCCGCGACGGTCGCCTTCAACGTCGGCAGCGCCGACCCGAGCCTCGCCGGCACGGGCGACGGCTTCGTCGTGCTCGACCCGTCGGCCGGCCCCAGCTACTCCGTCTACACGATCAACCACAGCAGCCTGCGCGTGAGCGTCTACGCTGTCCGCCCCGAAGACTGGTGGGCCTACGTCGCCTACATGCGCGGCGTCGTCGGCTACTACGACGAGCGGCAGAAGCGGAAGCAGACCGCGCCGCCCGGCCGTCTCGCCTACTCGAAGGTCGTGCCCGTCAAGGGCCAGCCGGACGAGATGACCGAGACGCGCGTAGACCTCGCGCCCGCGCTCCAGAACGGCGCGGGCCACGCCTTCGTCGTCGTCGAGCCGACGCAGGCCGCCGCGGCGCGCAGGCGCGGCGACCGCGAGGCCGTGCGCTCCTGGGTGCAGGTGACGGGGCTGGCGCTCGACGCCTTCGTTGACAACCGGCAGCTCGTGGCGTGGGCGACGAACCTCGAAGACGGGCGGCCGGTCGCGGGGGCCGAAGTCGTTATGCTGCCGTGGGGCGCGAAGGCCGTGAGCGGCGCGGACGGCGTCGCGCGCTTCGAGCTCTCGGAGAACGTGCCGGCCGAGGGCGCGCTCCTCGTCGCGCGGGCCGGAGGGCAGCTCGCCATGCTGCCCGAACAGCGCGGCTGGTGGGACGCTGGGAGCGGCTGGGTGCGGCGCGCGGCGGCGGACGCGCTCTCCTGGTACGTCTTCGACGACCGCAAGATGTACCGGCCGGGCGAGGAGGTGCGCGTCAAGGGCTGGGTGCGGAGAGTCGGCGGCGGGCCGCTCGGCGACGTGGAGCCGCTGGCGGGCGCGGCCGAGTTGGTCGGCTACGTCGTGAACGACTCGCGCGGCAACGAGGTCGCGCGCGGCTCGGCGCAGCTCAACCCGCTCGGCGGCTTCGACGCCGCCTTCAAGCTGCCTGCGAACGCCAACCTCGGCAGCGCCAGCCTCGTCCTCGACGCGCGCGGCGGCGACGCCTCGGTCTCGAACCGACAGCACCACCACCAGTTCCAGGTGCAGGAGTTCCGACGGCCCGAGTTCGAGGTCAAGGCCGCGGCGAGCGACGGCCCGCACTTCGTCGGAGGCCACGCGACCGCCACCGTCTCGGCCGAGTACTACGCGGGCGGCGGCCTGCCCGACTCCGAGGTCAACTGGCGCGTGACGGCCACCCCTTCGAGCTTCACGCCGCCCAACCGCGGCGACTTCACCTTCGGCCGCTGGGTGCCCTGGTGGGGCTCCTACTCACACCGGCCGGGCGGCGCCGTCAACGTGCAGACCTTCAAGGGGCGCACGGACGCCGCGGGCCGGCACCACCTCCGCCTCGACTTCGACTCGGTGCGCCCGCCGCAGCCCTCGACGGTCTCGGCGCAGGCCGGCGTGACGGACGTGAACCGGCAGACGTGGACGGTCACGGCGACGATGCTCGTCCACCCGGCCGACCTCTACGTCGGCATGCGCAGCCCGCGCACCTTCGTGCAGCAGGGCGAGCCCCTGCACGTCGAAACGATCGTCGCAGACCTCGACGGGAAACTCGTCGCCGGCCGCGGGGTGCGCGTGCGCGCCGTGCTGCTCGAATGGACTTTCGAGAAGGGCGCGTGGAAGCAGGTCGAATCGAACCCGCAGGACTGCGAGGTGCGCTCGGGCGCGGAGCCCGTGCGCTGCACCTTCACGCCGAAGGAGGGCGGCGTGTACCGCGTGACGGCCCGCGTCCTCGACGACCGCGAGCGGCCGAACGAGAGCGAGCTGACGCTCTGGGTCGCGGGCGGCAAGCGCCCGGCCCAGCGCAACCTCGAACAGGAGCGCGCCGAGCTGATCCCCGACCGCAAGGAGTACCGCGCGGGCGAGACGGCCGAAATCCTCGTCCAGTCTCCCTTCGCCCCGGCCGAGGGCGTCCTGACCCTGCGCCGCTCGGGGCTCCTGCGCACCGAGCGGTTCCGCATGGACGGGCCTTCGCACACGCTGCGAATCCCCGTCGAGGAGGGCTTCACGCCCAACCTGCACGTGCAGGTTGATCTGGTCGGCGCGGCCCCGCGCGTCGGCGAGGACGGGCTGCCGGACGAGAAGCTGCCGAAGCGCCCGGCCTTCGCCAAGGGCGAGCTGAACCTTTCGGTGCCGCCGCTCGCGCGCAAGCTGCAGGTGTCCGCGGAGCCGCGCGACAAGGCGCTGGAGCCGGGCGGCGAGACGGTCGTCGGCGTCGAGGTGCGTGACGCCGCGGGCCGCCCCGTGGCAGGGAGCGAGCTGGCGGTCGTCGTCGTTGACGAGTCCATCCTGGCCCTGACCGGCTACCGGCTCGCAGACCCGCTCGCGGTCTTCTACGCGCCGCGCGAGGCGGGCGTGAGCGACCACCACCTGCGCGCCGACGTGCTCCTCGGCAGCCCGAAAGACCTGGCGACTCTTATGGAGCGGCAGACCGGCACCATGGGGGCCGCGGGCAGCGCGGCGGGCCGCGCCTATAGCAGGGTGGCCCCGCCGCCGCCGATGGCCGCGCCGATGGCGCGCCGCAGGGCCGGCGAATACGAGGAACTCGCCAAGGCCGACGCCCCCGCGGAAGGGGCCGAGGAGATTCGCCTGCGCGAGAACTTCAACGCGCTCGCCGTCTTCGCGCCCTCGGTTGTGACCGACGCCGCGGGCCGGGCCGAGGTCAAGGTGAAGGTGCCCGACAGCCTGACGCGCTACCGCGTGATGGCCGTCTCGGTCGCGGGCGGCAAGCAGTTCGGCTCGGGCGAGTCGTCAATCACGGCGCGGATGTCCCTGATGGTCAGGCCGAGCGCCCCGCGCTTCCTCAACTTCGGCGACCGCTTCGAGTTGCCCGTCGTCGTGCAGAACCAGACCGACCAGCCCTTCGAGGTGAGCGTCGGCGTGCGCGCCTCGAACGCCGAGCTGACCGAGGGCGCGGGCCGCCGCGTCCGCGTGCCCGCGAACGACCGCGTCGAGGTGCGCTTCCCGGCGGCGGCCGAGCGGGCCGGCACCGCCCGCTTCCAGTTCGCGGCCGTCGCCGGCCGCCACGCCGACGCCGCGCAGATAGAACTCCCGGTCTGGACGCCGGCCACGACCGAAGCCTTCGCCACCTACGGCGAGCTGGACTCGGGCACCGCGGTCGTGCAGCCGGTCGCGGCCCCGCCCGACGTCTTCCCGCAGTTCGGCGGCCTCGAAGTCCAGACCTCCTCGACGCAGCTCCAGGCCCTCACAGACGCCGTGCTCTACCTCGTCTCGTACCCCTTCGAGTGCTCGGAGCAGCTCTCCTCGCGCGTGCTCGCCGTCGCGGCCCTGAAGGACGTGCTCTCGGCCTTCAAGGCCGAGGGGATGCCTTCGCCGGAGGAGATGAAGCGGGCCGTGGCGCGCGACATCGAGCGGCTGCGCGGGATGCAGAACGAGGACGGCGGCTTCGGCTTCTGGCGGCGCGGCGAGGAGTCCTGGCCCTACGTCAGCATCCACGCCGCGCACGCGCTCGTGCGGGCCAGGGAGAAGGGCTTCGACGTGCCGGAGCAGATGCTCGACCGCTCGCGCACCTACCTGCGCGACATCGAGCGGCGCATCCCGAAGTGGTACGGCGCCGACGCGCGCCACGCGCTCACGGCCTACGCCCTGAACGTCCGCGCGCGCATGGGCGACCGCGACGCGGCCCGCGCACGGCAGTTGGTCGTGACGGTCGGCCTGGATAAGCTCCCGCTCGAAGCCGTCGGCTGGCTGCTGCCGGTGCTCTCGGGCGACGCGCGGTCTGCGGCCGAGGTCGAGGCCGTCCGCCGTCACCTGAACAACCGGGCCGAGGAGACGGCCGGGGCCGCGCACTTCACGACCTCCTACGGCGACGCCGAGTACCTCCTGCTCCATTCGAGCCGGCGCACCGACGCCGTCATCCTCGACGCGCTCATCACCGACCAGCCCGCGAGCGACCTGATCCCGAAGGTCGTGCGCGGCCTGCTCGCCCACCGCAAGCGCGGGCGCTGGGAGAACACGCAGGAGAACGTCTTCGTGCTGCTCGCGCTCGACCGCTACTTCAACACCTACGAGAAGACGACGCCGGACTTCGTCGCGCGGGCGTGGCTCGGCCAGGCTTACGCGGGCGAGCAGGCGTTCCGCGGCCGCTCGACCGAGCGCCGCCAGTTCGAGGTGCCGATGCGCCACCTCGCCGAGCGGGGCGGGGCGCAGAACCTCGTCATCAGCAAGGAGGGCGCGGGCCGGCTCTACTACCGCGTCGGCCTGCGCTACGCGCCGAGCGACCTAAAGCTGAAGGCGGCCGACTACGGGTTTACGGTCGAGCGCGTCTACGAGGGCGCGGACGACGCCAAAGACGTGCGGCGCGACCCCGACGGGACTTGGCGCATCCGCTCGGGCGCGAAGGTCCGCGTGCGCCTCACGCTCGTCGCCCCCGCGCGCCGCTACCACGTCGCGCTCACAGACCCTCTGCCGGCCGGGCTCGAAGCCTTAAACCCCGCGCTCGCCGTCACCGGGAGTGTCCCGCAAGAGGCGCGGGCCGAGAGCGCGGGCCGCGGCTGGTGGTGGTGGCGTCAGTGGTACGAGCACCAGAACCTGCGCGACGAGCGGGCCGAAGCCTTCGCCTCGCTCCTCTGGGAGGGCGTCTACGACTACACCTACTTCGCCCGCGCGACCACGCCCGGCGCCTTCGTCGTCCCGCCCCCGAAGGCCGAGGAGATGTACCACCCCGAGACCTTCGGCCGC
The DNA here is from genome assembly GCA_035947355.1 of Pyrinomonadaceae bacterium. Lineage (GTDB taxonomy): Bacteria > Acidobacteriota > Blastocatellia > Pyrinomonadales > Pyrinomonadaceae > QHXN01. The sequence continues at coordinate 136 of DASZKF010000386.1, read as the reverse complement.
GGCGCGACCGACCGCGTCGTCGTGGAATAAAAAGTTTCGGGTTCCGAATTCAAGGCGGGCCATAAACAGTACCGCGAGCGGTAGCGGGCGGGTTGAGTGTCGGTGAAGCTCAACCCGCTCGCTGTACTGTTTTAAC
>DASZKF010000385.1:0-9467 GCA_035947355.1 Pyrinomonadaceae bacterium | reverse complement strand
TCCGCAGCGCCCCGGCGATCTCCCGCGCCCCTATCCGGAAGCGGGTCGCGGCCGCGGCCGCCGCCAGCGCGTTCAGGACGTTATGGCGGCCGTGCATCGGCAGCAAGACCTCGGCCTCGTCGCCCCCGGCCCGCAGCCGGAAGCGGCTGAGGCCGACGCCGACGGCCTCGACCTCGGTCGCCCTCACGTCGGCCTGCTTCTCGACGCCGTAGGTGACGACCGGCCCCGCGTGCTTCGAGCGCATCGCGGCGACGCGCTCGTCGTCGGCGTTTAAGACCGCCGTCCCGCCCGGCTTGAGGCCCTCGACGAGCTGCGCCTTGCCGGCCGCGATGGCCTCGACCGTGCCCATGAATTCGAGGTGCACGGGCGCGACGTTAGTCAACACGGCCACGTCAGGCGGCGCCACGTGGCAGTGCCGCGCGATCTCGCCGGGCATCGACATGCCCATCTCGAGGACGGCCACGTCGAACTCCGCGGGCCGCGCCCCGCCCGACTCCATCTGCAAGACCGAGAGGGCGACGCCCAGCTCGTTGTTGAAGTTCTTGCGGCTGCGCAAGACCCTCCGGCCCGAGACGCCGAGGACGTGCGCGGTCAAGTCCTTCGTCGTCGTCTTGCCGGCGCTCCCCGTGATGCCGACGACGGGGCCGCCCCACGCGTCTATGACGCCGCGCGCGAGGTGTTGCAGCGCGGCGATCACGTCCTCGACGAGGAGGAGCCGGTCGGCGTAGGGCCGAAGCTCCTCGTCGCCGCGGGCGCGCTCGGCGCGGGCCACGGCCGCGACCGCCCCGCGCGCCAGCGCCTCGGGGATGAAGCGGTGCGCGTCGGCGAAGGACGCGGCCGTGAAGCAGTGCCGCCGGTAGTCCTCGGGCGAGAGCGCGAAGAACAGCTCGCCCCCGGCGGTCGACCGCGAGTCAATGGAAAAGCCTTGTATTTCCTTGTCAAAGAACTCCCGGCCCGCCTCCGCAGAGGCGCGCATCAAATCTTTGGCAGCCCCGAGTTTCACGCCCGGTCTCCCTCCAGCGCACAGGATTCGCGTCCGCAACCCCACGCGCCACGGGAACGGGCCGGCCCTCTCAGGTCTCCCCGCCCCGCGTCTCGAAGGCGACGACGAGGGTAGCCGTCTCCGGCCCCTCGGCCGTCAGGGCTCCGAATTGTGGGGAGGCGCGTTCGGCTATTCTGCGCGCCGCGCGCTTCCGGCGCAAACGTTCGCGGCAGTCGGCAATCCTCCTCCTCCTCATCTCCGCTCCGTTCTGCCCCTCGCCGTGCGGGGGACTCGTCAGCGCCTTCTGCTTCCTCATCTCACCGTCCCGGGGCCAAAGAGTTATCAGTTATCAGTTATCAGTTGTCAGTTATCAGCTTTAAATCTCCGCCTTTGTCTTTACTGATAACTGACAACTGATAACTGATAACTCTTTTTCAGTCGCTCCGGCCGAACTCGACGCGGACGCCCTGCCCCGACTCGACGCGCGCGCCGGCCGAAGGGGTCTGCCGCACCGCGCGGCCCTCGCCGCGGGCTTCGAGTTCGAGGCCGAGCTGCGCGCAGACGCGGGCCACGTCGCGGACGCTGTGGCCGCGCAGGTCGGGCATCAACAGCGCCCGGTCGCCCGCCGGGGCGTAGACCACCTCGCGGATTTCGCCACCGCGAGGCTGCGCCTCCGGGAGACTCACGGCGGCGTCCGCGGCGGCGACTCCTTCATGTTCTTCCGCCGCCGCGTCGTCCTTCGCGGCGCGCGCGACGAGCCGGGCGGGCCTCGCCTCGGGCGCTTCGTCGGGCGCGACGCCGAGGTAGGGGAGAATCTGTTCGGCGATGTCGTGGAAGATGGGCGCGGCCACGTCGCCGCCGTGGTAGGCGCCGACCGGCTCGTCTATGACGACGGCGATCACGACCGAAGGGTTCTCCACCGGCGCGAAGCCGACGAACGACGCGACGTGCTTCGTCCTGGAGTAGGCGCGCGTCTGCGGGTCTATCTTCTGCGCCGTGCCCGTCTTGCCCGCGGCCGTGTAGCCGTCGAGCTGCGCCCGCTTCGCCGTCCCCTTGAGCGTCACCATCTCCAGCATCCCGCGCACGGCGCGCGCCGTCTCGGCGCTCACGACGCGGCGCGACTCCGGCTCGGCGCGCTCCGTCGCGCGCCCCTCGGCGTCCCGCACCTCGCGCACGAGGTGCGGCGCGACGCGCACGCCGTCGTTGGCGATGGCCGCAAACGCCGCCGCCATCTGCACGGGCGTCACCCCGATCTCCTGCCCGATGGAGAGCGACCCGATGGAGCTGCCGTGCCAGCTCTTGACCTTCCGCAGGAGCCCTCCGGTCTCGCCCGGCAGCTCGACGCCCGTCTTCGCGCCAAAGCCGAACAGGCGCATGTACTCGTACATCCGCTCGTTGCCGAGCCGCATTCCGAGCTTGATGGCCGCGACGTTCGACGACTTCGCCAGCGCCTCGGTCGTCGTCAGGGTGCCGTAGGGCGTGTGGTCGCGGATGAAGCGGCCGGCCACGGTGATGCCGCCGCCGAGGCAGTCAATCCTCTCGTCGGGCTTCGTCTTCCCGTCCTCGAGCGCGCCCGAGTAGGCGACGATCTTGAAGGTCGAGCCCGGCTCGTAGATGTTTTGCAGCGCGTCGTTGCGGCGCGCCTCGGGCGGGGCTTCGGCCGCCTCGTTCGGGTCGAAGGCCGGGGCGTTGGCGAGCGCCAGAATCTCGCCCGTGCGCGGGTCGAGGACGACGGCCGCGCCCGACCTGGCGCGCGCCCGCGCGACCGCTTCGAGCAGCGTCCGCTCGGCGAGGTACTGCACGTTCTGGTCAATCGTCAGCACCAAGGTGCGCCCGTCCGTGGCCGCCTCGCCCGCGCTCTCGAACGCGCGGCGCCTGGCGTCGCGGTCAACGACGAGGCTGCCCTTCTCGCCGCGCAGCGCGGCGTCGTAGACCTGCTCGATGCCGGCCAGGCCCTCGTCGTCCATCCCGACGAAGCCGATGACGTGCGCGGCGAGCGCGCCGTTCGGGTAGCGGCGCTTCGGCTCCTGCATCGAGTAGACGCCCTTCAGACCGAGCGCCGCGACGGCCCGCGCCTGCTCGTCGCTCACCTTGCGCGCGAGCAGGAGGAAGGGTCGGCCGTCCGCCTTCGCCTGCCGCAGCCGCACGGCCAGCGCGACTTCGTCGAGCTTGAGCACGGGCGCGAGGCGCTCCGCAGCGCCGCCCGCGTCCTCGACCTCCTCCGGCACGGCGAAGAAGGTCTCGACGTCAATGGTGCGCGCCAGCTCGTTGCCCTTCCGGTCGAGGATGAGGCCGCGCACGGGCGCGAGCGTCGCGCCGCTGACCTGCTGGCGGCGCGCGCGCTCGGCGAGCCACTCGTGCTGCGAGGTCTGCAAGTAGGCGAGCCGCCCGCCGACGACCAGCATCCACGCGCAAAGAAAAACGGCGACCACTAACGCGCGACGCCGTGAAGTGTCGGGACGTAATGTTTGATCCGATCCGTAGCGTTCAGGCATAACGTGCGACGGCCTTCTCAACGGACTCGCGGACCGGCGACGGCCGCGGCCGCGCCCGGCCGGACGGGAGAGAGGGCGGGCGCGTTCGGGAAACTCTCTTCCTCCTCCCGGCGCCCTAGCGGCGGATCGCGGCCGCGGCCGTGGCCGCGCCGACGAAGGCGTGCGCGCCGGACGTTTGGGCACCGGGCGCGGCGCTCGCTTCGAGCTGCGCGGCCCGCGCCGGCTGCATCCCCAGCTCGCGCGCCGCCGGCTCCAGGCGGGTCGGGGCGATGATCTCTTCGAGCGCCAGCCGGAGCCGCCGCTGCTCGTCGAGCAGCGCCTCGCGCTCGCGCCGCAAAGCCTCCGTGCGGTAGCCGTATTCGACGGCCTTGATCTGCTGCCGCACCGCGAAGACGAAGCCCCCGGCCAGAACCACGCAGCCCGCCAGCAGCCAGAGCTGGCGGCGGAAGGCGCGCGGGTCGCGCTCGCGGCGGACGTAAGGGTTCGGGTACTGCTGGGGCACTCTTCTCATCGGCTTCAGCCTCGGGCCAGACGGCAAAGGTTTTCGGGCGTCGAAAGAACCGGGAGTGAGGCGGCCGGGCGGCCGCGGCGGCTTTACAGCTTCTCGCAGACGCGCAGCTTGGCGCTGCGCGCGCGCGGATTCTCTTCGACCTCGCGTTCGGTGGGGGCGACGGGGCGGCGCGTCAGAATCTCCACCGCCCGGCGCGCGCCGCACGCGCAGGCCGGCAGGCGCGGCGGGCACTCGCAGTGCCCGGCGAGTCGGCGCAGCGTACGCTTCACGACCCTGTCCTCCAGCGAGTGGAAGCTGATGACCGCGAGGCGTCCTTGCGTTTGTAAAAGAGCGACGGCCGCCTCGATGAAGGCGTCGAGCCCTTCGAGCTCGCGGTTGACGGCGATGCGCAGGGCCTGGAACGTCCGCGTCGCCGGGTGGATGCGGTCGCCTCTCTTGTGGCCGACGGCGCGGGCGACCAGTTCGGCCAGCTCGCCCGTCGTCTTTACCGGCTCCCCGGCCTCGCGCCTCTCGACGATGCGGCGGGCGATGCGACGCGACCGCCGCTCCTCACCGTACTCGTATATGATCCGCGCGATCTCTTCTTCGGGGAGCCGCGCCAGAAGCTCGGCCGCCGTCTCCTCTTCGCCCTCGGCGTCCATCCGCATGTCGAGCGGCGCCTCGTGGCGAAAGCTGAATCCGCGCGCGGTCGTGTCGAGCTGGAGCGAGGAGACGCCGAGGTCTGCGAGGACGCCGGCCGCTTCCGTCTCGCCGGCCTCGCGCATCACCCGTTCGATCTCGCGGTAGTCGGCGTGCGCGGCGCGGAAGCGCGCTCCGAAGCGCGCCAGCCTCTCGGAGGCCAGCCGGAGCGCCTCGCGGTCGCGGTCTATGCCGAGCACCCGCGCGGCGGGCCCGGCTTCGAGGATCGCCTCGCTGTGCCCGCCGAGGCCGAGCGTCGCGTCCACGAAGAGCCCGCCGCGCTCCGGGGCCAGCCACCCGACCGTCTCAAGTAGCAACACGGGGCGATGGGGCGTGCCCGGCCCCCCTCCGGGCTCCGCCATCACCACCGCCCCGTGGTCTCAGAAGAAAGTGACGAGTGATGAGTGACGAGTGATGAGCGAACCGAATTGATTGTTAACCCCGCACTCCGCATCCAGCACTCTGCACTTTCTTCAGATTCCGAGCCGCGCGATTGCCGCCTCGTCCTCCTCCGTGTACGGGTCGGAGAGGAGACGCCGCTCGAAACGCTCCAGTTCCCAAACTTCCAGGTATGTCAAATATCCGAGGACGGCCACGTCGCCCATGACGCCCGCCGCCTTACGGAGCAGCGGGTGGATGAGGACGCGCCCCTGGCCGTCTACCTCCGCCTGCTGGCCGTAGTAGTTGGCCCGGTCAAGGAACTTGCGCCGCGCCGGGTCCATCGAGGGCAAAAGCGCCAGCCGCTGCTCGATGGACTCCCACTCCGGCAGAGGGTATATTCGGGCGCATTCACCGGTCAGGCTCGTGACGTACACGCTCGCGCCGTACTTGTCCTCTATATAGCGCCGGAAGGCGGTCGGGATTTTCAAACGCCCCTTGGAATCCATGCGCGCCGTGTAATTTCCTCTCAGCATAGGCTTTGCGGCGGGCGCGCGGGGCGGTGGCTGCTTAAAACCTCAAGTGAAACTCTAACCTTCGGCGGCAAGCTGCTCTCACCAGCCCACTTTTAGCCACTTTTGACCACCCGCCGCGCATAGTACGCCCGACTGCTTAAGCATGTCAAGAGCAAAAACACTGTCAAATCGAGATTTTTAAGCACGATTTGGTGTAACCCCTTTAAGCGACCCGTAGCCAAGCCCCCGTCTATCCTGTATAGTGCCGCCAAGTCGTAAAATTTTGAGACAGCACGGGCGGCGACGCCCTTCAGGATGAATCTAGGCGAACTCCTCCTCTTCGGCGGCCTCGTGGCGTTGGCGAACGTCTTGGGCGGGCTGCTTCTGGCGCGCCCAGGCACTTTCGCCCGCAGCCGAAGTTTTCTCAGGTACTTGGTGGCGCTGGGGGCGGGCTTCATGCTGGCGGCCATCTTCATAGAGATCGTGCCGGAGGTGGTCGGCCTGTGGGCGGCGCGGACGGGGGTGGCCGGGGAGGCGGGCGGCGGCGTCCTGCGGGCGATGGCGCTGCTGCTGGGGGGCTACCTCCTCGTACATTTTTTTGAACACACCGTCGCGCCGCACTTCCATTTCGGCGAGGAGACGCACCCGGAGGCCGTCGTGCGCCCCTCGGCGGCTTACACGGCCATCGGCGGCCTCTCGATTCATACCTTCTTCGACGGCGCGTCGGTGGCCTCGGCCTTCGTGGTGGACAGGAAGGCCGGGCTGCTGGTCTTCATCGCGGTGCTGCTGCATAAGGTGCCGGAGGGGTTCACGGCGGCCTCGATCATGCTGGCTTCGGGGCGGACGGCGAGGCGGGCCGTCGGCGCGACTTTAATCATCGGCGCGGCGACACTGGCCGGGGTCTTGAGCGTGGCGCTACTCCAGGCGCGGGTCGAGGAGGCGGTGCTCTACGCCCTGCCCTTCTCGGCCGGGGTGACTCTCTACGTGGCAGCGAGCGACCTGATCCCGGAGGTCAACCACCTCGGCGAGAAGAACCCGCTCGTGTCGCTCGTGGTCTTCGTCGGCGTCGCGCTCTTCTACGCGCTGCACCTGCTGCTCGAAGGCTGAGGTGGGGGCGGAAAACAGCGCCGTCGAATTTTTCGTATAAGCGTACGACTGTTATCATTCTGGCACACATGAAGCGCAGACACGCCACGACGCCGGTAGCACTGCTCGCCGCCGTGTGCCTGCTGGCCGCGGCCGGGGCGGCGCGCGCGCAGGGCGAGCCGCGCGCCTACTCGCAGTCGCCGCTCGGGCCGCCGACCGGCTACGTCAACGACACGGCGAACGTCATAGACCCGGCGACGGAGGAGCGCCTCGAAGCTCTGCTCGAGGAGTTGAAGAACGCGGGCGGCATCGAGTTCGCCGTCGTGACCGTGCCGACGACGGGCGACACGCCCATCTTCGACTACACGCTGTCGGTCGCGCGCGGTTGGGGCATCGGAACGAAGGAGGCGCAGAGCAAGGGCGCGATTCTGCTCGTCGCGGTCAACGACCGGAAGTATTTCATGCAGGTCAGCCGCCACCTCGAAGGCGACCTGCCCGACGGCCTGATCGGCGAAATCCTGCGCCAGAAGCTGCGCGAGCCGTTCCGGGCCGGCGATTACGGGCGCGGGCTGACGGACGCCGTGCAGACTTTCGCGGCGACGCTCGCCGAGAAGCAGGGCTTCACGCTCACCGGCGTCAACCAGGGCCAGGCATACCGCCCGCCCGCCCGCACCAGGCGCGAGCCGCGCACGCGGGTGCGGCAGGGCGGCGGCCTCGGCCTCGGCGCGTGCTGCTGCCTCGCGGCGGTCGTCGGCCTGCTCCTGCTCTCGATAGGCGGCCGCGGCCGCGGCGGGCGCGGGGGCCGGGGCGGGTGGGGCGGCGGCGGCGGGCTTCTCAACGCGCTCCTGCTCGCGAACATCTTCAGCTCGCTCGGCGGCGGCCGCGGCAGCTCGAGCGGCTGGGGCGGCTTCGGCGGCGGGGGTGGCGGCAGCAGTTCGGGCTGGGGCGGCGGAGGCTTCGGCGGCTTCGGCGGCGGCGGCGACTTCGGCGGCGGCGGCGCGGGCGGAGACTGGTAGGAGGAATGATGAATGATGAACGCGGAATGATGAATTAAAGACACCTTGGATGATAAGAGGCAGCGTACTTCACATTTATCATTCATCATTCCGCATTCATCATTCCGGGAGTGAGTGATGGCTAACACGGTGGCGCAGGAGGCTTTCAAGCACCTAGTCGGCGATCTGAAGGCGGCGCACGGCGACAACCTCGCGTCGGTGGTGCTGTACGGGTCGGCGGCGGCGGGCGACTTCGTGCGCCTGCAGTCGGACTACAACATCCTGATCGCGCTCCACCGCATCACGCCCGAAGACCTGCGGCTGTCGCAGGCCCCGGTGCGCGAGTGGCAGCGGCTCGGCCACCCGCTGCCCGTCTACTTCACCTTCGCGGAGCTGCGCGACGCGGCCGACGTCTTCCCCATCGAGTTCCACGAGATGGAGCGGGCGCGCGTCGTGCTCTACGGGCGCGACCCTTTCGAGACGCTCGAGTTCTCGGACGTGAACCTGCGCCACCAGACCGAGTACGAGCTGCGCAGCAAGCTCATCCAACTGCGCCGGCTCTACATCCCGGCCTCGACCTCGGCGCGCCGCCTCCAGGATTTGATGGCCGACAGCCTGAAGAGCTTCGCCGCGCTCTTCTCGGCCGTGCTGATGCTGCACGGCGAGACGCCGCCGGTCACGAGGCGCGAGCGCGTGCGCGCGGCCGTCCGGCTGCTCGGGCTCGACGCCGAGACCTTCGAGCGCGTCCTGGCGCTGCGGGGCGAGGCCGGCGGCGACGAGCTCGACGAGGCCGAGGCCAACGAACTCTTCGCGTCCTACATGGAACAGATCGAGCGCGTCATCGGGGCGGTCGACCGCGTCGCCGTCTCCGGCTCAAGGTAACTTTAACAGGAGGTTTTCGACGGCCATACCGTCCGGAGTTGAGGAGGATGTTGATGAACAAGAGAAGGCTTATGCTGCTGTCCGTCGTCGCGCTCGCGGCGCTCGCGGGCAGCGGGTGCGGTTACAACACGCTGGTCACGAAGCAGCAGAACGTGAGGCGGAGCTGGGCGGACGTGGAGAGCCGCCTCCAGCGCCGCGCCGACCTGGTACCCAACTTGGTGGCCGCCGCGCAGTCGGCGGGCATCCAGGAGCAGGAGGTCTTCGGGCAGATCGCCGAGGCGCGCTCGCGGCTGCTGAACGCGACGAACGCGCAGCCGCAGGGCGAGGGCGGCGACAAGACGCCGGAGCAGAGGCAGGCCGTGATCGAAGCGGCCAACAGCTTCGGCGGCACGCTCGGCCGGCTGCTCTCTTTGCAGGAGGCTTACCCGCAGTTGCAGTCGAACGAGTTGTGGCGCAACGTGCAGACCGAACTGGCGGGGACGGAGAACCGCATCAACGTCGCGCGCGAGGACTACAACCGCGCGATACAGGATTACAACACTTCGCGCGGCCAGTTCCCGATGGTCATCGCGGCCAAGCTCTACGGCTTCAAGGAGGAGCCGTACTTCAAGGCCGAAGAGGGCGCGCGCGAGGCCCCGCGCATAGACCCCAACGCCATGCGCCGCAACCAAGCCCCGGCCCCCGCGCGTTAACGTAGACGCACCGCGCCGAGAAAATAATTGCGGATTGGGGGTTGCGGATTGCGGAGTTAATGACGCTCGCGTCATTAACTCCGCAATCCGCAACCCCCAATCCGCAATCTTGTTTAGAGCGGTTTTCAGTTGGCTGTAAGCCAACGAGGGAGTAGAGTCACCGCATGAAAGCCTACTCCCCCGACCTCTGCGCCAAGATCGCGCGGGCCTACGACGAGGGCGAGGGCTCGCAACGCCAGCTCGCCCGCCGGTT
>DASZKF010000384.1:0-12138 GCA_035947355.1 Pyrinomonadaceae bacterium | reverse complement strand
CCGCCGGCTCAAGTTACATCGCAGGCTGAGCCGGCGGGCGTGGCCCGCCTCTAAACTGGAGGTGGATTGATCCGCACCGCGCTCCGGGGTAGAGGCCGCCGTCTGCTAGTTGTTAATCCCCAACTGCGAGAGGATGAAGGCGTAGTCGAAGGCCGCGTCCCGCAGCGCGTCGTAGCGGCCCGAGGCCCCGCCGTGGCCCGCGCCCATGTTGGCCTTGAGCAGCAGGACGTTCTTGTCGGTCTTCGTCGCGCGCAGCTTCGCCACGTACTTGGTGCCCTCCCAGTAGGGCACCTGGCTGTCGTTGAGCGAGACGCGGACGAGCATCGCCGGGTAGCTGGTGGCCCTGATGTTGTCGTACGGGCTGTACGACTTCATGTAGAGGTACGCCTCCTTCTCGTTCGGGTTGCCCCATTCGAGGTACTCCTGGATGGTGAGCGGTAGGGAGGGGTCGAGCATCGTGTTAATCATGTCCACGAACGGGACGTAGGAGAGGACGACGCGGAAGAGGTCGGGGCGCATGTTCGTGACCGCGCCCATCAGGAGGCCGCCCGCCGACCCGCCCGAAATCACCAGCCGCTCCTTCGAGGTGTACTTCTCCTTCACTAGGTGCTCGGCCGCGGCGATGAAGTCGGTGAAGGTGTTCTTCTTCTTCATCATCTTGCCCTCGTCGTACCAGGGCTTGCCGAGGTCGCCGCCGCCGCGGATGTGCGCGACGGCATAGGCGAAGCCGCGGTCGAGCAGCGAGAGGCGGTTCGTGCTGAAGGAGACGTTCGACGGGTAGCCGTAGGAGCCGTAGGCGTAGAGGTGCAGCGGGTGCGAGCCGTCGCGCTTGAAGCCCTTCCGGTAGACGACGGAGATCGGAATCTTAGTCCCGTCCGAGGCGACGGCGTGGACGCGCTCCGACTCGTACTGCTTCGGGTCGTAGCCGCCGAGCACGGGCTGCTGCTTGAGGAGCGTGCTCTTGTTCGTCTTCACGTCGTAGTCGTAGACCGACGAGGGCGTGACGAGCGACTGGTAGTTGTAGCGGAAGAGGTCGGTCTTAAATTGGCGGTTGGTGCTCGACGAGACGCTGTAGACCGGCTCCGTGAACGGCAGATGGTGCGACTTGCCGGTCTTCGCGTCCGTGATGAGAAGCTTTTGCAGGCCCCGGTCGCGCTCGGCGACGACGTAGAAGTCGGCGAACATCTCGATCTCTTCGAGCATCACGTCGGGGCGGTGCGCGATCACCTCCGCCCAGTGCTCCGCGCGCGGGTCGGCGGCGGGCGCGGTGACGAGGCGGAAGTTGCGGCCGCGGTCGTTCGTCAGGATGAAGAAGCGGTCGCCGTGGTGGTCAACGTAGTACTCGTGCTCCTTGCGGCGCGGGACGACCACGCGCGGCGACTCGGCGGGCCGTTCGGCCGGGACGAAGCTGTACTCGGTCGTGTCGGAGCTTTGCGACTGGAAGAGGATCGCGCCGCGGCTGCGCGTGCGGAAGGCGTGGGCGCGGTAGAGCTCGTCCTTCTCCTCGTAGACCAGCGTGTCCTTCTCCTTCGGGTCGCCGAGCGCGTGGCGGAAGACCTTGTGCGGGCGCTTGGCCGCGTCCTCGGTGACGTAGAAGAGCGTCCGGTTGTCGGTGGCCCAGAAGGCCGTCGTGACCTTGCCGAACTCGTCGGCGAGGTCTTTGCCGGTCGAGAGGTCTTTGATCTTGAGGACGTACTCGCGGTAGCCGCTGTGGTCTATCGAGTAGGCGAGGAGCCGGCCGTCGTCCGAGACCGAGTAGGTGTCGAGGGCCGTGTACTTGTGGCCCTTGTGCAGCTCGTTGAGGTCGAGCGTGACCTCCTCTGGCGCGTCGAGGCTGCCTTTCTTGCGCGCGTAGATCGGGTACTGCTGCCCCTCGACGGTGCGCGAGTAGTAGAAGTAGCCGTTCTCGCGGTAGGGGACGTTGACGTCCGTCTGCTTGATGCGGCCGAGCATCTCCTTGTAGAGCTTCTCCTGGAGCCGCTCGGTCGGCTTCATCACGGCCTCGGTGTAGGCGTTCTCGGCCTCGAGGTACGAGATGACCTCGGGGTTGGTCTTCTCGCGCATCCAGAAGTATTCGTCGGTCAGAGTCTCGCCGTGGACGGTCACGGTCCGGGGGACTTTCTTGGCGACGGGCGCGGCCGGCACGCCGGCTGACATGGCGCTGTTGGTCTGTGCCATCACGTTCACACCCGAGAGCTGAAGGAGGGCCAGGAGGGCCAGCAGCAGGGAAACCTTTCTCATCGAAACCTCCGTTCGGGCCGCACGGCGAAGGCGGCAGCGATTACCAAGAGAGCGGGCGCGGGAGAGTTACTGGAAGGCGGATTATAGAGACGCCGGCCGCGCCGCCGCAACCGAGGACTAAAGTTTCGGGTTACGAGTTACGAGTTTCGAGTTCGGGCGGCACGCCCTGAGCCATCCAACTCACGCCGACCGAACTCGAAACCCGAAACTCGTAACCCGAAACTTGAGCCGCGCTTGCGCGCGCCGCCGGGCGTGGTTTACGCTCCGGCGCGAGGGGACGAGAGAGATGAGGAACGCGCCCGCACGTGCCGCCTTCGCCCTGCTCGCCGCGCTGGTGTGCGGCGCGGGCGCGCGCACCGCCCTCGCGCAGACACCCGCCGCCAAGGAGGCCCCGGCCGCCGTCGAGGGGCGCGTCACCGACGGCGAGAAGGGCTTGGCGGGCGTCGCCGTCGCGCTGCTCGTGCACACACCCGGCGGCGGCCTGCGCACGGCCTTGCGCGCCAAGACCGATCAGGACGGTCGCTACCGCATCACGGGGGCGCCGCCCGGCCGCTACCAGTTGACGCCGGTCGCCCCGGTCTTCGTCCTCGAAGGCGGCGGCGGCTACCCGCCCGGACGCCCGCTCACGCTCGACGCCGGCGAGACGGTCGAGGGCTTCGACTTCCGTCTCACGCGCGGCGGCGTCATCACGGGCCGCGTCGCGGACGCCGACGGCCGCCCGCTCGTCGGCGAGCAGGTCTACATCACCCCCGCCGACCCGCCGCCGCCCGGCACCGAGACCTTCTTCTTCCCGCGCAACAACATCACGGACGACCGCGGCATCTACCGCGTCTACGGGCTGCCGCCCGGCCGCTACCGCGTCAGCGTCGGGCAGGACGGCGCGGCGGGCCTCGCCCGCACGGGCCGCTCGGGCCGCTACTACCGCCGCACCTTCCACCCGGCCGCGGCCGAGGAGTCCCAGGCCCGCGTCGTCGAGGTCGCGGCCGGCGGCGAGGCGACCGACGTGGACATCACGCTCGGGCAGCCCATGAAGACGTACAGGGCTTCGGGGCGCTTCGTCTCGGCCGACGGGCGGCCCGCGCCCGGCGTGACCTTCGGCTTCGGCCCGCTCGAAGGCGAGGCCCAGCAACTCGGAATGTTCGAGTACGGGATAACCGCGGACGCGCGCGGCGAGTTCCTCATCGAGAATCTCGCGCCCGGCCGCTACGCCGTCTTCGCCGCGCCGGCCGACGGCGCCCCTTCGGACTTCTACAGCGACGCCGTCACCTTCGAAGTGGACGACGCGGACGTGAGCGGGCTGGAGGTGAGACTACGCCGGGCCGCCACCGTCTCCGGCGTCGTCCACATCGAGGGCTCAACCGACCCCGCGAGGGTCGCGCGCCTGCTGCGGCAGGTCAAGCTCTTCGGCCACGTCGAGGCGACCTCCGCGCTCGGCGCTCCGAGCCACGCGCAGGCTGCGGTGGGGCCGGACGGCGGCTTCCGCCTCACCGGCCTGCGGCCCGGCAAGCTCCGCTTCGGCCTCGGTTGGCCGCAGGTGCCGGGCCTCACCTTCGCGCGCGTCGAGGTCAACGGCACGGAGGCGCGCGACGGCGTCGAGGTCGGCGACGGCGCGCAAGTCGCGGGCGTGCGCGTCGTCCTCGTCTACGGCAACTCGGTCGTGCGCGGGCAGGTCAACCTCTCGAACGGGGCGCTCGCGCCCGAGGCGCGCCTCGTCGTCTTCGCGCGCCGCGCGGGCAGCGCGGAGCCGTTCGGCGGGGGCAGCTATGGGAAAGGCGCCGAGGCCGACGCCCGCGGCCGCTTCGTGATGGAGGGACTGTCGGCCGGCGACTACGAGTTCGCGGCGCGCGTCTTCACGCCCCAGGGGCCGCGCCAGCAGGGGCCGCGCGTCCCCGTCACGGTGCCGGAGAACGGCGAGGCCACCGTCACCCTCACGCTCGACCTCAGCGCCGGCAATAGATGAAGTTTCGAGTTTCGGGTTTCGAGTTTCGAGTTCGCGTGTTTGAGCTTGAAAGATTCAACCCGAAGTTGTCTTTAACTCGAAACTCGAAACCCGAAACTCGAAACTTAGTCGGATGAACGTGCGCACCTCGACGGCCCTCTCCAGACTCGCGCTCGTTTGCGGCGTGTTGGTCGCGTGGCCCGCGTTTGCGCCGGCGGCGCTCGCGCAGGAGGGGCGCGCGCCGGCGGCGGCGCGGCCGGCGAGGGGCGCGCGCGGCTCTATCTCGGGGCGCGTCGTCGGCGAGGGCGGCGAGCCGCTGGCGCAGGTCACGGTCTTCGTCACGCCCAGGGGCTCTGTCAGGCAGCCCTCCCGGCCGCGGGTCGTCGTCTCCGACGACGGCGGCAACTTCGTCGCGCCGGGCCTCGAACCCGGCGTCTATCACGTCGGCGTCTCCGCGCCCGGCTACGTCCCGGACCCCGAACAGCTCTCGGCCGTCGAAGCCTACCGGCCGGGCGACTTCGTCGTCATGCGGATGCTGCGCGGCGGCGTCGTCACGGGCGTCGTCACCGACGCGGCCGGCGCGCCGCTCGCCGCCCTCTCCGTCCGCGCCTTCCGCGTGCGCGACCACGAGGGACGCCCGGCCGCCTCTTCCTGGAACTTTAGCAACGAAGATCAGACGGACGACCGCGGCGTCTACCGAATCTACGGGCTGCCGCCGGGCACCTACGTCGTCGCCGCGGGCGGCGGCGCGCAGCGTTGGGGCTACGTCTCGCCCTACGACGGCAACGCGCCGACCTTCTACCCTTCGGGCACGCGCGACACGGCGGCCGAGGTCTCTGTGCGCGCCGGGCAGGAGACGGCCGGCGTGGACATACGCTACCGGGACGAGCGCGGCCACCGCGTCACCGGCACGCTCGCGCCGACGGGGGCGGCCGCGGCGGGCGAGCCGGGCGAGGGCGCGAGCGTCGTCCTCAACTACGCCGGCTCAGGCGTGCCGGCCGCGCACGCCTGGGTCGGGGCGCAGGACGTTAACCGCTCCTTCTCCTTCGAGGGCGTCGCCGACGGCGACTACGAGGTGCTGGCGAGCATGCAGACGCGTGACGGCGTGAGCGCTTCTTCAGCGTCGCAGCGCGTCTCGGTGCGCGGCGCGGACGTGACGGGCTTGAGGCTGACGCTCGCGCCGCTCGCCTCTGTCAGCGGCACCGTCTCGGCCGAGGCCGCGCCCGAGGCCGTGCGCGCGCTCGCGGAATGCAAGGGGCGCGCGGCCGCGCCGCTCTTGCAGGAGACGTTAGTCATCGCCCGCGGCGACCCGAAGGCCGCCGGCACGCCGGCCCAGCCTCCGCGTCGCGGCCCGCAGGTGCGCGAGGCGTCGCCGGACGAGGCCGGCGAGTTCACACTCCGCCACCTCGAAGCGGGCGCGTACCGCCTGGGGGCGCGGCCGCTCGACGAGAACTTCTACGTCCGCTCGATACAGCCGCCGCCGGCCGCGGGCCGGGCGGCCGCCGGCGCGATGCTACAGGTCGTCGGCGGCCAGAGGCTGGCGGGCCTCTCCATCCGACTCGCCGCCGGCGCGGCCTCGGCCGCCGGGAGCGTCGCGGCCGAGCCGGGCGCGCCGCCCTTCGCGGCCTTGCGCGTCTACCTCGTGCCCGCCGAGCGCGAGCGCGCCGAAGACACGCTGCGCTACGCCGAAGCGACCCCGACGCCCGCCGGCTCGTTCGCTTTCCGCAACCTCGCGCCCGGCCGCTACCTGCTCGTCGTGCGCGCGACCGACGCCGCCGAAGCCCGCCCGCGCCCGCCCTTCTGGGACGCCGACGCGCGCGCCGCCCTGCGCCGCGAGGCCGCGGCCGCCGGCCTCACACTCGACCTCCAACCCTGCCAGCGCGCCGCCGACCTCACGCTCCGCTACCCCGTGAGCAAAGAAAAGCCGTGAATCGTGGAAAGGAGTTATCAGTCGTCAGTTCTCAGTCTTGTCTTTACCGATGACTGACGACTGATAACTGAAGACTGCTCTTCACGAGTCACGGCTTTTTTTGCGTACACTTTTTGTACGGTAACACTCCGCCCGGCACGCGAAGGGCGCGGGCGGGATTCTGTTAAATCATTGTCGGCGCGCGGGTTCCCTCCGGCGGCATGCCCGTTGCCAATCTTTTCGGGTTCCGCCGCGCGCGGGACATTCATCAACGGGAAAGATAGATAGCCAATCCAGTCGAAGGAGGGAAAGAGTAAATGAGCAGACGTTTGATTAGTCTCCTGGGAGGCTTCGCGCTGACCGCCGCGACATCGGCGGCGGCCCTCGCGCAGACCACCCCGACGCAACCGACTACGACCACGACCCAGCAACCCGCTACGACGCAGACCACTACGACCACGACGCAGCCGGCTCAGACGCAGACGACCACGACGACGCAGACGACGCAGGCCGTGCAGAACGCCGACGGCTCGTGGACGGTCATCGAGTACCCGGCGCAGAAGGAGGTCGTCGTGGACTTCGCGCCCGGCGCCGATTTCTCGACCGCGAAGGGCCGCGCCAAGGTGATGCGCATGGCCGACCACACGATGGTCACGCTCGACCTTTCGGGTCTGCCAACGACGACTTCGAGCCTGAACGTCTACGCCGTCGACCCCGTCGGCAAAGTCACCCTGCTCGGGCCGGTGACGTTCAAGGAGGGCGCGGTGACGCACACGCTGACGACGCCGCTCGACAAGTTCATGATCTTCCTATCGCCCGACGCCAACCTGACGACCTACGGGCCTGACACCACGGTCGCCTTCCGCAGCACCGTGCCGCAGGGCTTCGCCGTCGTCCCGCTCGCCAGCACCGACCACGAGGACGGCGCGCCCGTCGGCGAGAAGGTGGCCGCGACCTCGACGGCCGGCGCGACCTCGACCTACAGCGTCCCGATGCTGAACGTGCCCGGCATGGCGCGCGGCGAGGACACGCAGATCAAGGTTAATCTGGCGGGGGCCCTGACGGGCTCGCGCGTCAACTTCAACATCGAGCCGCGCAAGGACGGCCCGACGATGATCACGGCCCGCTTCCACGAGCTGAAGGAGGCGCCCGCGGGCAAGGTCTACACGCTGTGGGCCGTCTCGCCCGACAACAAGTTCACCAAGCTCGGCCAGGTCGTCAACACCGGCAACCGCAACGAGGCCGAGATCAAGAGCGAGACGACGCTGCCCGACTTCGGCCTCCTGATTACGCTGGAGGACGAGGCCGCCACGTCGCCCCACGGCGAAGCCGTCGTCACCACCGCGCCGTAGGCGAGGGGCTAGAGGCTAGAGACTAGGGGCTGGAGGCTTGTTAAGAGCCTGTTCGGAAGCCCCGCCAGGGGCGGGATGTCTGCAGCCCCGCGCCGGTAAAAACCCGAAGCTCCGGAGGGGCGGAATGTGAAGAACATTCCGCCCCTCCGGAGCTTCATCTCGTATAACCGTCTAAGCTACAAACATCCCGCCCCTGGTCTCCTATCACCTCGCACAACTCCCAAGCCCCAAGCCGCTACTTTTTATAGGCCCCCAGCCCCAAGCCCCGCCCTCCGTCACAATTTTGCAACAATATGGTTGACATCCGGATTTTTCCCGTCATAATCGTCTTTACGCCGCCGCCGGGCACCCAGGCCCGGTCGCCAAAGCGGGCGGCGCGGTGGGTTCACCCGTTCACCACTCCCTCCTTTGAGCCGCGGAGGACGCGGCTCAAACTGATGTTGAGAACCGAGAGATGTTGAGACGCAAGCTTCCCCCATGCTTGGCGCTGCTGGCCCTTTTTGTCTTCGCGGCGCGGGCCGCCGCCGAAGAGACGCTCCCGGAACTCGTCCGCCGCGTGAAGCCGGCGGTCGTCTCCGTCATCACCTACAACGCGTCCGGCGAGGTCGCGCTCACCGGCAGCGGCTTCTTCGTCCGCCCCGGCCAGGTCTTGACGAACCTCCACGTCGTCGAGGGCGCGGCCCGCGCCGAGGTGCGGACCTTCGAGGGCAAGGGCAAGACCTACCTCGTGTCGGGCGTCTCGGCCCTGGACGAGGAGGGCGACCTGGCGCTGCTGAGCGTCGAGATGCCGGCCGAGCGCGCGAGCGTCGCCGACGTGGCGCCCGGCGTCCCCGAAGAGGGCGAGCGCGTCTTCGTCATCGGAAACCCCTTGAGGCTCGAAGGCTCCGTCTCGGACGGCATCGTCTCGGCCGTGCGCGAGGTTCCCTCCCTGGGCCACATCGTCCAGATCACCGCGCCGATCTCGCACGGCAACTCGGGCAGCCCGGTCTTCAACATGCGCGGCCAGGTCGTCGGCGTCGTCACCATCCGCGTGATGAACGGGCAGAACATCAACCTCGCGCTCGGCGCGTCGCGCTTCGGCGAGCTGAAGGCGACGGACAGGCCGCTCAGGTTCGAGGAGCTGGTGTCGCGCGCGAAGGTGGGGCGGACGGCCGAGTCGGTCGCCGACTGGTGGTACAAGAACGGGCTCAACTCGCTCTGGCTCGGAAACTACGAGAGCGCGCTCGGCCACTTCGAGAACGCGGTGAACCGCAACCCCCGGCGGGCCGAGGCGTGGCTCCAGGTCGGCTTCTGCAAGGTCAAGCAGGGCAAGAACCACGACGCCATCCGCGCCTTCGAGCACGCCCTGCGGCTCGAGCCCGACTCCTACGAGGCGCTCAACAAGCTCGGCGACGCCTACTACTACGCCGGCAACTACCACAAGGCCCGCGAGTCCTATGAGCGCGCCGTGCGCCTGCGCCCCGACCTCGCCGAGGGCCACTACAACCTCGGACTCGCCTACTACGAACTGGGCGACCGCGCCTCGGCCCACGCCCAGGCCCGCGTCCTCAAGCCCCTCGACGAGGCCCTCCACGAGAAGCTTCTGCGGGAGATCGAGAAGTAACCACCGGGAGCGATGTGCAGCCCCGTCAGGGGTGGCCGGAGTAAAGCCCAGGGCGTAAGCCCTGGGCACGTGGCGAATAAAAACACGCAAGCCCCGGAGGGGCGGCAGGAAGCTCGGTCGGTTGCGCCGACCCTTCTAACATCTGCCGCCCCTCCGGGGCTTTATCAATTTTATGCGGCCCTTAACCCAGGGCTTACGACCTGGGCTTTATTCCGGCCGCCCCTCGCGGGGCTGCAAACTGCCTTCTGCTTTCTGCCTTCCGCCTTCTCTTACTCGCCCGCCTGCCCCGTGAAGACGCTCTTGTCTATGCTCTGCGGGTTGCCGAGGACGACGAAGCGGATGTTGCGCATGTACTGGCGGGCGACGCGGCGCACGTCTTCGGGCGTGACGGCTCGGAGCCGCTCGATGAACTCGGCCGAGTTGCGCCAGCCGCCGCCGATCAGCTCGTACTTCGCCAGCTCGCCGGCCTGCGCGGCGTTCGTCTCCTGCCCGAGGTAGTGGCGCGTCAGGTAGTGCTGGACGACGCCCGTCAGGTCGTCGGGCGTGACGGCCTCGGTCTGGAGCCGGCTGATCTCGGCGAGCATCAGGCGCACCGAGAGGTTGGCGTCCGTCGAGGTGACGTAGATGCCGCCGACGTTCGCGCCCTGGTCGCGCAGGAAGGCGTCGGGCGCGTAGGAGAGGTTGCGCCGGGCGCGGATTTCGATGAAGACGCGGTTCTGGAGGATGGACGAGGCGACCTGCATCGGGTAGAAGTCCGGCGAGGTCAGCGGCGGCGCGACGAAGACGCCCTGCACGTAGTTGGTCGGGAGCGCGCGGGCCGTCACCTCGACGGCCGACTCGTCGAAGGCGAGCGGCGGCACGGGCGAGGGCTTGTAGTCGCCGCGCGGGAGCTTGCCGAACGACGACTCGACCTTGCGCCGGAACTCCGCGGGGTCGAGGTCGCCGACGACGACGAGGAGCAGCCGCGAGGTCTGCATCATCTGCTGGTGGTAGCGGCGCACGTCCTCGACCGTGAAGCGCGAGACGGTGGCGGCCGTGCCGCGCGGGTCGTTGAGGTAGGGGTGGCCGGCGTAGGCGACCCTCGACTGCAAGACCTGCAGGTAAGAGTCGGGCGTGTCCTCGTCGTCGCTGCGCGAGATGACGAGGCGGTTCTTGACGCGCGCGAAATCGTCCGCCGCGAAGCTCGGCCGGAGGGCCGCGTCGGTGAAAATCTCCCACGAGCGGTCGAAGTGCTGGCGCGTGCTGCCGAGGGTGAGGGCCGAGTAGTCGTAGTTGATGCCGTAGCTGATCGTGGTGCCGATGCGCGAGAGTTCGCGCCGCATCCGCTCGCGCGGGAAGCCGGCGCTGGCCTCGGTCGCCACGTCGAGCATGAGCGCCTCGATGCCGGCGTTCTCGGCCGTCACGTTGCGCGCGCCGCCGCGCAGGAAGAGGCCGGCGACGACCGTGGCGCTCCCCTCGCGCCGCTTGAAGAGCACCCTCAGGCCGTTCACCTCGAACTCGGTGACGAGGCGCGCGCTCTCGGGGATGTCCTGTCCGGGGCGAGCGGGCGCGGGCGTCTGCGCCGGGGCGGCCGGAGCGAACGCGAGCGCCCACAGCGAGAGCGCGAGCCAGAGCGGCGCGGCGCCGCGCGCGAGACTTCTGCTTTCCTGAACCACCGTGTACATCCTTAAAGCCTTTCCCCGTTAGCGGCCCGCCGCCTTCGCCTCGGCGCGGGCCGCGCCGACCAGCTCCTCGGCCGTCAGCCCCGAAGCCTTCAGCGCCTCCTCGTTCATCAGCGCCAGCGCGACGTGCGGCTTGCCCTGGATGTAGGTCCTGACGTAGCGGCTGATGTCGGCGCGCGACGTGGCGCGCAGCCGCTTGAGGTAGCCGCGGAAGTAGTCCAGCCCGGTCGAAGACCACCAGAAGCTGATCGTGTGCGCGTACTCCGAGAGCTTCTCGCGCGAGTAGAGGTCGTCGGCTTCGAGGAGCGCCTTGGCGCTCTCCAGCTCCTCGTCGGTGTAGTAGTCGGGGTCGTCGAACTGCTCGACCTGCTCGTAGATGGCGCGCACGGCGGCCCGCGCCTTGTCGGGCGTCGTCTGCGCGACGACGCTGATCGGCCCCGTGTTGCGCTGCGTGTAGTAGCCGATGCCGGCGGCCGTCGTCAGCCCGGTGTCTACGAGCGCGCGCTGGAAGCGCGAGTTGGGCTGGCGGAGGATGAAGCTGAAGACGTCGGCCGCGTAGGTGCCGGCGTCGTCCTTGCCGACCGAGGGGCCGTGCCAGCCGATCTGGACGACGACGTTCTGCACCGGCTTGGTGATGACGGCCCCCTCGCTCTTCTCGAGCGGCGGGTGCTCGACTATCGGGAACCGCTTGAAGGGGTCTTCGGCACGCGGCCAGGGGCCGAACAGCTCCTCGACCATCCGGAAGACCTCTTCGGGCGCGACGTCGCCCGTCACCACGATGGCCGAGTTGTTCGGCACGTAGTAGCGCTCCTTGATGGCGCGCATCATGTCGGTGGTGGCGGCGCGGACGGTCTCGCGGCTGCCGCCGGGCTGCTTGCGGCTCGGGTACTTGTAGAAGAGGCGGCGGTTCATCTCCTCGCCGATGGCCCCGTAGGGGTTCGACTCGTGGCGGTCGAGCTCGCCGATGACGACCTCGCGCTCGCGGGCGAACTGCTGCTCGTCGAAGGTCTGGTAGCGGGCCATGTCGCGCATGAAGCGCATGGCGACGGGGAAGTTCGGCGACGTGGTCGTGAAGTAGTAGTTGACCAGCTCCTCGCGCGTCTCGCCGTTGTAGACGATTCCGAGCTGGTCTATCGTGCGCAAATACTGCTCGCGCAGGTAGAGCTCGCGCGTCGGCTTGAAGAACATGTGCTCGTAGAGGTGCGAGAGGCCGTTGAACTCGGGCGGCTCGGTGAACGAGCCGTTACGCACGGCCAGCTCGACCGTGACGAGCGGCACCGAGTGGTCTTCGAGGACGATGACCTCCAGGCCGTTCGCCAGCGTGCGGTTGACGAACGGGGCCGTCTCGGCCAGGGGCGCGGGCGGGGTCGGCGCGGGGCGCACGGCGCTCTGCGGCGCGCGCGCGGGCGCTTTCGCGCGGCGCTGCGGCGCTG